>NZ_CP046104.1:943928-1258571 GCF_009707425.1 Micromonospora sp. WMMC415 | reverse complement strand
GCCTGCTCGACGTTCTCGACGCGACCGGGCCGGCCTACGTGGTCGCCTTCGATCTGGACGGCCCGCCGGGGCAGCTCGCGCCGGAGCGGCTGGGCGTGCTGCTGCGGGAGGGACCGCCGGCCGGCCGGCACCTGCTGGGCCGGTGGCGCACCGTGCCGTCGTTCGCGGCCCTGCTGGAGCCGGAGCGCGAGGTGACCAAGGTCACTGCGGTGGCCACGGTGGACGTGCCCGGGGCGCAGCTCGCGACGGTGTTCGGCCGCGCGGTCGAGTGGCGCCCCCGGCCGGCCCGGGCGGTGCTCTGGGACGGTCCGGGTGAGCAGGGCACGGTCCTGGTCCCGTTCGCGCTGGACGGAGCACCGGCATGAGTCGCGCGCGTACCCACGCCGCTGGCCCCGGGCGCCAGCGGACCACCGACGGCACCGCACCCGCCGACGTCGCGCCCACCGGCGCCGCCGGCGGTCCGGTCACCACCGCCTGGACGGAGTACCTCGCGGCGACCCGGCAACTGGACGGGGTCCGCCGGGACGCGGCCACCGCCGCGGGCGAGCAGGCCCACGCGGTCCAGGCCGCCCGCGAGGAGCTGGCGACGGTACGCACGCGCCTGGCAGCGCAGGAGGCGCGGCTGCGCGAGGCCGGTGTACCGCCGATCTCGCTGGTGCCGACACCGCCGGAGCTGACGGAGGCGACCCGGTCGATGGCGAGTGGGCCCGCGGCCGTGCTGGCGGCGCTGCGGATGGCCGGCAGCCGTGCGGACGCGGCGGACGCGGCGCTGGCCGCGCGTGGGCTGGTCGGCGCGGCGGGTTGGCCCACCGCGGCGCGCAACCTGCTGGTGTACGCGCCACTGGCCCTGCTGGTGCCGCTGGTCCAGGTGGTGCTGCTCGTGGTGACCGGGCCGGGCCCGGTGACCCTCGCCGCGCTGGTCGTCGGGCTGCCGATGCCGGCGGTGGCGTTCGCCGCGGGGTGGCTGGGGGTCGGGCGGCTCTTCCCGGCCGGGCCCGGTGGGCGGGCGGACCGCACGGCCCGGCTGGGCGCGCTGGTCTGCCTGGTGCCGGCGGTGCTGGTCAGCGCCGTTCTTCTGCTCGCGCTCCTGGCCGGCTGAGCTGAGCCCGCCACCCCACCGTCGTCGACGGCATTGGCGGGCGGCCCGCCGTTGACCGGCGGCCGGTCAGCGGGAGTTGATCAGAGCCATCGCTTCGGCGCGGGACTTCGCGTCGCGCTGGAGAGTGCCGCGCACCGCGGACGTGATGGTCTGGGCGCCCGACTTCTGGATGCCGCGCATGGCCATGCACATGTGTTCGCACTCGAGGACGACGATCACGCCGCGCGGGTCGAGCCGCTCCATGAGCAGGTCGGCAATCTGCGACGTGAGCCGCTCCTGCACCTGGGGCCGGCGGGCGAAGACCTCGACCAGCCGGGCCAGCTTGGACAGGCCGGTGATCCGGCCGTCCGGGCCGGGGATGTAGCCGATGTGGGCGCTGCCCCGGAACGGCAGCAGGTGGTGCTCGCAGAGGCTCATCACGTCGATGTCCCGGACGAGGACCAGCTCCTCGTGGTTGGCCTCGAAGGTGGTGGTGAGCACCTGCGCCGGGTCGACGCGGAGGCCGGCGAACAGCTCGGCGTACGCGCGGGCGACCCGGGCGGGCGTCTGCTGGAGCCCGTCGCGGTCCGGGTCCTCCCCGACCGCGATCAGGATCTCGCGGACCGCCTTCTCGATCCGGGCGAGGTCCATCGTGTCCTCGATCGGGCGGCCGGTGAGCTTGCCGCTGATCAGCCGGGCGGCGACGTAGTCCATGGCGTCGTCGTCGGGTTCCGTGGCGGAGGCGGCCAGCCCCCGGTGGGGGCTGGCCGCCGTCTCGTCGGTGCTCAGTGCGTACCGTCCGAGTTGTTCGAGGCCGGGCCGCCTCCGACGGAGGCACCGTCGGCCTGGGCCTGCGCCTTGAGCGCCTCCTTCTCGGACGGGGTCAGCACCGGCGGCTCGGTGGAGGGCTGGCGCTTGCCGAAGCCGTTGTACGGGGCCATCGGCGGGCGCTTCGCCACCCGGGCGCAGATGCGGGCCATGTCGGCGGTGGAGAGGGTCTCCTTCTCCATCAGCTCGAGCACGATGTTGTCCAGGACGTCCCGGTACTCGACCAGGATCTCCCAGGCCTCGTCGTGCGCCAGCTCGATCAGCGCCCGCATCTCGGCGTCGATCTCGGCGGCCACCGCGTCGGAGTAGTCCCGCTCGTGGCCCATGTTGCGGCCGAGGAACGGCTCGTCGCCGCTGGTGCCGTACTTGATGGCGCCGAGCTTGGAACTCATGCCGTACTGGGTGATCATCGCTCGGGCCAGCTGGGTGGCCTTCTCGATGTCGTTGCCGGCGCCGGTGGTGGGCTCGTGGAACACCAGTTCCTCGGCGGCCCGGCCGCCCAGCGCGTACGCCAGGGTGTCGACCATCTCGGCGCGGGTCTGGGTGTACTTGTCCTCGGTGGGCAGGACCAGGGTGTGGCCCAGCGACCGGCCGCGGGACAGGATCGTCACCTTGTGCACCGGCGCGGCGTGCGGCAGCGCCCAGGCGACCAGCGCGTGCCCACCCTCGTGGTACGCGGTGATCTTCTTCTCCTGGTCGCTCATCACCCGCGTGCGCCGCTGCGGGCCGGCGATCACCCGGTCGATCGACTCCTCCAGCGAGTCGTTGGTGATCGCCCGCTGGTCCTTACGGGCGGTGAGCAGCGCGGCCTCGTTGATCACGTTGGCCAGGTCGGCGCCGCTGAAGCCCGGGGTCCGCCGCGCCACGGAGTCGAGGTCGACGTCCGGGGTGAACGGCTTGCCCTTGGCGTGCACCCGCAGGATGGCCTTGCGGCCCTCCATGTCCGGCGCGTCCACCGGGATCTGCCGGTCGAAGCGGCCCGGCCGCAGCAGGGCCGGGTCGAGGATGTCCGGCCGGTTGGTGGCGGCGATCAGGATCACGCCGCCCTTGGTGTCGAAGCCGTCCATCTCGACGAGCAGCTGGTTGAGGGTCTGCTCGCGCTCGTCGTGGCCGCCGCCCATGCCGGCGCCGCGGTGGCGGCCGACCGCGTCGATCTCGTCGACGAAGACGATCGCCGGGGCGTTCGCCTTGGCCTGCTCGAAGAGGTCACGGACGCGGC
Source organism: Micromonospora sp. WMMC415 (assembly GCF_009707425.1). Lineage (GTDB taxonomy): Bacteria > Actinomycetota > Actinomycetes > Mycobacteriales > Micromonosporaceae > Micromonospora. The sequence goes on along the minus strand of NZ_CP046104.1, from coordinate 1,255,446 downwards.
TGGCGCCGACACCCACGAACATCTCCACGAAGTCGGAGCCGGAGATCGAGTAGAACGGAACCCCCGCCTCGCCGGCGACGGCGCGGGCGAGCAGCGTCTTACCGGTGCCGGGAGGGCCGAAGAGCAGCACACCCTTCGGGATCTTGGCACCGAGCGCCTGGTACTTCGCCGGGTTCTGCAGGAAGTCCTTGATCTCGTGCAGCTCCTCGACGGCCTCCTCGGCGCCGGCCACGTCCGCGAACGTGGTCTTCGGCGTGTCCTTGGTGATCATCTTGGCCTTGGACTTGCCGAAGTTGAGCACCCGGGAGCCGCCGCCCTGCATCTGCGACATGAAGAACAGCAGCAGCAGGACGAGCAGGGCGATGGGGAGCAGGTTGACCAGCAGGCTCACCCAGATGCTGTCGGACGACACCTTGACGTCGGCCGGGCCGGTGACCCGGTTGTTCGCCTTGGCCTCGAGGACCTCGTTCCAGACCTCGTCGCCGACCTCGTACGGGAACTGCGCCTCGATCCGGTCGGTGGTGGTGTCGCCGAACTTGACCTTTTCGGCCAGGTCGAGCTGGATCGTCTGTTCCTTGTCCTGGAAGACGACCTTATTGATCTTGGGGTTGCCGGTGTTGAGCTGGTCGAGCGCAACGGAAGTGTCCACCCGGTGGTAGCTGGGACCAGCGGTGAACAGCTGACTGAGCACAACGGCGCCGAGGATGACCAGGATGATCCAGACCACCGGTCGGCGGAAGAAACGCGTACGTTCCATACTGTTGTCGAGCGCCGTGACGCCCGCATCCTCCTGATCGACGTCCTGACCGTCTGATGGTGTCGCCGCCAGCGCGGCGGCCGAGCCGCCGTGCGGGCCGGCATCGACCCCGGGGCGCCGAATCGCGCCGCGGTCATTCGACGGTACACCGTGCACGCGAGGTATGAGCTTGCCAGCCGGGCACTTACGCGCAGGGCGAACCGGGGTTTCAAGCCGGCGCAGCGGGAGCTCCGCACCCGGCCACCCGACCGCCCGGTCACGCGGTGCGAGGGGTCGGGCGTGGAGAGTGCCTCCACGCCACCGGCCTCCACCGTAGTCCGGCTGCCTGAGAGTCCGCTGAATGTCGGCGGGACGTCGCCGTCAGGAGCGGGCGTAGACCTCGGGCTTGAGGACGCCGACGTAGGGCAACTCGCGGTAGCGCTCGCCGAAGTCGAGGCCGTAGCCGACGACGAACTCGGTCGGGATGTCGAAGCCGACGTACTTGACCGGGACCGGCACCTTCACCGCGTCCGGCTTGCGGAACAGGGCGACCACCTCGACGCTCGCCGCCGAGCGGGACTCCAGGTAGCGCAACAGCCAGGAGAGGGTCAGCCCGGAGTCGACGATGTCCTCCACCACGACCACGTGCCGGCCGGCGATGTCCCGGTCCAGGTCCTTGAGGATCCGCACCACCCCGGAGGAGGTGGTGCCCTGGCCGTACGAGGAGACGGCCATGAACTCCAGCTCGGCCGGCGGGCCCTGGCGGCCCAGCGCCCGGGCGAAGTCGGCCATGAACATCACCGCGCCCTTGAGGACACAGACGAGCAGCAGCCCGTCCTCGACGTCGGCGTAGTCCGCCGAGACCTGCTTGGCGAGTTCCGCGGTCTTCTCGCGGATCTGCGCCTCGGAGATGATCACGTGGTCGATGTCGGCGTCGTACCAGGAGCCGTCAGCCATGGCTCCTAGCCTGCCGTACGCCGGATGGCCCCCGTCGGCGGGGCCGCCCCTTTCGGGCACGGTCCCGCCCGGGATCTTTCCGACGAAGGCCCCCAGAACGCTCAGCAGGCACGGGACCGCCAGCGCCGGCCGCCGTCGGTCGGCTTCCAGTCAGCCGAGTCCCGGCTGTCGGCGGTGAGGCCGGCCGCCGAGGCGGAGGCGAGGAGGACAAGGAACAAAAGGAACAGCAGGAACTCCATGGCGGCGCTCACTTTCGCGAGGTTCGTGTCGGTTTCGCCGCCGGTGCGCACCGGACTGTCCCCATTTTCCGCCACACCCACCAACCGGGACAGTGGCAGGAATGCCATTGGCCCTCGATTTCCTGCCACCCCTGTGGTTACCCTCGTCACATGCTCCGCTCCGTCGCCGTCATCGCCCTCGACAACGTCGTCCCGTTCGAGCTCGGGGTGCTCGCCGAGGTCTTCGGTACCGACCGCACCGCCGACGGCTTCCCCGGTTACCGCTTCTCCGTCTGCACCGTCGACGGCAGGCCCGTCCGCACCTCGTCGGGCTTTCACCTCACCCCGCACGGCGACCTCACGGCGGTCGACGAGGCCGACCTGGTGGCCGTGCCGGCGCACACGCACGGCACCCCGGTGCCGCCGGCCGCGCTCGCCGCGCTGCGCCGGGCCGCCGGCCGGGGCGCGTACGTGCTGAGCGTCTGCTCCGGCGCCTTCGTGCTCGGCGAGGCGGGGCTCCTCGACGGCCGCGAATGCACGACCCACTGGAAGTACGCCGACGACCTGCAACGCCGCCACCCCGACGCGAAGGTGCAGTGCAACTCGCTCTACGTGCAGGACGGGCGGGTGCTCACCAGCGCCGGCACCGCCGCCGGCATCGACGCCTGCCTGCATCTCGTCCGCCAGGAACACGGGTCGGCGACGGCCACCCGGCTGGCCCGCCGGATGGTGGTCCCCCCGCACCGCGACGGCGGGCAGTCCCAGTACGTCGAGGCCCCGATCCCGAAGGCCCCCGAGGCGCCCACGCTGGAACCGGTGCTGGAGTGGCTGATGGGTCACCTGGACCGGCCGCTGACCGTGGACGACCTGGCCGCCCGGGCCGACATGGCCCCCCGGACGTTCGCCCGGCGGTTCCGGGCGGAGACCGGCACCACCCCGCACGACTGGCTCACCAACCAGCGGGTGCTGCTGGCCCGGCGGCTGCTGGAGGAGACCCGGCTCACCGTCGAGGAGGTCGCCGACCACGCCGGCTTCTCCGACGCCGCGGCACTGCGCCACCACTTCACCCGGCGGGTGGGCGCCACCCCGCAGGCGTACCGCACCACCTTCCGGGACCGCACCCCGGCCGGCTGACCCCACCGGCCCGGCCTCGGTGCCGGTCGGTCCGGGTGGCCTCAGAAGCCGACCAGCCCGCCGTCGACCCGGGACTCGGAGCCGGCGACGTACCCGCCGTCCGGGGATCGCCAGATCGCCTGCCCGTACCCGAAGACCGACGGCTCGGCCGGGACGGCGACCTCGTGGCCCCGGGCGTGCAACCCCGCGACCAGGCCGGGCTCCGCCGCCAGGCCCGGCTCGACGAGCAGCGACCGCCCGGCGTGCCAGTACCAGCGCGGCGCGTCCAGCGCCGCCTGCGGATCCAGCCCGCCGTCGAGGGTCGCCGACACGAGCTGCACGTGCCCCTGTGGCTGCATGTGCCCGCCCATCACCCCGAACGGGCCGACCGGCAGACCGTCGCGGGTCAGGAAGCCCGGGATGATCGTGTGGAACGGACGCTTCGCCGGCGCGACCACGTTCGGGTGGGCCGGGTCGAGGCGGAAGCCCAGACCCCGGTTCTGCAGCGCGAAGCCGTACCCGGGCAGCACCACGTGCGATCCGAACGCCAGGTAGGTGGACTGGATGAGGCTCACCATCATCCCGCCCGCGTCGGCGGTGCAGAGGTAGACCGTGCCGCCCCGCTCGGGGTCACCGGCCACCGGTTCCCCGGCCCGGTCGGTGACCAGCGCCCGCCGGGCGGCCGCGTACCCCGGGTCGAGCAGCGCCGCCGTGGGCACCGCCGCGCGGTCCGGGTCGGCGACGTGGGCGTGCGCGTCGGCGAAGCCGAGCTTGACCGCCTCGACCTGGCGGTGCACCCGCTCGGGCGGCGGCACGTCCGCGAGGTCCAGGCCGTCCAGGACGTGCAGGGCGAGCAGGGCGGCGAGGCCCTGCCCCGGCGGCGGCAGCTCCCAGACCTCGTGCCCCCGGTAACGGGTGTGCACCGGCTCCACCCAGGTCGAGCTGTGCCGGGCCAGGTCGTCGCCGGTGAGGAAGCCGCCGGTGCGGGCGGCGTGCGCGTCCAGCGCCGCGGCGACGGTGCCCCGGTAGAAGTCCTCCGCCCCGCTCGCGGCGATCCGCCGCAGCGTCCGCGCCGCGTCCGGGTTGCGCCACCACTCGCCCGGCCGGGGCGCCCGCCCGCTCGGCGCGAACACCCGCGCGAACTCGGCGTACTCCTCCCCCACCAGGCCGGCGTGCCCGGCGAGCGCCCGCTCCCAGGCCGCCGCCACCCCGGCGGAGACCGGGTGGCCGTGCTCGGCGTACCCGATCGCGTCGCTGAACAGCTCGGCGAACGGCAGCGACCCGAACCGGTCGTGGAGGTCCCGCCAGCCGGCCGGCGCGCCGGGCACCGTCACCGGCAGCCAACCCCGGGCCGGCATCGCCGGACCGCGTCCCTGCGCGCCGCCCAGCGCGGCCACCGGTTCCGCGCCCGCACCGCCGGTCGCGGCGAGGACCGCCTCGCGGGTCAGCGCCGCCGGGGACCGGCCGGCGCCGTTCAACCCGTGCAGCCGGTCGCCGTCCCACACGATCGCGAAGAGGTCGCCGCCGATGTCGTTGGACGGCGGCTGCACCACGGTCAGGGTGGTCGCGGTGGCCAGTGCGGCGTCGACGGCGTTGCCGCCGCGCCGCAACACGGCCAGGCCCGCCGCCGCGGCCAGCGGATGGCTCGTCGCCACCGCGCCCCGCGGGGCGAACAGGGGCCTCCGGGGGTACGCCATCCGCCATGTCTACCGCCTCCGGCGGCTCCCGGACACCCCACGCCCGCTCACCCGCTCCGGCCGCGCTCCGGCCGCGCTCCGGCCGGAAGTGACCCTCGCCGTCGCCTTTGCTCTGCTTCAACCCACGCAACACTTCCGGACACGAACTGGTGCGCCGGTTGAAGCAGAGCAAAGGGGCCGAGGGGAGAGGCGGTCGCTGGCAGGCAGGCTGGGTGGTGCCTGGTTCAGCGGGGACCGACGGCGGTCAGGCGGTGGTCGCGGCGGACCACCCGCAGCCCGCCCGGCAGGTACGCCGCCCCCTGCCCGCGCCAGCCCGTGACCAGGGCGTCCAGGGCGGCCACGTGCCGGTACGACAGCGCAGCCGGCGGCGCGCCCAACTCCCGGGCCCACGCGTGCAGCACCCGGCTGCGGACGGCGGGCGCGAGACCGGCGAGCCCGGGCACCGACAGCGCACCCCCCGGCTCCCGGACCGTGTCGAACGCACCGGCGGCCAGGTCGTCGAGCGCCTCGTTGTCGGCGGCGACCAGGCGGGCGGTGCGGGCCAGGTTGTCCAGCACCCCGGGCCCGAGGGCGCGGACCAGCGCCGGCAGCACGTCGGCCCGCACCCGGGCGCGGGCGTACGACGGGTCGGCGTTGTGCGGATCCTCCCAGGGGCTCAGCCCGAGCACCGCGCACGCCGTACGGGTCTGCTCCCGGCTCACCTCCAGCAGCGGGCGCAGCAGCGGAACGCCGTCCAGACTCCGCTGGGCCGGCATCCCGGCCAGCCCGCGCGGGCCGGCCCCACGGGCCAACGCGAGCAGGACCGTCTCCGCCTGGTCGTCCCGGGTGTGCCCGGTGAGCAGCGCCGCCGCGCGGTGCCGGGCGGCGACCTCGGCCAGCGCCTGGTAGCGGGCGTCGCGGGCGGCGGACTCCGGGCCACCGGGCCGCCCGGCCACCTCGACCCGGACCGACTCGACGGGGTCGAGGCCGGTCTCCCGGGCCCACGCCGCCACCGCCGCCGCCCGCTCCGCCGAACCCGCCTGGAGGCCGTGGTCGACCGTCACCAGCCCGGCGGTACGGCCCAGCCGCGGCGCAACGAAGGCGGTGGCGGCGGCCAGCGCGAGCGAGTCGGCACCCCCCGAGCAGGCCACCAGCACCGGCCCGGAACCGGGCAGGCCGGTCAGCGCGCGGCGGACGGCGACCCGGATCGCGGCGACCGGCGGTGCCAGCGCGGCCACGGGCGGACGGTCAGCCGGCGGCCGGCAGCGGGCCGGCCGGCCCGTGCACCCGGCCCACCCAGGCGTCCGGGTCGCCCAGTTCCTCCAGCCGGGGCAGGGTGAGCGGCGAGGCGAAGATTCGGTTGAAGCCCTCCATACCGACCCGGTCGACCACACCGTGCACGAACTTGCGGCCCTCGGCGTACTGACGCATCTTGACGTCGACACCGAGCAGGCGGCGGATCGCCTTCTCCAGCGGGTTGCCGGCCTCCCGGCGACGGTTGAACGAAGCCCGGATGCGCTCCACGCTCGGGATCACCTGCGGGCCGACACCGTCCATCACGAACTCGGCGTGCCCCTCCAGCAGCGTCATCAGCGCGGTCAGCCGGTCCAGCACGGCCTTCTGAGCCGGGGTCTGGACGAGGTCGAGCACGCTGGTGCGGCTCTCCGGGTCCTTCACCGCATCGGAGAGCGTGGCGACGCCCCGGCGCAGCCGCTCCAGCAGGTTGTCGCCGCCGGCCGAGGACGCGTCGACGAACGCCTGCACCTCGCTGAGGAAGTACGCCCGCATCCAGGGCACGGCCGTGAACTGCGTCCGGTGGGTGACCTCGTGCAGGCAGACCCAGAGCCGGAAGTCGCGGGGGTCGGCGCCCAGCTTCCGCTCGACCTCGACGATGTTCGGCGCGACCAGGAGCAGCTGACCCGGGTCGGCGGAGAACACCTCGTACTGGCCGAGGACCCGGCCGGACAGGTACGCCAGCACCGTCCCGGCCTGCACACCCGTGACGCGCGAGCCGACCGCCTCGGTCAGCGCGCCGGGCTGCTTGTCCTTGGTGAGCCGGCTGACCAGCGGGCCGATGACCTCGCGCAGCCCGGCGATGTTGGTCGCCGCCCAGTCGCGGCGGTCGACCACCCGCACCGGCGGGTGCGACACCTGCGACCGCAGCCCGGTGTAGTCGGCGACGTGCCCGGCCGCCTCGTCGGTCAACCGCCGCAGATCGCCGACCACCTCGGTGGCCTCCGCGTACGACACGCGTGGGCCCGACTTGCCCAGCGCCCCCGCCGTCGCGGCGGCCAGATCCCAGTCCACGAACTGCGCCATGGACCCACCGTACCCGCGCCGCCACAACCCGGCCCGGGCTCGACCGCCGCGCGGGGAGCACCCACCCTCCCGGCGACGCCCCGAGGGGGCCCGTTCACCAGGCCCGGTACGGCCGGTGGACAGGCCCCTAACGGCAGCCGCAGCCGGCGAGGGCGGCGGCGATGCGGTCGAGGGCGGCGCGGGGCCCCTCCTGCCCGTCCGGCGTCCGGTCGGTGAGCACGGCGAAGCCCAGCAGCCGGCCGTCGACGGTGGTCACCACGCCCGCGATCGCGTGCACCCCGCTCAGGGTTCCGGTCTTGGCGCGGACCACGCCGGCACCGGCCTTCGCCGCCGCGCCCGCGTACCGGTCGGCGAGCGTGCCGGACCAGGCGGCGACCGGCAGGCCGCCGAAGATCGCGGCCAGCTCGGGGCGGGTGCCGTTGCCGGCGAGGGTGATCAGGTCGGTGAGCAGCGACGGGCTGATCCGGTTGGTCCGGGACAGGCCGCTGCCGTCGGCGAGGGAGAGTTCGTCGGCCGGCAGGCCCAGCTCGGCGGCCACCGCGTCCATCGCCTTCGCCGCCCCCGCGAACGAGGCCGACTCGTTCCGGGCCAGGGCGACCTGGCGGGCCAGCGCCTCCGCGACGATGTTGTCGCTGTCACTGATCATGAGATCGACCAGTCGCACCATCGGCAGCGAGTGCACGACGCCCAGCTCGCTGCCCGGCGCGCCGGCCGTCGCGTCCGCCCCGGCCGTCGGCGCCTTGCCGCGCTTCACGGCGCCGGTCGGTATGCCCAGCAGCCGGGCGAAGGCGCGGCCGGCGGCGAGGTCCGGCTGGCTCACCCGCTCGGCGGCGTGGTCGCCGTTGTCGTGGTCCTTCTTCGCCCGCGGCACGTCGCTGCGCGCACCGTCGGTCATCAGCGCGGTGATCGACCCGCCGTAGCCGCCGGTCGGGATGTCGTCGTCCCAGCCGGGCTCGTGCACCGGGCCCGTGTAGAGCGACGAGTCGATGGTCAGCTTCGTGGGGCTGGTGCCGCCGAGGGCCTGCTTCACCTGCGCGGCCAGGTCGTCCAGCCGGGCCGCGCCGGGGTAGAAGCCGTTCTTGTCGACGGCGAGGGTCGGATCGCCGCCGCCGACGAGCACCACCTCGCCCGGGTTCGGGCCGGCGACCGCCCGGGTGGGGATCCGGTACCCGGGGCCGCGCGCGGCGAGCACGGTCACCCCGGTGACCAGCTTCGTCACCGACGCCGGCACCGTGCCGTCGTCCGCGCCCCGGCCGTAGAGCGACTCGCCGGTGGCGACGTCGGTCACCGACACGTTCACCCGATCGCCGAGCGCGGCGGCGCCGACCAGCGAGTCGATCTCGGCGCGTATCCCGGCGGCGGTGGGCAGCGGCGCGTTCGCGTCGGCGGCGGCCAGCACCGCCGCGGGCGCCGGCTCCGGCGTCTCCGTGGCGACCCGGTCGCCGGCCGGCTCGTCGCCCAGCCACTCCGCCACCGGACCCGGGCGGACCACGACGACGCCCACCAGGGCCAGGACGAGAACCAGCACCGTGGCCAGCACGGCCGGAAGGGTCCGGCGACGGCGCGCCGGGGGTACGGGGGCGGCCGGCGGGGACCCGGCGGACGGGCCGGCCGGCGGCCGGGCCGACCCCGACGGCGGCGGGCCGGCGGGCGGCCGGGAGGCGGCGGCCGCCCAGAGGTCGAGCGGCTCGGGCCGGGGCGCCGCGCCGGGCGGCACGGCCGCACGGCCGCTGCCGGGCGGCACGGCCGCGCGACCGCTGCCGGGCGACGGCCACGACCGTGCGGGGTCCGGCCCGCCGGGCGGCGGCCACGACGCCGGAGCCTCGTTACCGTGGGTGGGCCGGTCGGCGGCCGAGCCGTACATCCGACCGGGTGGTGGGGTACGCGACGGGTGGGCGTCGGGAACGTGGACCCGACCGGTGGCACCGCCCCGACCAGATCCGCCGGTCCCCCGTCCAGAGCTCTCCTCCGGGCGGTAGTGTGAATCTTCCCTCCCCACGACCCCCTCCTCCCGCTGCGAAAATCTGCTTGGGTGACACTACTTCGGTCCGAACACTATGCGGGGGCCGGAGCACCGGTCGGGGGTTTCGCCCTGTCCGGAGAGCGACGACGCCGCTGGTCCGTTGCCAGCGTGGGCAGACGAGGGAGCGTGCAGATGGATTTCGACGTCACGGTTGAGATCCCCAAGGGTCACCGCAACAAGTACGAGGTCGACCACGCGACCGGCCGGATCCGGCTGGACCGCACCCTCTTCACCTCCACGCAGTACCCGGCCGACTACGGCTTCATCGAGGGCACTCTCGGTGAGGACGGCGACCCGCTGGACGCGCTGGTGCTGGTCCCCGAGCCCACCTTCCCGGGCTGCCTCATCCGCTGCCGCACCATCGGCATGTTCCGGATGACCGACGAGAAGGGCGGCGACGACAAGGTCCTCTGCGTGCCCTACGAGGACCCGCGCCAGGAGCACCTGCGCGACATCCACCACCTGGGCGAGTTCGACCGGCTGGAGATCCAGCACTTCTTCGAGGTGTACAAGGACCTGGAGCCCGGCAAGTCCGTCGAGGGTGCGACCTGGGTCGGCCGCCAGGAGGCGGAGGCGGAGATCGCCGCCTCGTACCGGCGCGCCCAGGAGGCCGCCGAGCGCGGCGAGTCCACGCACTGAGGCGTCAGCAGACACCGACCGGCCCGGGGGCCGCTCAGCCGAGCAGCCCCCGGGCCTGTTCGTACAGGTCGAGCACCGCGCAGGCGACCGGGACGACGGAGACCACCAGGGCGGTGTCGGCGAGATCGGCGGTCCGGCCGACGTACGGGGAGACCGGCCGCCGCGCGTACGTGGTGCCCGCCGCGACCGCGACCAGGGCCAGCGCCAGTCCGCCGAGGGTCAGCGCGAGCAGGCCCCCGGGGCCCGACCGGTCGGCGAGCACGGTGCCGAGCACGGCGTAACCGGCGAGCCCGGCGACCACCGCCGGCACCCGGTGCCGGACGGCCACGAACAGCCGGGCCCGCAGCAGCAGCACGGTCGCGGCGACGCCGACCAGCACCCAACCGGCGACACCGCCGGTGAGCCCGAGCAGCACGGCGGCGAGGCCGGCCAGCACGGCGTGCCCGACGAGCATCCCGGTGAGCATCTCGTCAGTGCGGGCCACCGCCGCGTGGACCCGTTCGCGGTCCGGCAGGTCGCGCACCCGGTCGAGGCCGCCGCCCGGATCGCCGGTCGGCAGGGTGATCGGCGGCAGCGGCACCTTCCCGAGCCGGATCGCCAGCAGCGGTATCGCGCCGACCGCGAAGACGAGCACGCAGAGCAGGACCGCCGCGGCGCCGGCCGGGTCCAGCACCATCCCCCCGATCGCGGTGACCGCCCCGGCGAGCCCCACCACCGCGCCGGCGACGAAGACCCGGACCCGGGCCGCCACGCCGGCCAGGGCGAGCACCGAGACGAGCAGCAGCGCCGTCGCGCCGGCGAGCAGTTCGGGTACGCCGAGCCACCGCAGCCCCGGCACGACGCCGACCGGGTCCCCGCTGCTGACCGCGAGGGCGCCGGCCGCCGCGGCGTACGGCAGCGCGTACCCGCCGAGGGTGGCGCCGGCCGCACCGTCCGCGTACGCCCGCGCGGCCGCCGTGCCGGCGAGGGTGAGCAGTAGGGCCACCATGGCGGCGGCGGGCCAGCCGGCGGGGTGACCGGGACCGCCCGCGAGCACGGCGAGCAGGCCGACGGCCAGCGGCACCGCCGCGCCGGCCAGGGCGGCGACCCGGGTGGCAGCCGGGGACCAGGCGCCGCCACGCCGCCGCGCCCCGTCGGCGATCGCCTCGACGACGTCGTCGTACTCCAGTTCCGGCCACTGGGCGCGGGCCGGCACCAGGTGCAGCACCTCGCCGTCGCGGACGCCCTGGGGAAGCAGGGCCTGGGCGGTGGCGAGCGCCGCGCCGTCGCTGCGCCGCAGCACCCAGCCGCCGTGCCGCTCGCCGTCGTCGGCGAGCCCTTCGCCCGCGTGGCGCAGCACCTCGGGCAGCAGCTCGGCCAGCGGCACCTGCTCCGGCAGGGCCACGTCGAGCCGCCGCTGGGGAGCGTTGATGGTGACCCGGGCCAACCCGATAGTCATCGATGAGTCTCCATGTCGAGCGGGGTTGGTGGCTGCGCGGACGACAGGACTCTACCTACGATGAGCCAGGCTCGGGTTACCCAGCGCTGTCAGGAGATCGAGTGTCCACTGTCGTCATCAAGCGGCCACCCCGCCGCCCGGCACCGGAGATTCCGGTCGGTGAACTGCCGGTGGAGGCACCTCCGGAGATCCCGCCGGTCACCGGCGGGCGCTGGCAGCAGCTGCTCATGGTGCTGCCGATGCTGGGTGGCTCGGTGGCGATGGCGATGATGTTCGGCCGCGGCGGCGGCGCGTACTCGTACGTCGTCGGCGGGATGTTCGGGCTGTCGTCGCTGGCGATGCTGGTGACCTCCTGGGGCAGCGCCTCCGGCAGCCCGAAGAAGTCGGAGATGATGGCCGCCCGGCGGGAGTACCTGCGGCACCTCACCGGGCTGCGCCGGCGGGTACGGGAGACCGCCGGACGGCAGCGGGCCGGGCTCTACTACCGGCACCCGGATCCCGGCCGGCTCTGGTCGACAGTCGACAGCCACCGGGTCTGGGAGCGGCGGCCCACCGATCCCGACTTCGCGGTGGTACGCGTCGCCGTCGGTCCGCAGACCCTGGCCACCCCGCTGGTCCCCCCGGTCACCCGGCCGTTGGAGGAGCTGGAACCGATGACCGCCGGCGCGCTGCGCCGGTTCCTGGACGCGTACTCGGTCGTGCCCGACCTGCCGGTGGCCCTGTCGCTGCGCAGCTTCGCCCGGGTCCACGTCCGTGACACGGCCGCCGGGCCCGGCGGTTCGCCCGCCGCCGCCCAGGCGCTGGCCCGGGCGATGCTCACCCAGCTCGCCGTCTTCCACGCCCCCGACGAGCTGCTGGTCGCGGTGTGCGCGGCCCCCGAGCGGCGGCCCGCCTGGGAGTGGGTCAAGTGGCTACCGCACGCCCACCACCCCACCCGCACCGACGCGCTCGGCCCGGTCCGGCTGGTGACCAGCTCGGCCGTCGAGCTGGAGGGCCGGCTCGACGAGGTGCTGGGCAGCCGCTCCCGGTTCAGCCCGGCCGGCCCGGCCACCGACGGCCCCCACGTGGTCGTGGTGCTCGACGGCGGCGACCTGACCGGCGCGGCCGACCTGACCGGAGAGAGCGGCATCGACGCGGTCACGGTCATCGACCTGGACACGCCGCCCCCGCGCCTGCTGGACCGGTACGCCCTGCTGCTGGAGCTGCGGGCGGGCCGGCTGCACTCGCACTCCGCCGACGGGCACGCCGAGGTCGGCGTGGCCGACCGGCTCGACCTGACCGACGCCGAGGCGGTGGCCCGCCGGCTGGCACCGATGCGGCTGGCCACCGCCGTGCACGGCGGCGACGCGGCACCGGGTTCCGACCTCGGCCTGCTCGACCTGCTCGGCCTGGGCGACGCGGAGAGCTTCACCGCCGAGCAGGGCTGGGCGCCCCGCCCACCGCGCGACCGGCTGCGGGTGCCGATCGGGGTCGGCGCCGACGGCGGCACGGTGGAGCTGGACCTGAAGGAGTCGGCGCAGGACGGGATGGGCCCGCACGGGCTGCTCATCGGCGCCACCGGCTCGGGCAAGTCCGAGCTGCTCCGGACGCTGGTGCTCGGGCTGGCCGCCACGCACAGCTCGGAGCAGCTCAACTTCGTGCTGGTCGACTTCAAGGGCGGCGCCACCTTCGCCTCGTTCGACCGGCTGCCCCACACGGCGGCGGTCATCACCAACCTGGCCGACGCGCTGCCGCTGGTCGACCGGATGGTCGACGCGATCAACGGCGAGCTGGTCCGCCGGCAGGAGTTGCTGCGCCGCGCCGGCAACTTCGCCGGCGTACGCGACTACGAGCGGGCCCGGGCCGCCGGCACCCCGCTCGCCCCGCTGCCGTCGCTGCTGCTGGTCTGCGACGAGTTCTCCGAGCTGCTGTCGGCGAAGCCCGACTTCATCGACCTGTTCGTCCAGATCGGCCGGTTGGGCCGGTCCCTCGGCGTGCACCTGCTGCTGGCGTCGCAGCGGCTGGAGGAGGGCCGGCTGCGCGGGCTGGACACGCACCTGTCGTACCGGATCGGGTTGCGGACCTTCTCGGCGCTGGAGTCCCGGACGGTGCTCGGGGTGCCGGACGCGTACGAGCTGCCGCGCTCTCCCGGGCACGGGTACCTGCGTTCCGGCACCGACCCGCTGGTCCGCTTCAAGGCCGCGTACGTCTCCGGGGCGGTACGCCGACGCGGCGCGGCGCCGGGCGGGGACGCGGCCGAGGGGTCCCGCGTGCTCGCGTTCACCTCCCACCTCGTCCCGGTGCCGGAGCCGGTCGGTCCGCCCGCCCTGCCGGCGGCCGAGGAGCAGGGCGGCACGACCCTGCTGGAGCTGCTGGTCGGCCGCCTGGCCGGGCAGGGCCCGCCGGCGCACCAGGTCTGGCTCCCCCCGCTCGGCCCGGCGCCGGCGCTGGACGAGTTGGCCGGCCCGGCCACCGTCGATCCGGCACGCGGTCTCACCGTCGGCAATCCGGAGCTGCACGGCGCGCTCCAGGTGCCGGTGGCCGTCGTCGACCGGCCGTTCGAGCAGCGGCGGGACCTGCTGTGGCTCGCGCTCGACGGGGCGGCCGGGCACGTCGCCGTGGTGGGCGCGCCGCAGAGCGGCAAGTCGACGGCGCTGCGCACGCTGATCGCCGCGCTGGCGCTCACCCACACGCCCGCCGAGGTCCAGATCTACTGCCTCGACTTCGGCGGCGGGGGCCTGGCGGCGCTGCGGGAGCTGCCGCACGTCGGTGGGGTGGCCGGCCGTGCGGACCCGACGGCCGTCCGGCGCACGGTCGGCGAGGTCACCACCCTGCTGGCCGATCGGGAACGCCGCTTCGCCGACCTCGGGGTGGAGTCGATGGCGGCCTGGCGGCAGCGGCGCGCCGCCCTGGCCGGCACCGCCCAGCCGGCCGCCGATCCGTTCGGCGACGTGTTCCTCGTGGTGGACGGCTGGGCCACGCTGCGCGGCGAGTACGACGACCTGGAGCCGTCGATCACCGACCTCGCCACCCGCGGGCTGTCGTACGGGGTGCACGTGGTGGCGACCGCCGTCCGCTGGCTGGACTTCCGGCCGGTGATCCGGGACCTGTTCGGCTCCCGGCTGGAGCTGCGCCTCGGCGACCCGTCGGATTCGTTGATCGCCCGCCGCGCGGCGGCGAACGTGCCGGAGAAGACACCGGGCCGGGGCGTCACCGCCGAGGGCCTGCACTTCCTCACCGGCCTGCCGCAGCTCGCCACGGGCACGGACACCGCCGACCTGGTCAAGCGGGTCGCCGCCGCCTGGCGCGGCCCGGCCGCCCCGCCGGTCCGGCTGCTGCCGCCGGTGCTGCCGTACGCCGACCTGGACCTCGCCGCGACCACCGGGCTGCGGATCCCGGTCGGTGTCGCCGAGGCCGACCTGCGCCCGGTGGTGGTGGACTTCGCGGCCGAGCCGCACTTCGTGGTCTTCGGCGACGCGGAGTGCGGCAAGTCGTCGTTCCTGCGCGCGCTGGCCACCTCGATCATGGCCCGTTTCACCCCGGAGCAGGCCCGGGTGATCCTGGTCGACTACCGGCGCAGCCTGTTCGACCTGACCGAGGCGGTGCACGTCATCGGCTACGGCACCGCCGCCGCCCACACCACCGAGCTGCTGGAGTCGGCCGCGGGCTATCTCCAGGCCCGGGCGCCGGGGCCGGAGGTCACGCCGGCCCAGTTGCGGGAGCGGTCCTGGTGGTCCGGTCCCGAGCTGTTCGTGCTGGTCGACGACTACGACCTGGTCGCCAGCGGCCCGGCGAACCCGCTGCGGGCCCTGGAGGAGCACCTGCCGCACGCGCGGGACGTGGGCCTGCACCTGGTCCTCGCCCGCCGGACGGGCGGTGCCGGTCGGGCACAGTACGAGCCGGTGGCGCAACGGCTGCGGGAGCTGTCCACGGCCGGGCTGGTGATGGCGGGCAGCCCGGAGGAGGGTGCGCTCGTCGGCCCGGTGCGGCCCGGACCGCTGCCGCCGGGACGGGGGCGGCTGGTCACCCGACGGGAGGGCGTACGCCTGGTCCAGTTGGCGCATCTGCCGCCGCCGTGACTGGTGTCCCCGGAACGCCCCGAAGGGCGGGCGGGAACCGGTAATCTCCCATCGTCATGTTTGCGTCGAGGTGAATGGCCGAGGATGTGACCAGGGTGCGGCGGAGCGGTGCCGCTCGACGTGCTGCCGGCCGGGCGTTGCTCGGAGTGGCGGCCGTTGCCGTGTCCGTCGGCCTGCCGTCCGCACCGGCGGCGGCCACCGCCGGCCCCGGCCTGCAGCGGGTCGCCGCGCAGGTCACCGCACCCGGCGCGTACGTCGACCCGGTCGTGTCGGGCGCCGCCGCCGGCCCGCTCGCCGCCCCGCCGGTGGGCCGGGCCCCCGACGCGAAGGGACGCACCGACCCGGTCCGCGACGAGCAGTGGCAGATCGACGCGTTGCGGGCCACGACCGCCTGGCGCACCTCCACCGGGTCCGGCGTCATCGTCGCGGTGATCGACTCCGGAGTGGACGCCTCGCATCCGGACCTTGCCGGCCAGGTCCTGCCGGGCCTGGACCTGGTCGACCCGCAGGGCGCCGGTGACCCGGATCCGGTGGGTCACGGCACCACCGTGGCCGGCCTGATCGCCGGCCGCAACGACGACAGCCGCGGTGTGGTGGGCCTGGCGCCCGAGGCGCGGATCCTGCCGGTGCGGGTCCTCGACGCCAAGAACCGCTACGACGACGCCATGGTCGTCGCGAAGGGTGTGCGTTGGGCCGTCGACAACGGCGCTCGGGTGATCAACCTGTCGCTCGGCGGCAGCAGCGACAGCGCGGCCCTGGCCGCCGCGCTGGACTACGCCTTCGCCCGCGATGTGGTGGTCGTGGCCTGCACCGGCAACGTGGCGACCTCGACCAACAGCAAGGTGTGGTACCCGGCGCGCGAGCCGGGCGTGCTCGCGGTGTCCGGGCTCGACCGGGACAGCGAGAACCTCTGGTCCGGTGCGATCACCGGCCGCCAGACGGTGCTCACCGCGCCCGCCACCGGCCTGGTCGGTGCCCGTTCCCCCGGCGGCTACTGGCGGGTGCAGGGCACGAGCTTCGCCGCGCCCCTGGTGGCGGCCACCGCCGCGCTGGTCCGGGCCCGCTATCCGCAGATGTCCGCCGGTGACGTGGTCAACCGGCTGCTGGCCACCGCCCGCGACATCGGGCCGACCGGCCGGGACGAGCGTTTCGGGTACGGGCTGGTGGATCCGGTCGCCGCGCTGACCGCCGACGTGCCGGCGATCGGGCGCAACCCGCTCGACGACCAGTCGTCGCCCGGCGTGGTCGGCTTCGGTCCGGCACCCGGGACGGCCGACGCGGCGGCGAGCGGCGGCGAGGTGGGCATCGACGCGTCCCGGCAGCAGACCCGCTGGTCGGCCCAAGCGGCCGGCTCCCAGCACGACTCCACCCCCGAGCGGCTGTGGACCGGGCTGGCGATCTCAGTCGCGCTGCTCACCGGGACCGCGCTGGTGGTGCGCCGGCTCCGCCAGTGGGGCCGCTGACCGTTCGCCGGATCCGACCGACGCCGGTCTGACCGGGTCACTTCCGGGTAGAACGGACGGCATGACTCCGTCCGGCCCCCGTACGCTCCACCGGCCGTCCCGCCTGTCGTGGCGTGAGCGACGGCTGCACCCGGACCACGCCCGGGGCCTGCGGCTGACCCTCGCCGTGGCGGCCGCGTTCCTGGTGCTGGTGCCGTTCACGCTGCTCGCCCTGCTGGTGCTGTCGTCCTGGTCACCGCTGCGCCGGCTGGACCGGGCGGTGACCGAGGCGCTCGTCGGCTACGGCCTGGACCACCCCGACTGGGCCCGGGCGATGAACGTCTGGACCGACGCCTTCGGTCCGATGCCGCTGCGGGTGGGCGCGCTGGTGCTGGTGCTCTGGTTGCTCCGGCACGGCCTCCGGCAGTTGGCGCTCTGGGTCGCCACCACCATGACGGTCGGCGGGCTGCTGGGACCGCTGCTCAAGCTGCTCGTCGGGCGGCCCCGGCCGGACCTTCCGGAACCCTTGGCGCAGGCGGTCGGGCTGGCGTTCCCGTCCGGGCACGCGCTGAACGCCGCGCTGGCCGCCGGGGTGCTGCTGGTGGTCTTCCTACCGGCGGGCCGGCCCGGCGGGCGGTACGCGGTGTGCGCCGCCGCGCTGGTACTCGCCGGGGTGACCGGGTTCAGCCGGGTGGCGCTCGGGGTGCACTGGGTCAGTGACGTGGTGGCCGGCTGGCTGCTGGGCGCCGCCGTGGTGGCCGCGACCGCCGCCGCCTTCACCGTCTGGCGGGACGTCCCGCCGGCCGCCGGGCCGGCTGTCGCGCGGCCGGAGCCGCCGGCACGCTGACCGGGCTGCCCCGCCGCAGGCCGGTGCGGATCCGCGCGACCGCCCCCAGCTACGTGCACTCGCCGGTGGCGACGCCACGGGTGCGCTCGGCGCCGGCCAGGGCGACCGGCCGGGCCTCGGCGGCGGTCACCGCGAAGCCGGTGTTCGGGTCGTCGGCCGCCGCCGCGAAAATCACCCCGAGCACCAGGCCGTTCGAGGAGACCAGTGGGCCGCCCGAGTTGCCGCTCTGCACCAGCGCCCGGATCGTGTAGATCTCCCGGGTCACGTTGCCGCCGGAGTAGATGTCCGGGCCGGTGATGTCGTCGACGTCCCGGATCCGGGCGGACTGCGCGTTGTACGGGCCGTCGAGCGGGAAGCCCAGCACGATCGCGTCCGCGCCGCTGCCCGCGTTGCCGGCGGCGAAGCGCATGGACGGGCCGGGCAGGCCGGGGGCGTACAGCACAGCCAGGTCCCGGTCCGGGTCGTACACGACCACCCGGGCGTCGTACCGGTCGCCGTTGAGTTCCACGACCGTGGAGCGGGTGCCGGCGACGACGTGCGCGTTGGTCATCACCCGGTCGTCGGCGTACACGAAGCCGGAGCCCTCGATCCGGCGGGAGCAACTCGGCGCGGAGCCGAGGACCTTGACCACCGACCGCTGGCTGTTCGCCACCACCTGGGAGCCGGCGAGCGCCGGGTCGGGCGGGGCGACCTGCCGGGCGCGGGTCGGGGCCAGGTCGCCGAACACGTCGGGGAATCCGTTGGTGTCGACCGTGTCCCGCAGCGCGGTCGACAGCTCCTGCGCCTGGTCGGGCAGCACCCGGTCCACCACGGTGAGCAGCGCGCTGTTGCGGATCGAGGCGGCCAGCCACGGCAGCGACGACGAACCCAGCGGCACCGCGACCAGCCAGGCGACGAGGAGGACGGCGAACAGCGAGACGAACGCGCCGCCGATGTCATCGGCCTGCCGGCCGACGTCGCTGGTGATCGTGCGGCGCAGGTGGGACCCGAGCCAGCCGGCGAGGGCCTGGCCCACCACCGCCAGCCCGAACACCGCGACCAGGGAGATCAGAACCCGGGTGCCGCTGTCAACGAACTGTTGCGCGAGCAACGGCCCGATCTGGAGCCCGACCAGCGCGCCGAGGAAGAAGCCGGAGAACGACAGCACCCCGATGACGAAGCCCTGGCGATATCCGCTGATCGCGAACACGAGCATGAGCAGCAGCAGTACGAGATCCACGGCGGACACGCCGTCAAGCGTACGGGCACCGGACCCGTGGAATGACCATCGCTGGCGGAAGGTGACTGTCAAGTCAGCGCAGGGCGGTCTCGTCCACCTCGTCGGTGCCGGCCGACGGCGCCGGGCTGGCCCCCGTCGGCGGGAGTTCCAGCACGCGTCCCCGGTGCCACGGGCGGGCCCAGCCGCCCATCTCCAGCAGCGCCGACAGCACACCGGCGGTGAAGCCCCAGACCAGCATCCCGCGCACCGAGAACGCCGGGCCGACCCAGCCGCTCGGGTGGCGTACGCGCATCCGGTTCTCCGGGTCCACCAGTTCGGCGACCGGCAGCCGGGCGACGTGGGCGACCTCGGCCGGCTCCCGGGGGTGCACCGGATGCGGGGCGTGCCACCAGGCGAGCACCGGGGTCACCACGAAGTCGCTCACCGGGATCCAGAGTTTCGGCAGCTCGGCGAGGACGGTGACGCTGGCCGGGTCGAGGCCGACCTCCTCGTTGGCCTCGCGGAGTGCCGTCGCGGACGCGTCCGCGTCCTCCGGATCGGCCGCCCCGCCGGGGAAGGCCGGCTGGCCGGCGTGGTTGCGCAGGGTGGCGGCCCGCTGGAGGACCAGCACGTCCGGGCCGACGCCGGGCGCCTCGCCGAGCAGCACCAGCACGGCGCTCTCCCGCCCACCCTGCTCGGGGGTCACGAGCCGGGTGAAGTCCTCGGTGCGCGCGCTGCCGAGCCGCGTCAGCAGCGGGTCGAGCCAGGGCGGCGGTTGACGGCTCACGCGGGCACCGCCTCACTCGCCGGCGCGGCGGACGCCGCCGCCCACGCCGACGCGGCCCCGCACCCGGGCCCTGAGCCGCTCATTGGTGCACCCTTGTCTCACTCGAGCTGATGTTGGTTCGAGTGCACCGGTGACCGTCGGGCCATCGCCCAGCTCGCTCGATCTTTGAGGTCCAGCGTGAGTTCTGCGAGGCCCGGCGGCCCGGGACACCCCGACTGGCAACAGGGCTATGCGCCGTCGAGCGCCGCTCAATGAGCGACCGGCAGTGGTGTCCCGGAACCGCCAGGTGCTTCCCCACTGGTAGCGCAGCGGAGAGGCAACCATGAGTGTGACCGACAGTGCCGCGTCGGCGCGAGGGAACTCGGCCGGGGTGGACTGGGCCAAGGACGACTACGCCGTCTGCGTCATCGACGCCGACGGTGAGCCGTTGGAGCGGCTGACGCTGACATACACCAAGACCGGCCTGAGACGGCTGATCGACCTGCTCGACCGGCATCGGGTGGACGCGGTCGGCATCGAACGCCCGGACGGCCCGATCGTCGATGCGCTGCTGGCCGCCGACACGACCGTATACGTGATCCCACCCTCGCAGGTCAAAGCACTGCGCCGACGGTACGGCTCGGCCGGGAACAAGGACGACCGGTTCGACGCCTACGTCCTGGCCGACACGGTACGCACCGACCGGCGACGGCTGACCCCGCTCGTGCTGGACAGCCCACCGACCACCGCGCTGCGCAAGCTGTGCCGCGCCCGCAAAGACCTCATCGCCCACCGCATCGCGGTCGCCAACCAGCTGCGCGCTCACCTGGCCACGGCCCTGCCGGGCACCGTCGAGCTGTTCAACGACATCGACTCGCCGATCAGCCGGCAGTTCCTGACCCGGTTCACCACCCAGGACGCCCTGGACCGGCTGTCGCCCACACGCCTGGCCGGCTGGCTCAAGAGCGTGAGCTACAGCGGCCGCACCGACCCAGCCGTGCTGCACGCCCGCATCACCGCCGCGCCTCGCGGCGCCACCGGCGACTACGGACAGACCCTGGCCGGTATCACCCGCGCCTACCTCGCCACCCTGGCCGCGATCGTGGCCCAGATCGACACCCTCAACCAGCAGATCACCGACACCCTCGACCGGCACCCCGACCGGGACATCTTCACCAGCCTGCCCCGCTCCGGCACCGTCCGCGCCGCCCGGCTGCTCGCCGAAATCGGCGACGCCCGCGGCCGATTCCCCACCCCAGCATCCCTGGCCTGCCTCGCCGGCGTCGCCCCGTCGACCCGCGAATCCGGCAAGGTCCGCATCGTCGCCTTCCGCTGGGCCGTGGACAAACAACTCCGCGACGCCGTCTGCGACTTCGCTGGCGACAGCCGCCACGCCAACCCCTGGGCAGCCAACCTCTACCAACGAGCCCGCGCCCGCGGCCACGACCACCCCCACGCCGTCCGCATCCTCGCCCGCGCCTGGCTCGACATCATCTGGAAGTGCTGGACCACCAACACCCCCTACAACCCCGACCGGCACCGAGCCCTCCAACACTTGCTCAGCCAAGATCAACCGGCGATGGCTTGACACAGGGCAACTCACGCGGGCACCGCCACGCCGAGGTGCTGGCGGACCAGGTCGGTGAGGCGGGTGTCGTCGAGCGCCCCGCTGGCGTCGACGTGCCGGATGCGGCCGTCGGCGTCGACGAGGACGGTCAACGGGATGGCGTTGCGGCCCAACGCCCGTTGCAGCGCCTCACCCTGGTCGACCAGGGTCGGGAACCGGACCCCGAAGTCCTCGCCGATGGACTGCGCGCCGCCGCGGGTGTCCCGCGTGTTGACGCCGAGCACCGTCAACCGGCCGTCGGCCCGGTCGCTGAGGCGCTGGAACGCGGGCAGTTCCTTGCGGCAGGGTGCGCACCACGAGGCCCAGAGGTTGATCACCACGGGCCCCCGGACGTCCCGCAGCGCCACCGGCGCGCCGCCGGTGAAGCAGGTCAGCGTCAGCTCCGGCAGCGGCGTACCCCCGCCCGGGACGGCGGTCGCGGTGCCGGACGGCGCCGGAGCGGCGGTCAGCTCGGCGCAGTCCGCGAACGGGGAGGGCCGGTTCTGCGCCGCGCCGTCCCGCGTGGCGGGGGCGCCCTGCTCCGGGCCGGCGGTGCAGCCGGCGAGCAGCAGCACCGGGACCAGCAGGGCGGCCAGCCGCGTCCTCACGGCGCCTCCGCGACGACGGCCTGGACGGGGACCAGTTCCGGATCCACCCCGGCGGCCACCGCCAGGTCCCGGGCGCGGGGGCCCTTGAGCAGCTTCGCGGCCGCCGCCGGCTCGGTCGGCCCGGTGCCGTACGACGGGCAGAGCTTCGCGAGCGTGCACGCCCCGCAGGCGGGCTTGCGCGCATGGCAGACCCGCCGCCCGTGGAAGATCACCCGGTGCGACAGCATCGTCCAGTCCCGCTTCGGGAAGAGCGCCCCGATCGCGTGCTCGATCTTGACCGGGTCGGTCTCGGTGGTCAGCCGCCACCGGTGCACCAGCCGCTGGAAGTGGGTGTCGACGGTGATCCCCGGCACGCCGAACGCGTTGCCGAGGATGACGTTGGCCGTCTTGCGGCCGATTCCCGGCAGGGTCACCAGGTCGGCGAGCTTTCCCGGCACCCGCCCGTCGTGCCGCTCGACCAGCGCCTGGCCCAGCTTGATCAGCGAGTCGGTCTTGTTGCGGTAGAAGCCGGTGGGCCGGATCAGCTCCTCCATCTCGGCCCGGTCGGCGCCGGCGTAGTCGGCGGCGCGCGGGTAGCGGGCGAAGAGCTTCGGGGTGACCTCGTTGACCTTCTTGTCTGTGCACTGCGCGGAGAGGATCGTCGCGACGCTCAGCTCCAGCGCGTTGGAGTGGTTGAGCTCACAGTGCGCGTCGGGGTGGGTCTCGGTCAGCACCCGCCCGATCCGCCGGGCGCGGCGCGTCCGCCCGAGGTCGGTCTCGGTGAAGCTGGTGGTCACGCGGGAAAGCCTACGTCGCCGCCCCGACAGACGGTCGGGCCCACGCCCGCGCCCCGGCCGGTCAGCCCGCCGCGGGCGGGCTGATCTTCCCCGAGTCGTCGAGGACCGCCCCGGTCTCCGGGAAGTCCTTCCCGCTGACCTCCCGCACCAGGCCCAGACCGCGGTCGTCCGCGTCCATCCTCGGCAGACCCGCCGAGTTCATGTACGTCGCGGCGAACGACCCGCCGGCCCAGGTGCCGTCCGGCTTGAGCGACACCTTCAGCACCCCGCCCCAGCCCAGCCGGCCGCTGTTGTTGAGCGAGTTGCCGCCGCCGGCGAAGTTTCCCAGGCTGTACGCGATCAGCCGGCCCTGGTAGAACTCCATGCCGCGCAGGACGTGCGGGCCGTGGCCGACGATGAGGTCCGCGCCGGCGTCGATCATCGCCTTGCTGAACCGCACCGGGTCGCCCCGGTTCTCGCCCAGGTACATCTCGGTGCCCGGCTTCACCCGCGTCTTGTCGGCCCCCTCGGCGCCCATGTGCACCTGCACGACCACCAGATCCGCCCTGCCGGCCGCCTTGGTGATCACCCGCTTGGCCGCCGGGATGTCGGTCAGCGGGTTGGACCACGGGTACGACGAGAAGCCGACGACCGCCACCTTGACGCCCTTCACGTCGACCACGGTGATCTGGTCGGGCGCGCCGGTGTGCGCGAGCTCGTACTTCTCGAGCGCGGCCTGGGTGTTCTCGTAGCCCTTGGCGCCGTAGTCGTAACCGTGGTTGTTGGCCTGGTTGAGCAGGTCGAACCCGGCGTCGCGCAGGTGTGCCGCGTACTCCGGCGGGGCCCGGAACTGGTAGCAGCGGGTGGAGTTGGCCCCGCACTTGCCGGTGCCGGTGTCGACGGTGAGCGGCTCCTCCAGGTTGCCCATCACCAGGTCGGCGGCGAGCGCCTTCTCGACGTCGTCGAAGAAGCCCTTGCCGTTGTTCGCCGGCAACCGGTTCGGCGCGTTGGCCATGATGATGTCGCCGGTGGCGGAGAGGGAGATGGCCGCCTCGGCGGGCTGCGACGCACCACCGGAGGCGACCGGGGCACCGGTGCCGCCACCGCCGGCGCCGGGCTGCCAGACGGGCCCGGCTTGCGGGTCGGCGTCACCGCAGCCCGCCGCGAGCAGGGCGACGAGCAGCGCGCCGACCACCGGGAGGAGGCGGCGGCGGGGACGGGGCGACAGAGGGGCGGCAGCGTACATCGCCCGCGACCCTACCGGGCGGTGGACGCGCCGACATGACCCGATCGGGCAGATGTTCAGCCTGCGGGCCGGTGGGACCAGGGGACCACGGTGCCGGCGCCGCCGGTGCTGACGGCGGCGTGCACCGCCCGGGCCAGCGGCGCGCCCCAGGTGGAGCGGGGCCCGCCGTACGCCGCCTCCGGCCCGTCGACCGGGCAGAGGACCGTCACCGCGTCGGTGGGCGTGCCGGTGCCGGGTACGCCCAGCTCCGCGAGTGCCTGCGCCTTCGCCTCGGTGGCCGTCGCCACCGCGTTGACCAGGGCGGCGGGCCCGAGCCGCGCCGGCACGTACACCACGATGTTGACCGTGCCGACCCGCTGGACGGGGGTGGCGGTTGTGTTCGCCGTCACCCCGGGAGGCTCCGGTGCCGCCGCCCAGACCGGCATGCCCAGCCCGACCGTGGCCCAGACCCGCACGCCACTGTCCGTCCGGGCCACCACCTCCGCGACGTCCACGCCGGTCAGCAGGCCCACCCCGGGCCCGTCGAGGCCGAGCTGGTCGGCCAGCTCGGCCAGGTGGTCGGCCGGGTCCTCCCGGTCGTACGACATGGACACGGTGGCATTGACGACCCATTCCCGTACTCCCAGACCACCGCCGAGTGGCGCGGAGCTCACGGCCAGTAGCGGACGGTCGGCCCGCCACACCAGCAGCGGGGCGTCCCGCCCGTCCTCGTGGCGGGCGGTCAGGAACGGCTCGTTCAGCACGTGGCGACCCTACGACCTGCGGCGCCGGCCGGCGTACGCCCCTCGGGCGGGCGCGGGATCCTAGCGGGTGATCACGACAGTCGAGTTACGTCCAAGGATCAAGATTCCAGGGGTGCGCCCTGGATACCTGCTCACGTGCGCCTAGACTTGGCGGCGCGCGAGGGAGAAGCGTACGGCGGACCCGGCCGACGGACGGCACGCGCAGGCGGAGGTGCGCGATGGACGAGGTACTGGCCCGCAGCGGGATCTTCCAGGGCGTCGACCCGGAGGCTGCCGAGGCGCTCGCCAAGGAGATGGAGACGCTCGAGGTCCGGAAGGGCGAGGTCGTCTTCAACGAGGGCGAGCCCGGCGACAGCCTGTACATCCTGCTGTCCGGCAAGATCAAGGTCGGCCGCCGGGCGGCGGACGGCCGGCAGAACCTGATCGCGGTCATGGGACCGTCGGACATGGTCGGCGAGCTGTCGCTCTTCGACCCCGGCCCGCGTACGGCGACCGCCACCGCGGTGACCGACACCCGCCTGGTGCGGCTGCGCAAGCAGGCGCTGCGCCCCTGGCTCAACAACCGGCCGGAGATCGCCGAGCAGCTGCTGCGGGTGCTCGCCCGCCGCCTGCGCCGGACGAACGACTCGCTGGCCGACCTGATCTTCACCGACGTCCCGGGCCGGGTCGCGAAGAACCTGCTCCAGATGGCCGGCCGGTTCGGCACCCGCGACGGCGGCGTGCTGCGGGTGACCCACGACCTGACCCAGGAGGAGATCGCCCAGCTCGTCGGCGCCTCCCGCGAGACGGTCAACAAGGCGCTCGCCGACTTCGCCTCGCGCGGCTGGCTGCGCCTGGACGGCAAGAGCATCATCATCCTCGACCCGGAGCGCCTGGCCCGCCGCGCCCGCGTCTGATCGGGAACATCTGACGAACGGCCCGGACCGCCCCGCGCGGTCCGGGCCGTTCGCGTCCGCCGGCCCGTCCGTCTCACCTCCCGGGGGAGGTTCCGGCGGGCCCGACCCGCCCGAAGGCTTGATCAACTCGGGATCATGGAACTCGGGGTGTCGCAGCGCCGGTGACTGCCCGACTTCAGGGAAATCGAGTGGATCAAACCGCGCGGGTGCGGACAGCGTTCTGCCTAAGGCAGAAGTCCTGGACATGCCGCCTCCGGCCGGTCACGGTGGATCGATGCCGGACCGGGTCGCCGTCCTCTCCGACATCCACGGTGTGCTGCCGGCACTGGAGGCCGTACTGGCCGAGCCGGACGTCGCCGCCGCCGACCTGATCGTGGTCACCGGTGACATCGCCGCCGGCCCGCAGCCGGTGGAGGTGCTGGACCGGCTCGCGGGGCTCGGCGAGCGGGTGTGCTGGGTACGCGGCAACGCCGACCGCGAACTGGTCGAGGCCCGGGCCGGCCGGCCGTCACCGATCGGCGTCTCCAACTGGGCGGCCACGCAGCTCCGCGACGACCAGGTGGGCCGCCTGGCGGCGCTGCCGCTGACCGTCACCCTGGAGGTCGCCGGGCTGGGCCCGGTGCTCTTCTGCCACGCCACCCCACGGGACGACGAGGAGGTCGTCCTGGTCGACTCCCGGCTGGAGCGCTGGGCGGAGGTGTTCGCGGAGGTGCCGGCGGAGGTCGGCACGGTGGTCTGCGGGCACACCCACATGCCGTTCACCCGGCTGGTCGACCGCCGGTTCGTCGTCAACCCGGGCAGCGTCGGCATGCCGTACGGCGGTCCCGGCGCATTCTGGGCGCTGCTCGGCCCGGGCGTGCAGCTCCGGCGCACCCTCGTCGACGTGGACGCCGCGTGCGCGCGGATCGCGGCCGAGTCGACGTACCCCGACGCCGCCGCCTTCGCCGACGAGTACGTGCGCTCCCGCCACAGCGACACCGACGCCCTGACCGTCTTCGCTCCCCGCGACGGTCGCTGAAGCGCCCGCCAGCGGTGTACCGGGCAAGCCCATGATCGTCTGCTGATCAGCAGGACCGGACGGGCGCCCGGGCCCAGCTCACCATCAAACGATCATGGAGGGAGATCGCCACCGCCGCATGGTGGTTGCGCCGGCACGGCTGTTGGCCCGTCAGAAAAAGTCAGGCTTGACTGTTTGTTTCGGCGGCGGCACGCTGTTCCCGTGCCGACATCGACCCGCGTCCCTCAGCAGGAACGCAGCCGCGCCACCCAGGCCCGGTTGCTGGAGGCGACCGTGGACTGCCTGGTCGAGCACGGCTGGTCGGGCACCACCACGACTCTCGTGGCGACCCGGGCGGGCGTGTCGCGCGGCGCCCAGCTGCACCACTACCCGACCAAGGCGGCGCTGGTCACCGCCGCCGTCGCGCACCTCGCCGACCGGCGGGCAAAGGAGCTGCGCGTCGAGGCGGAGGCCCTGCCGGCCGGCCCGCAGCGGCTCGACCGGGTGGTCGACCTGCTCGCCGCCGCCTTCACCGGCCCGCTCTTCGTGGCCGCCCTGGAGCTGTGGGTGGCTGCCCGCACCGACCGGGAGCTGCGGGAGGCGCTGGTGCCGCTGGAGGCGCGGGTCGGCCGGGAGATGCACCGACTGACCGTCGCCCTGCTCGAGGTCGACGAGCGCCGCCCCGGCGTACGGGAGGCGGTGCAGGCGACCCTCGACCTGCTCCGCGGCCTGGGCGTCGCCAACCTGCTCAACGACGACTCCGCCCGCCGCACCGCGCTCCTCGCCACCTGGAAACGACAGCTCACCCACCTGCTCGCCCTCTGACCCCAAGGCAACGGCGCCCCTCTCCCGCCGAGCCGCATCCGACCCCACCCCGCACCGATCACCGCCGACACCCCCGGAGGGCACCATGGTCAACCTCACGGACCTGCTGACGGACCTGGCCGCCGAGTCAGCTGACGTGGACTCCCTCGTCGCCCCGCTGTCCGCCGGCGACTGGGCCAGCCCGACGCCCGCGCCGGGCTGGACGATCGGCCACCAGATCGCACACCTGGCCTGGACGGATCACGTCGCCCTGCTCGCCGCGACGGATGTCGACGCGTTCTTCGCCTCGGTCACCACGGCACCGGACCCGGCCCGGCTGGTCGACGTCGGCGCCGAGGAGTTCCTCGCGCCGCCGGACGAGCTGCTGCCCCGCTGGCGGGCCGGCCGGGCGGCGCTCGCCGCCGCGCTCGCCGCCGCACCACCCGGCGAGAAGCTGCCCTGGTACGGCACCGGGATGTCCCCCGCGTCGATGGTCACCGCGCGGATCATGGAGACCTGGGCGCACGGCGAGGACGTGGCCGACGCGCTCGGCGTCACCCGGCCCGCCACGGCGCGACTGCGGCACGTCGCGTACCTCGGCTTCCGTACGCTGCGGCACTCCTTCGCCGCCCACGGCCACGAGGTGCCGACGGCGCCGGTGCGCGTCGAGCTGGCCGCGCCCGACGGCGCGACCTGGTCGTACGGCCCGGAGGACGCGGCCGACCGGGTCACCGGGCCGGCGCGGGACTTCTGTCTGCTGGTCACCCAGCGCCGGCACCGCGCCGACCTCGCCCTGACGGCCACCGGGCCGGTGGCCGACGCGTGGCTCGACGTCGCCCAGGCGTTCGCCGGCCCGCCCGGCGCCGGCCGCGAGCCACTGTCCACGAGGGACACCACTGTCTCCGAGGTGACGGCGTGAGCGGCTTGTCGAGCGCACCAGGCCGGCGTCTCGCGCGGTCGCCGGGCGGAGCGGGGTGACGGGGTGAGCGACGTCCTGCGGATCGGCAACGCCTCCGGCTTCTACGGCGACCGGTTCTCCGCCTGGCGGGAGATGCTCGACGGCGGTGAGTTGGACGTGCTCACCGGTGACTACCTGGCCGAGCTGACCATGCTCATCCTCGGCCGGGACCGGATGCGCGACCCCGACCTCGGCTACGCGAAGACCTTCCTCCGTCAACTTGAGGGCACGCTGGGCACCGCGCTGGACCGGGGCGTCCGGATCGTCACCAACGCCGGTGGGCTCAACCCCGCCGGTCTGGCCGCCGCCGTCCGGTCGCTCGCCGCGCGGCTCGGGCTGGACGTCAAGGTCGGGTACGTCGAGGGCGACGCCCTCGTCCGGCCGGACGCGCTGACCGCGAACGCGTACCTCGGGGCGTTCGGGATCGCCGCCGCCCTCGACGGCGGAGCGGACGTCGTGGTCACCGGGCGGGTCACCGACGCGTCCCTGGTGGTCGGGCCGGCCGTCGCCCGGTTCGGTTGGGGGCGGGACGACCTGGACGCGCTCGCCGGCGCGACCGTCGCCGGGCACCTCCTCGAATGCGGGGCGCAGGTGACCGGGGGCAACTTCAGCTTCTTCACCGAACTGCCCGACGGCGGGCACCGGCCCGGCTTCCCCCTCGCCGAGTTGCGCGCCGACGGCTCGTCGGTCGTCACCAAGCACCCGGGCACCGGCGGGGCGGTCACCGTCGAGACGGTCACCGCCCAACTGTTGTACGAGGTGGGCGGCCCGGCGTACCTCGGGCCGGACGTGGTGACCCGCCTGGACACCGTGGGCCTCACGCAGGACGGGCCGGACCGGGTGCGGGTGTCCGGCGTCCGGGGCACACCGCCGCCGGGCACGCTCAAGGTGGGCGTCAACAACCTCGGCGGGTTCCGCAACTCGATGACGTTCGTGCTGTGCGGGCTGGACATTCCCGCGAAGGCGGCCCTGGTGCGCGGTCAGATCGAGGAGGCGGTCGGCAAGGAGGGGCTGGAGTTCGTCCTCGCCCGCACCGATCACGCCGACGCCCACGACACCGAGGCGGCGAGCGCGCTGCTGCACGTACACCTGCGGGACGGCGACAAGGCGCGGGCCGGGCGGGCCTTCTCGGCGGCGGCGGTGGAGCTGGCCCTGGCCTCCTACCCGGGCTGCACGCTGATGACGCTGCCCGGCGACGCGACCCCGTACGGGGTCTTCACCGCCGACACCGTGCCGCAGGACGCGGTGGATCACGTGGCCGTCCTCCCCGACGGCACCCGCCTGCCGATCCCCCCACCGCCGGTAACCGGTTTGGAAGGGCCCCTTGTACAACACCAGGCGTTAACAGGGGGCCCTTCCTTGCATCCCACCCGGCGCGGCCCGCTGGGGGAGCTGGTGGGGGCGCGGTCGGGGGACAAGGGGGGTGACGCGAACCTGGGTGTCTGGGCGCGGACCGACGCGACCTGGGCCTGGCTGCGCGGCTGGCTGACCGTCGAGCGGCTGGCCGAGCTGCTACCGGAGACCGCCCCGCTGACCGTCGAGCGGTACGAGCTGCCGAACCTGCGGGCGGTCAACTTCGTCATCCGGGGCCTGCTGGGGCAGGGGGTGGCCGCTTCGACCCGCTTCGACCCGCAGGCCAAGGCGCTCGGCGAACTGCTCCGCTCCCGCGTCGTCGACCTGCCGGCGCTTGGGGAGGCGACGTCATGACCACTGTGGACACTCCCGAACGCCGGCAGCTCCGCGAGCTGACCAGGACTTTTGTGACGAGGGAGGTGCTGCCGCACCTCGACGACTGGGAGCGGGCCGGCGAGGTCCCGCGCGACCTGCACGCCACCGCCGCGAAGCTCGGCCTGCTCGGCATCGGCTTCCCCGAACAGTGCGGCGGCAGCGGCGGCGACCTGCTCGACTCCATCACCGTCACCGAGGAGATCATTCGGTCGGGCGGCTCGTCGGGCCTGATCGCGGCGCTGTTCACGCACGGCATCGCGCTGCCGCACATCGTCGCGGCCGGGAGCGGTGACCTCGTCGACCGGTACGTCCGCCCGACCCTCGCCGGCACGATGATCGGCGCGCTCGCCGTCACCGAGCCGGACGGCGGCTCGGACGTCGCGAGCCTGCGCACCACCGCCCGCCGCGACGGCGACCACTACGTGGTGAACGGCGCGAAGACGTACATCACCAGCGGGCACCGCGCCGACTTCGTGACCACCGCGGTCCGCACCGGCGGGCCGGGCGCGGGCGGCATCTCGCTGCTGGTGATCGAGAAGGGTACGCCCGGATTCACCGTCGGGCGGCGGCTGGAGAAGCTCGGCTGGCACTGCTCGGACACCGCCGAGCTGTCCTTCACCGACGTCCGGGTGCCGGTGACGAACCTGGTCGGCGCCGAGAACACCGGCTTCCTCGCGATCATGCGGAACTTCGCCTCCGAGCGGATCTCCCTGGCCGTCCAGGCGTACGCGACCGCGCAGCGCTGCGTCGACCTGGCCACCCGGTGGTGCCGGGACCGGGAGACGTTCGGCCGCCCCCTCGCGAGCCGGCAGCTCGTCCGGCACCGGCTGGCCGAGATGCACACCCGCGCAGAGGCGGCCCGCGCGTACGTGCTCGCCGTCGCCGAACGGGTCGCCGCCGGGGAGCCCGCGATCAGCGAGGTGGCGATGGCGAAGAACGTCGCGGTGGCCGCCTGCGCCGAGGTGGTCGACGCCGCGCTGCAACTGCACGGCGGGTTCGGCTACCTGCGCGACGCCGAGGTGGAGCGGCACTACCGCGACCAGCGCATCCTCGGCATCGGCGGCGGCACCACCGAGATCATGAACGAGATCATCGCGAAGGGCATGGGCCTGTGACCACACTCGACACCGCGATCGACCCCGCCTCCCCGGCGGTCCTGGCCAACCGGGAAGCCCTGCTGGAACGCCTCGCCGAGCTGGACACCGCGCTCGATCGGGCCCGGGCCGGCGGCGGCGAGAAGTACGTGGCCCGCCACCACAAGCGCGGCAAGCTGCTCCCCCGGGAACGCATCGAGCTGCTGCTCGACCAGGACAGCCCGTTCCTGGAGCTGTCACCGGTGGCCGCGTACGGCACGGACTTCCCGGTCGGTGCCAGCGTGGTGACCGGCATCGGCGTGGTCGAGGGTGTCGAGTGCCTGATCATCGCCAACGACCCGACGGTACGCGGCGGCGCCGTCAACCCCTGGTCCCTCGCGAAGACCCGGCGGGCCGGCGAGATCGCCCTGGCCAACCGCCTGCCGATGGTCAACCTGGTCGAGTCGGCCGGCGCGGACCTGCCCACCCAGGCGGAGATCTTCATCCCCGGCGGGCGGGTGTTCCGCGACCTGACCCGGCTCTCCGCGGCGAAGATCCCCACGGTCAGCGTGGTCTTCGGCAACGCCACCGCCGGGGGCGCGTACGTGCCGGGCATGTCCGACCACGTGATCATGATCCGGGACCGGTCGCAGGTCTACCTGGCCGGGCCGCCGCTGGTGAAGATGGCGACCGGCGAGGACGCCGACGACGAGTCGCTCGGCGGCGCGGCGATGCACGCCTCGACGTCCGGCCTGGCCGACTACCTCGCCGAGGACGAGCGGGACGGCATCCGGCTGGCCCGGCAGTGCGTACGCCGGCTCAACTGGCGCAAGCACGGCCCACCGTCCCGCACGAGCCGCCCGCAACCGCCGAAGTACGACCCGGAGGACCTGCTCGGCATCGCCAGCGCCGACCTCAAGGTGCCGTTCGACCCCCGCGAAGTCCTTGCCAGGGTGTTGGACGGCAGCGAGTTCGACGAGTTCAAGCCGAGCTACGGCACCGCGCTGGTCACCGGCTGGGGCGAGCTGCACGGGTACCCGGTCGGCGTTCTCGCCAACGCCCGGGGCGTCCTGTTCAGCGCGGAGGCGCAGAAGGCGGCCCAGTTCATCCAGCTCGCCAACGCCGCCGACACGCCGCTGATCTTCCTGCAGAACACCACCGGCTACATGGTCGGCACCGAGTACGAGCAGCGCGGCATCATCAAGCACGGCGCCCTGATGATCAACGCGGTGTCGAACTCGACGGTGCCGCACCTGACGGTCAACCTCGGCGCCTCCTACGGCGCCGGCAACTACGGCATGTGCGGCCGGGCGTACGAGCCCCGGTTCCTGTTCACCTGGCCGAACGCCAAGTCGGCGGTGATGGGCCCGGCGCAGCTCGCGGGCGTGCTGTCCATCGTGGCGCGGCAGGCCGCCGCCGCGAAGGGCCGGGAGTACGACGAGGAGTCCGACGCCGCGATGCGGATGATGGTCGAGCAGCAGATCGAGTCCCAGTCCGGGGCGCTCTTCCTCTCCGGCCGGCTCTACGACGACGGCGTGATCGACCCCCGGGACACCCGTACCGTCCTCGGGCTCTGCCTGTCGGCGATCCACAACGGACCGGTGAAGGGCGCCGACGGCTTCGGCGTCTTCCGGATGTGACCCCGTGAGCGCGAGGAACGCAGCGGAGCGGAGTCCCGCAGTCGCGAACGAAAGGCAGGCTCAGCCTTCATGATCCAGAAGTTGCTCGTAGCCAACCGGGGCGAGATCGCCCGCCGGATCTTCGCCACCTGCCGCGCGCTCGGCGTGCAGACGGTCGCCGTGCACTCCGACGCCGACGCCGACGCGCCCTTCGTCGCCGAGGCCGACCAGGCCGTCCGCCTGCCCGGGAACACGCCCGCCGAGACGTACCTCCGGATCGACCTCATCCTCGACGCGGCCCGCAAGGCGGGCGCGGACGCCGTCCACCCGGGCTACGGCTTCCTCGCCGAGAACGCCGAGTTCGCCACGGCCGTCAC
The DNA here is from genome assembly GCF_009707425.1 of Micromonospora sp. WMMC415. Lineage (GTDB taxonomy): Bacteria > Actinomycetota > Actinomycetes > Mycobacteriales > Micromonosporaceae > Micromonospora. Next base: position 1,222,606 of record NZ_CP046104.1, on the reverse strand, counting down.
CGACGCCGGCCTCACCTGGGTCGGGCCGCCCGCCAAGGCGATCGCCGCGATGGGCGACAAGATGGCCGCGAAGGCGCTGCTCGCCGAGGCCGGCGTACCCATGCTGCCCACCTGGACCGACGCCGACCAGGTCACCGCCTTCCCGGTGCTGGTGAAGGCGTCCGCCGGGGGCGGCGGGCGCGGCATGCGCGTGGTCCGCGACGCCGCCGGGCTCGCCGAGGCCGTCGCCAGCGCGCGCCGCGAGGCGGCCGCGGCGTTCGGCGACGGCACGGTCTTCATCGAGCGGTACGTCGAACGCGGCCGCCACGTCGAGGTGCAGATCTTCGGCGACGTGTACGGGACGGTGGCCGCCCTCGGCGTCCGCGAGTGCTCGATCCAGCGCCGCCACCAGAAGATCGTCGAGGAGGCACCGGGCGTGCTCCCGCCGCAGGTGCGGGAGCGGCTGCACCAGGCGGCGGTGGCCGCCGGCCGGGCGGTCGACTACGTCGGCGCCGGCACGGTCGAGTTCCTGCTCGCGCCCGACGGGGACATCTTCTTCCTGGAGATGAACACCCGCCTCCAGGTCGAGCACCCGGTCACCGAACTCACCACCGGCCTGGACCTGGTCCGGCTGCAACTGCTCGTCGCCGAGGGCGAGCCGCTGCCACTGTCCGCGACCCCGCCGCCGGCCGGCCATGCGATCGAGGTACGCCTTTGCGCCGAGGACCCCGCCCAGGGCTACCGGCCGGCAACCGGAACCCTGCACCGGTTCGCCCTGCCCGGCGTGGCCGCTGAGTTCGGGCCGCTGGCCGGGCCGGGCTTGCGGCTGGACTCCGGCGTGGTCGACGGCTCGGCGGTGAGCGTCCACTACGACTCGATGCTCGCCAAGGTGATCGCCTGGGCGCCCACCCGCGCCGAGGCGGCCCGCGTCCTGGCCGGCGCCCTCGCCCGGGCCGAGTTGCACGGCGTGGCCACCAACCGGGACCTGCTGGTCCGGGTCCTGCGCAGCCCGGAGTTCGCCGCCGTCGACGTCGACACCGGCTTCCTGGACCGGCACCCCGAGGTCTTCGAGCCCCTGCTGCCCGCCGACGAGGTCCCCCTGGTCGCGCTGGCGGCGGCCCTCGCCTCGGCGGCCGGTCGCCGGGCCTCGGCGTCGGTGCTGGCCGGGCTGCCGTCCGGCTGGCGCAACGTCCCCGCCTTCCCGCAGGTCACCCGCTTCACCGGCCCGGACGGGAGGGAAATCGAAGTCCGCTACCGGCTGGACCGCAGGGGAGCGCTCGCCGACTGGTCCACGAACCCGTCGAGCGACGCCAACGCCACCGTGTCCCTGGTCGAGGCCGCCCCGGAGCGCGTCGTGCTCGACGTGGACGGGGTGCGGCGGGCGTACCGCGTACACCGTCAGGGGTCGGAGGTCTTCGTGGACGGCCCGGACGGGGCGGCGAGCCTGGCCGAGCTGCCGCGCTTCCCCCTGCCCACCGCGGAGCTGGCCGCCGGGTCGCTGCTCGCGCCGCTGCCCGGTGCGGTGACCCGCGTGCACGTCGAGGTCGGCCAGCGGGTCGCCGCCGGTGACCTGCTGCTGACCCTGGAAGCGATGAAGCTGGAACACCCCGTGCTCGCCCCCACCGACGGCGTGGTCGCCGAACTGCCGGTCCCCGCCGGCGGCCAGGTCGACACCGGAGCCGTGCTGGCCGTGGTCAACCCCCTTGAGGAGGCTCAGTCATGAACTTCGACCTCACCCCCGAGCAGGATCAGCTCCGCGACGCCGTGCGGGCGCTGGGCAAGCGGTACGGCCACCGGTACTTCGTCGAGAAGGCCAAGGCCGGCGAGCACACCACCGAGCTGTGGAACGAGGCCGGCCGGCTGGGCTACCTGGGCGTGAACATCCCGACCGAGTACGGCGGCGGGGGCGGCGGCATCACCGAGCTGGCCATCGTCTGCGAGGAGCTGGCCGCGGCCGGCTGCCCGCTGCTGCTCCTCGTGGTCTCCCCCGCCATCGCCGCCACGGTCATCAACCGGCACGGCACCGACGAGCAGCGCAAGCGCCACCTGCCCGGCTTGGCGGACGGCTCCCAGAAGATCGTCTTCGCGATCACCGAACCGGAGGCCGGCTCGAACTTCCACCGCCTCGGCACGGTCGCCCGCCGCGACGGCGACGACTGGGTGCTCTCCGGCCGCAAGTGCTACATCTCCGGGGTCGACGACGCCGGACACGTGCTGGTCGTCGCCCGCGTCGCCGTCGGAGACGGCAGCGCCGGCTCAGCGGACGCGGCTCCGCAGAAGCTGAAGCCGGCGCTGTTCATCGTGCCGACCGACGCGGCCGGGCTGACCTGGTCCAAGCTGGACATGGAGATCCTGTCCCCGGAGAACCAGTTCCTGCTCTACCTGGACGACGTCCGCCTGCCCGGCGACGCCCTGGTCGGCGAGTCGGTGGAGGCCGGCCTGCCGGCGCTGTTCTCCGGGCTCAACCCGGAACGGATCACGGTCGCCGCGATGGGCGCCGGCACCGGCCGGTACGCGATCGAGCGCGCGTCGGAGTACACGGCGACGCGGGCGGTGTGGAATGGGCGGACGATCGGCTCGCACCAGGGCGTGTCGCACCCGTTGGCGCACGCGGCCGTGCAGGTGGAGCTGGCCCGCCTGATGATCCAGAAGGCGGCGGTGCTGTACGACGCCGGCCGCGACCTGGAGGCCGGCGTCGCCGGCAACATGGCGAAGTACGCGGCCGGGGAGGCGGCGGCTCTGGCCGTGGACACGGCCGTGCAGGCGCTCGGCGGGGCCGGCATGACCACGGAGTACGGGGTGGCGACGCTGCTCGGGGCGGTACGGGCGGGGCGGATCGCCCCGGTCAGCCGGGAGATGATCCTCAACTTCGTCGCCCAACACGTCCTCGGCCAGGACAAGTCGTACTGAGAGAGCCCTCAGCCGGGTCTCTGGGTCCAGCTCCGCACGGTTCATTAGCGGGCGGAGCTTGATCTCTTCATCCCGAACGCCGATACGGGACACCGATCGTTGTCGATCAATGCCCTCCTGCGCGGCATAGCGAGGCCGCCTCTGCTGTCTTGTGTCGTCTATCGGCGGCGCTGGTGGTCGTCTCGCTGCCTCGCCGCGCTGCGCTCACACGCTTTCGAGGTCTGCGACCACACGTTCGGACCGGTTCGACAGCGCACATGTCCAGCAGTTCGGCTGCCCGTCGGACCGTCATGGACGACCGTGTACGGCAGCGAATGAGACCACAGTTGAGACCACCCGCCCCAACGAACAGCGCGACTGTCGAGTCACGATGCGTGATCGGACGCCTGACGGTTGCACGACGCGCCCCTCTCCACGCACCTCACTCATGAGCCTCCCGAGGGGGTGGCAGGTTGGAGAATCAGGTGCCCGAGACGGTGAACGGCTCCACGGAACTCGTCATTGGCGATACGGGGGACGAGCCGACCGAGCCACGGCCCGAGGGCCGCGACGATACCGGCAAGCTCCTGGTGGTGATGAACGGGGCGCTGATCGGGGTGCCGTCCGCGTACGCGGTGTCGAACTCGCTGGCCGTCACTGCCGTCGCCGCCGTGTTGGCGGTCGTCATGGTCCTCGCGTGCTTGGCGCGCCGAGCCCGGTGATCCCCCGGGGCCTTCAAGTTTCTTGCCGAGCCGTTGCACGCTGAGCCCCCGCCCGGTACTCAACTAACGAAGGCCAGGTAGTTGGACATTGGCCGTCGTCACGCACGACGACCGATGTGCGCGCTACCTGGCGCGCAGCGAACCGGAAAGTCCGGGACGCATATGCACGCAGGAAGGGTGATTTATATGCGCAAAGCAGAGCAAAGGCTCTGGTTTGTCCAGAGAGAACGGAGGAATGAGACATGCCGTCACAGACCGAGATCCAGCTCGCCCAGGGGCAGTTGGCAGAGTTCGCCACGTACTACGAGGGCGACTACAAGCCCCTGGTCGGACTGCTGATCCGCTGGGGGGCGTCCCGGCACGAGGCCGAGGACGTCACCCAGGAGGCGATGCACGTCGCGCTCATGAACTGGCCGACCATCAAGTCCCCGAAGTCCTTCACCCGCACGGTCGCCCTCCGCATCCTGCACCGCGGCTGGCAGGTAGCCGAGCGGGAGGTCACTGCGGCGAGGCACGTGGCGCAGGACACCGCGGTGGAGTCTTTCGATGCCAACGAGGACCGGCCGGAGGTCATGAGCATGCTGCGGGCGCTGCCGGAGGCCCAGCGCGTGGTTTTCGTGCTGCACTGCGACGGCTACGGGCACACCGAGATTTCCGAGATCACCGGACAGCAGCGCGACACCGTGCGGTCGAATTTGCGGCACGCCCGTCAGAAGGTCCTCCGCATGCTGGACCCCGAGTCGACCCGGAAGGAGGCAACCCATGGACCATGACAAGGAGCACGAACTCGACCAGCTCATGGACCGCGCGTCCACGGCCGTACTGAGGTCCTTGGACGCCACGGTCGACGTCAAGCAGCGCCTGCGGGAGCTGTTCCGCCGGGCCGGCGTCGACCCTGAACGCGTGCCCGAGTCCGGGAACCGGTAAAAACGCCCAGGAGAGCAGGGCCCCGCTTGCGCGGGGCCCTGCTGACGTCGCCCGCGAAATCAACAGTCGGGTCTTGCCAGGTCCCCTGCCCTGACGGTTGGCAGCGGCTGTCCGCCTCAACTCCGTAGCTCACGGCGACCTGCTTTGGTCGGTTCTGCGGTTGCCGGCCTCTGCGTGGTCGACCATGCCGAACGAACGACAGCGCCTGAACAACCGCGGCCCTTCCGACGCCAACGGACCCGCCTCCCCGTTCGCAGCGCGGGTTGGCGGGTCCGTTATCGCTTGGCGACTAGATGCCTGGGCTCACGTACGCGACGCAGGATGCCGGCTTGCCTGTCGTGATGGTGGACACCTCGACAGAGGCCTTGCCGGACGGCGGGATCAGGTCCGGATAGGTGGACCCCCCGCCGATGATCTTCGTCTTCGAGGCGTCATAGCAGACCACGGCCACCCTCGGGTCCTTGAGCGGTTCGGCCTTCGGGTTGGTCACCTCGAACTTGGCGTCGAACTCGTCGGTCCCATACTCGGACTTAGTCACCGTCACCGGACCGGTCTTGATCTCCGGGAACGGCTCGGCGGAGAAGGTGCCCTCATCCTCCACCAGCAGCGTCGCCTCGACCTTCGCGGCCTTCTTGCCCGCGGGCAGCTCCGCCTGCGTGGTGAGCGGCATCGTCTGTCCGGGGCGCGAGAAGGTCTCCACCTGAGACTCGCTCTTGAGCAGCTCCCCGGCCGCATCCTTGATGTTGAACTGGACGGTCACCGTCTGCCCGACCTTGTCAGAGGTGTTCTCCACCATGGCGACCAGGGCCACGTAGATGTCGCGCTGACCGAAGCCGGTCGCCAGCAGGGACCCCCCGGGCTTGGCGTCGCCGGCCGCCGGCGCGCCGCTTGCTCCGTCGGCGGATCCCTGCTCCACCTTGTCGGGCTCCGCGCACGCGCCGAGGAACAGAACCGAGAGCGCGACCAGCGCAGCGGTCCGAAGTTTCACGAATTGCTCCTTGAGTTGATCTTTTGGTGATGACCGGGATTAGGGATTCTCCGAGGTGGCGGCGGGCTGAACCACCTCCTTCGAGGTGATCTCTCCGACGAAGAGTCGGACGCTGTCTGCCCTGGTGATCGCATAGTTTTCGCCGGTCGACCAGGACTCCCACTTCTCCGGGTCAAAGATCATGTACGTCGAGCCCGCTCGCCGCGCCACCTCCGGCTCTTCGTCACCCTGCGCCGTTGACTTGCGCAAGCTTCAGCCGGGTCCATACAGACAGGATCGAAACAGGACTCGTAGCGTGTAGTCGTCTGACTGCTACTGGACAGGTAGCTGAGCCGCTCCGGTGCATTCCCGTCGCAACTGCGGTTTCCGTAGCTGACATCGCGAAGCCAGTGCATCGGCCGGGAGCTCGCGCTGAGGGCGGTCCAGCCCCGGGTCCGTCGGTGACACCTCGCTTACAAGGCGCTTTCGGCAAAGGTCGCAGCGTCCGGTGACGTCCACCGGGTCCGGCTCCGAGGCGACACCCATCCGCACTCGTCCGGCCTCGGCCGCCACCGCTGATGTCAACGACTGATGTCAGGTCACCGACGCTGTCGGACTCCCTGCCCGCTAAGGGCGACCGCCGCCGGGGGGAGCCGGTCACAAGCTGTCGGCTGATGCCAGCCGGTGGCGACCCGCGTCGATGAGCAGGTGCCGGGCATCGTCGGTTGATGTCTTGGACGGCCCCGCATCGAGGCTTCCGCTGCCTCCTTGCTGCCTGGCTGCCGGATGTCTCGCTGAGAAGCCCTGTGCGGGCTGTCGCTGGCGTCTGCGCCCGTTGCTGGCCCGGGGCATAGTGCAGTCGTAGCGGCTTTGGCCCGTGCTGTCCGACGCCGTTGCTGTCAGCGATCGAACATCACGCAGGGCAGCGATCTCATGACCGTCGTTGGTATCTTCGCCGGCATGAGTCGCAAGGCGCGGGGTGGCGGCAGGTTGAAGCGGCGGCCGGTGTCCGAGGAAGAGCGGACGCAGGCGGTTGAGGAGTACCGAAAAGCGGTGGGCGTCCTGCAACACTCGGCCTTCCGCAACCTTCGGACCTCGATCGCGAACGTCGCGATCTTCTTCGGGGTGGTATCAGGCTGGCTGATCCTGACCGGCGATGCCGAGCCCGCTGCACTCGTGCCCATGTCGGTGTCCATCGTCGGCGGGGTGCTCGGCGTGAGCACTTACCTCGTACGGCGGCAGCCTTTCGCTCGGTACCTGCTCATCGGCGCCGTTGTGCTCGCCGTGGTCGGCTTGGCTGGCACCGTCATCGCGTCCCAGGCGGCGCAGTGACCCTCGTCGTGGAACCTGCGGCGCTGGCAGGCTTCGCGCGGCAGGTCGACCGGGCGGCCGAAGACGTCGGCGAGATCCGTGGCTACTTCCACCGGTACGCCGAGGCTGGCACCGGCGGAGAGGTGTACAACGTCGCCAAGGCGAGCCACGAACATGCTGTCAACGTCATCGACACCACGCTCAAACGCCTGGCCGGCCTACTGCAAGCCTCCGCCCCAGAACTCACCGCCGCTGCCACCTACTACCGCACCACCGACCTGACCGCTGCCGCGTCCCTCGACCGCACTCTCCCGTCGGCGGCCGACCGGTGCATCACCCGGCTTGAACTGGAAATCTCCGCCAATCCCTGCACCCCGGCCAACTTCGCCGACCCGCGCGACGTCACGTGGTCCCTGAAGCCGCCCGGCGAGCCGGACAACCCCGCGAACTCGCTGGCGTTCATGGACTACCTCAGCCCATCGGCGTGGGCCGCCACCGCCTTCAACATCGTGTTCGGATTCGACCCCATCGGCGAGATCCAGAAACGCGTCTTCGGTGACTGGGAGGCCCTCGCCGTCATGGCACCCGTCATCGGCAACATGGGCGGCGCGCTGCACGACGTGGCATACAACGTCCAGTCCGGGGCCACCACCCTCCGCGGCCACTGGCAGGGCACTGCCGGCGAATCCGCGTTCCGCTACTTCACCACCACTGCCAACGCCGTCTCCGACCTGCGCGGCCCCCTGGCCGCCATCAGCCAGGGATACCGAGAGATGGCCGACGCCGTGTGGGCCACCGGCGAAGCCTTGGGCGGCACCATCAAAGCCCTGCTCGATTCCGCCATCATCGCCGGCGTCAGCATCGCTGCCGGAACCGCCACCGCCTCCACCGGCGCTGGCGCCGTCGTCGGCTACGGGCTGGCCGCCGCCGAGGTCGCCTATATGCTCCACCTCTGGGGCGCCGCCACCAACCTCTGCCAGAAGCTCTCCGCCGTCGTCAACACCTTCGGCGCCCTGCTCGTGCGCGAACTCAGCAACCTCGACGCCGTCGCACTACCCTCGCTACCGAACAGCGGCCGATACGACCACCCCCTCGCCGGACTACCCGCCTAGCCATGAGCGACCTCGACGACATCGCCGCCGGCGACCACCATCGCAGCCAAGCCCTCCGCGACGCCCTCACCCGCCTCGCCAACGGACCCAACGACGTGCTACGAGAGATGGCCACAGGAGTCCTCAACGGCGACATCAGCCTCCGCGACGCCGTCGCAACCGACACCTACGCCGCCGAGCTGACCAAACCCTTTGAAGCGTTCTGGGCCCGCTACGAAGAGATGACACCCGAAGAACGCGAGCAACTGGCAGCCCAAGGCACGGCCGGCCCCGCCAAGGCACCGCAGTAGACCGCAGTGCGCGGCGTCCTTCGCTGATCTAGCCGCCAGCCAAGCACCGATGGCACCTACGGCACTGGCTGCGCCTGCGATTGCCGAGAGAGCAGCGATGAGCGTGTTTCCGTCGATGCCCACGGCGGTAGTGCGCCAAACAGCTTGGGAATCGGATTGGTCTGCTTGGGGAGTCGCCGTAGCGACCGGTCGAGAGGTGCTTGACGTTCGCACCAGGGCTGCCTGGAACCCCGTGCTCGCCCTTGCTGACCCTTGTGTCGGGCACGGATCGGGCACGCACCGGCGTTGCGCGCTCAGCCTCTAGATTGGGACGAGTGACGTGGGGGATCCTCAGCGATGACGTGCCCGTGGTGTTGCGACACGCCGCCGAGGCACACGACCTGGTCTACATCCTCGGAATTGGCGACATCGCCGGCAGCCGGTTTCGCGGCAGCCAGTGTCCGGCTCCGGTTAATGCGTTACACGGTGGCTTCACTCGATGGGTGACACTCCGCCGGGTGCTGGTGGATATGAGAGTGACCGAACAGCGGCATCCGGCCCTGTTGGAGGGGTCAGGCGGGACTGGCGGTGAGGAGGTAGCCGAATCGGTACACCGCTGCTCAGGCCTCGAACTGCCCAGTCTTGAGGGCCCCCATGAAGCCGCTCCAATCACCAGGGGTGAAGGACAGCAGCGGCCCTTGCCGATCCTTGCTGTCGCGGACCATGACGGTCCAGGGTCGCCTGGCGACCTCCACGCAGTTGCCGCTTGAGCCGGACCTGGTGCTCTTGCGCCAGGCAGAGCGAGGCAGGTCCATGCCGTGCCCTCCTAGGTGATCAAGTCGGCAGCGATCGCACGAAGCGTATCTCGCGTTGGCTTGGGTGCCAGTGCGAGGGCTTGAAGCTGCTCATGTGCCGCCGCGTACGCGGCGATCTCGGACGGCCGGTCCAGGTACAGCGCACCCGTCAGCGTGTCGACGTACACCATCCGCTCCTCGGCGGCGTCCGGGTACGGGTCCGGCATGGGCGGGAAGTCCAGGATCACGAAGCTGCCGTCGAAGCCGACGCCGGCGGAGTAGGGGAGTAATTGGATCTGAATGTTGCTCCGGCCCGACTGCTCGACCAGGTGGTTGAGCTGCCGGTGCAGCACCTCCGGACCCCCGACCATTCGGCGGGCTGCTCCCTCGTCAATGACCACACGCAGCATCGGCGGGTCATCGCTTGTGAGGATGGCCTGACGCTCCATCCGTAGCGCGACCTGCCGTTCCACCTCGTCGTCACGCATCGGGACCGGCGCGCCCTGGAACGCGGCTCGGGCGTACTCCTCGGTCTGCAACAGGCCGGGCACCATCTGGCACTCATATGTGCGGATGACGGACGCCTCGGACTCCATCCCCACGTACGCGGCGAACCAGTCGGGCAGGACGTCGCTGTACCGCTGCCACCATCCACGCTGCTTCGCCTGCCGAGCGACGGCGATGACAGCCTCGGCCTGGTCGCCTTCAACGCCGTACAACGTCAGGAGCGCCCGCACATCGTTCGGATGTGGACGGACTTCCGCCGTCTCGATCCGGCTGAGCCAGCTCGCATCGTGGTCCACCCGTCGGGCCGCGTCGGCTGAGGTAATACCGGCTCGCTCGCGTAGCTGTCGAAGCGTGAGCGCCAGTCGTCGACGTCGGACCGTAGGGCTCTGACGTTGAGGCACGTCGTCATCTTGCCATGCGGAAGACCTTACTTCCTTTCGCAGACACGCGGACCGCACATTTCGGATCCGCATATTGCGGATGCTCGAGATGCGTGAGACGGTGCTCGCTGGGTGTGGTGGTCGGATGACCGTGCGTGGCCCGGCCGCCATGCCCCCAAGCGAGGAGGGCCGGATGAGCAGGCACGTCACCTACGACCAGTACGTGACCGCGGTCGCCCTGACGCTGGCCCGCCGGCACCGTCCCGTGTGGTCATGGCAGAAGTGTCAGCGGGTCTGCCGATGCGGAAGGAACCTGCCCTGCCACGCAAGACACCGAGTGCCGATCAACCGAGGGCACTGGCCGGGTGAGAGCCGATGACAACACACGGCCCGGTCCTGCCCATCTGGACGTGCGGCGGCTGTGGCGCCCCCTGGCCCTGTCGCACCCGCCGCAACGAGCTCAAAGCCGAGTACGAGGACGCCCCCGTGTCCCTCGCCCTCTACCTGGGCTCCTGCCTCGTGGCAGCCACCCAGGACATGGCCTGGGCACCGGCGGGCCAACTCCACCGCCGCTTCCTCGGCTGGCTGCCATGACCGACCTGCGCGCCGGCACCCTGCTCCACATCGGCCGAGCAGCCAGCGTCCAGTTCGTGACCCCGATCAGGTTCCGCCTGATCCGAGTGCTCGACTGGGTCACGTACGACGGCTGGGTCTGGCTTGACGGCTACCAGCTCAACGCCAAGGGCGACGCCGTCGCCCGTCGCACGATCTACGTACAAATGGCAGGACTCAACGGCACGCAGCGTCCACCCGGTGCACCGGGCGGACCCGCCGGCCCAGCCCTTCCAGCAGCGAGTCCTCGACGTGGAAGTCGTGGATCCGCAGCCGGTGGCGGGGCAGTTCCTCCTCCGACGGGCAGAGCACCTGCCCGCGTACCTGTCCCACCGGCACGTAGCGCACCCCGCCGCGCTCCTGGAGGATCACCATGTTGACATCATCGGTGGTCACCACGTGCCCCCGGATGTCCTCGGAAACCCCAGCAGCGGCCCCGGCGGTGTCCCCCACGGTGGTCACGGTGAGCGGCAGCACCGGCGTACTGATCACCGGTAGCGCCACCCACACCAGCATGGCCAGCACGGCGAGCTGGGTGAGCGAGGCGAGCGGCCGGATCACCACGCCGGGCAGCGGCCCGGCGATGAAGAGCGCCAGCAGTGGCGGTACGACCAGCAGCACGATCGCCAGCCATTCTTCCTGCCGCCAGGCGTCCCGCAGCGTCGGCACCAGCAGGAAGAGGTAGCCGCCGAACACGGCCGCGATGACGAGGACCCGGGCCACGGGTTGCTCGTGCAGGCGTTCGGGCCGCACCTGGAACGCCGCGAAGGCCGCGGGCACCAGCAGCGGCAGGTACAGCAATGGCCACGTGACCAGGGCCATCAGGAAGCTCGCCGCCACGAACCAGGTCGGCGTGACCTCGACCCAGCGGGCGAAGAGGGGTCGACGCGCGGTACCTTCCGTGCTGGCGGCGAGAACCGCGCCGAGCGCGAAGACCGCGACGAGCGCGGTGGCGAGCAGGCGCGCTGCCGTGGTGAGGAACCCGGCCAGCAGGTTGATCGGCCCGACGTTGGCCACCAGCAGCAGCGTGGTCTGCAACTCGCCGCCCGCCTCGACGCCGAGTCGGAGCACCGAGAAGATCGCCGGCACGCCGACCACGGCCGTCCAGAACGACTGGCTGGCCCGCGCCCGCCGCTCCACCTGGTCCCAACCGCCCACCGGCGTCGCGCGGGTCTCGACCGGAGGAGGCTCGACCCCCGCGACGAGCGATGCCGGCCGCGCCCGGGCGGGAGACGCCGCCGGCGCTGGCGCGGACGATGTCTCCGCCGCTGGCGCGGGTGTCCGCGGCAGAGGCGGGATCGGTCCGCCAGGATCACCGGTCGCCGCCGCCGGCACCGGCACCGGCACCGGCGAGGACGATGTCTCCGGTGCTGGTGCAGGTGAAGGCGAGGCGGGCGGCGTCGGACCGCCCGGATCCCCGGCCTCCGCCGTGCTCATCGCCGTGGCGCCTTGTCGTCGAAGTCGACCAGCTTCGGTACGTCGAGCGGCTGCGGTTGCCGCTTCTCGGCGCGCAGCCACGGCCCGAGCGTCCGGTTGTACGCGGTCTGCCACGGGCTGGTCTGCCCGTTGCGCCCCTGCTGGTAGCTCTTGTCGAGGAAGTACGCGACCAGGTCGCGCAGCGCCGGGTCGCCGATCGGTACGCCGACGCCGAGCAGTTCGCTGGTACCGAACGGCATGTCGACGATCTCGAACTCGGTCGGGTGGCGGGCCAGGAAGCCGGCGAGGATCGTCTCGTCGGAGCTGACGGCGTCGTACTTGCCGGCGCGGATGCCCTCGACGCAGTCCCAGACGTCCTTGACCACGACCGTGGGGACCTGGTGTTTCTCCAGCTCCGCCTCGGTGGTGGAGCCGCCGCTCGTGCAGATCTTGTACTTCGGGTTCCGCAGGTCCTCGATGGTGCGGATGGCGTCCTTGTGCCGGGTCGGGACCAGCACCTCCTGGGTGGTGACGAAGTACGGCCCGGCGAAGCTGACCAGCTTCTTGCGCTCGTCGGTGATGGAGAAGCTGGAGACCACGAAGTCGACGACGCCGCCCTGGAGGGCGGGGATGCGGTCCTCGGTGGACACGTTCACGAACTCGACCCGCTGCTCCCCTTCGTACCCGAGGGAGGCGGCGATGTAGCGGGCGATCTCGACGTCGAAGCCGATGTGCGCCCCGTTGCGGACCTCGCCCATCAGCGGCTCGTCGTCCGCCACCCCGATCCGCAGGACGGGCTGGCCCCAGATGTGCGACTCGCGGAGCTTCTCCTGCACCGAGGGCAGCTCCGGCTCCCGCTGGCTGTCGCAGCCAGCCGCCGCAGCGAGCAGCAGCGTCAGAGCGACGGCCACGGTGGTGGCGACCGAACGAATCAGGGATCCTGTGCGGTGAACACGCATGGTCGACCTCGCTACGCGGCGGAGCCTGGGTGACACGCATCGTAGCCGCCCCCGTCGAGCAGCCGCCGCATCCGAGCCGGCCGGCAATGTCCAGCTGAGGACAGCCCGTCACACCCGCTGGATCTGGTAGGAGACGGCGGCCCGAACGTCGCCCGCCGGGATGATCAACACCGCCGAGCCGGTGACGGCGGACCGGAGCCGCAGCCCGATCGCCCCGGTGGTGACGGTGGTTCCGCACGGCAGCATCTCCTGGATGTCCGAGCGGTCCCCCAGCCGGAAGTACGCGTAGAGCGTGCCCGATCCGGCGCAGTTCACGACGAGCCGGTAGTCACCGGCCTTCCACTCCTCGGCACCCTCGTCACGGATCACCATGGTCATTGGGCCTTCACCCTGATCGACCACCGTGGGCCGGGCGCCGGCGGCGATCAGCGTGCCCTCCACCTCCGCGTTGGCCGCGTTGGCCGCCTGCACGTAGCGTTCCATCGCTGGGTCCGCAGTGGGGACGGAGGGTCGCGCGGAGGGGGACGGGTCGGCGTCGACGCGTTTCGGAGGCTCCGGCTCTCCGGTGCAGCCCGCGGACGGGATGACCACCATGGCGAGCACGGCGCTGGCGACCACGAGCCGCCGGAGGTGACTCTGTCTCGTCTCCATCACTACTCCTGGAATGGGCGGCGGTCCCGGCCGTTCGGGCATCGGCCGGGACCACCCGCTGAATGAAACTAGGAAGAGGTCTCCCAGTAGCGGTATCCCCACGTGGAAGCGCTGGGCATGGCCGTCACCGTCGCGCTCTTCTTGTTCTTGACCTTACAACGGCTGTCCACGGTGTACTTTTCGGCGCCCATGCGCCAACCCCAGTTCCCGAATCGCAGATTTCCGTACTTCTTCGGGTCGATGTTGCGGCTGTATTCCCAGGTGTGCTGAATCTTCGAGGTCACAGACGCTTCGATTCCGAAGGTGGTCTCAGCCTTGGCCACCAGCGCTCCGGCGGAGAAGCTCGCGGAGGCCGACACCTTGACGGTGGCTTCCAGGCCGGTCTGGATCGCCGCCTTGGTGGTGCCGCCGGGGCCGTTCTTGAAGGTCATACCAACCGGGATGTGGATGCCTTTCCGGTTGAAGACCCGGTAGTGCGTCCCCGCCTCGGGGCAGCCGAACCCGGGTCGCGCCGGCTCGTCCTCGAAGATCCAGCCGTTGCCCGGCACGGTGCCCGCCTCGATCTCGGCCGCCTCGGCGAGGACCACCTCCTCGGTCGTCACGTCGACCGGTCGCCCCTCGTCGGCGTACGCGGCGCCCGGTGACAGCGGCGGGACGAGGAACGCGCCCGCCGCGACGACGGCGATGATCCGCCGCCGACCATTCTTCCCTGACATGTCTTCCCTCTCCTGAACGGACATGGTTTACCGGCCGCGGAACGGAGGAGAAGAATAAACGCATTGCTCGTTGCGGATAGGCATGAGTCCACGTCTGTCGCCCCCGTAATTGCTGCGCCGCGTTCGGCAGGGGAACCGTAGCGAGATCAACGACTACCGCACAGCCCGGGATTCCGGTGACCCATCTCACAGCGGATCGATTCATTCTCGACAGTTGGCGAATTGCCGGCGTAACCGCTGTTCGGGAACGCTCCGACCCGACGCCGGGACGGCACGTGTCGATGTCCTTTGTCCACTGTCGCGAATGTTACAAGGATGGGTGGGAGCCACGCCCCGTGTCGATGCCACCCACACTCCGGTACCGGCAGACCCCGTCCCTGATGGGCGCTTCCACTCCGGACGGGTGGTTGACAGCAGGCTCCCGGCCGACATGCTGGACGGGTGACGGAACGCAGGCCCGACGCACGGCTGGTGGCGCTCGTCGCAGGAGTGGCGGCGGTCGCTCTGCTCGTGACGCTGCTCGCGCTGCGCCGCCAGGATCTCCTCGCGGTCGTCCTGGCGCTGCTCTGCGTCCTGTCGACGGCGGTCTGCGGCGTGGCCGTGGCGGCCGCCCGGGACGGCCGTGAGCCGCCCGCCATCCCCGTGTCGCCCCCGACGGCCGACGCCCTGCACGCCGTCGACGCCGACACGCTGGAAACCCTCGGCAACCGGGAGGCGGTGCGCGCGATGCGCGACCGCTACCGGGGGCCGTCAGCTGACGAAGGTCGGTGACGCGAGCGCGTCCAGGCCGCGCCCGGCCAGGCAGCGGTAGGTCCGGTCGGCGGCGTCCGGCGGGAGCACCTCCAGGTTCCACCCGTCGGTGTACGTCATGCCGCTGGTCAACCGGAAGGTCGTCGCGTTGCAGACACGCCGTACGGCGGGGTCGCTGCTGACCTCGTCGTAGCCGGCACCGAGCAGCGTGTCGGGCAGCACGCCCTCGACGTAGCTCTCCCACGTGTGCTCGCCGGCACACGGCACCCGCGCCGCCCGGGCCCGCGCACCACGCACCTCCATCGGCCCGAAGCACTCCAACTCGTCGCCGCACCGCGCCCCGGCGGGCAGCTCGGCCACCTGCGCACAGGCCGGCCGCAGGTGGGACGCGACGTCGGTGGTCGGCGGCGGCAGCGGCGCGGTCGCCCCGGCGGCCAGCCAGGCACCGGCACCGGCCGCGGCGGCGAGCGCGACCACACCGGCGCCGCCGAGAAACCAGCGGCGTCGGCGCCGCCCGTCGGTCGGCACGGTCGGGTGCGGGTCCTCCACCGGCGGGCGGGGCGCGGGCCGGGCGGACCGGCCGAGGGCGTACGGCCCGGACGACGTGCCTCCACCGTGGACCGGGGAACTGCCGTGACCGGGCACCGCGCCGCTGAGCGGCAGGTCGGCCAGCAGGGCCTTCAGCTCGGCCGCGGACGGCCGCGCCCCCGGATCGTTCGACATGCCGGCGCGGAGGATGTCGACCAGGTCCTCCGGCACACCGGGCAGGCCGGGGACCGGCTGGTGGAACATCTCCAGCACGGTGACCAGGCTCGGGTTGCGCTCGGAGCGCCAGCGGGGCGGCCGGCCGTGCATCACCGCGTAGAGGGTGGCGCAGAGCGCGTACACGTCGACGGCCGGCGAGGGCGGGCTGTGGTTGAACATCTCCGGTGGCGCGTACGCCGGGGTGAGCACCTCCAGGGCGACCGAGGCGTCGCGCATCTCGGCGACGACGGCGAGCCCGAAGTCGGCCAGCACCGCCGGGTTGAAGTGCGAGTAGAGGATGTTCGCCGGCTTGACGTCGCGGTGCAGCACGCCGGCCGCGTGGGAGTGGGCGATGGCGTCGGCGATCTTCACCCCGAGGTCGCGGGCCTCCAGCGGGCCGAGCGGGGAAGTGCGCATGCGCTCGGCGTACGACCCGTCGCAGAGTTCCATGATCAGGTAGGGGTGCTGGTCGACCGTGACCCCGACGTCGAAGAGGTCGACCACGTGCGGATGCGACGACATCCGCCCCGCCGCGCGCGCCTCCCGGAGGAACCGCGCCTGGTCCCGCTCGCTGTCCAGCGTGCGGTTCTCCACCTTGACCGCCACCTCGCGCCCCACCGAGATCTGCGTGGCCTTGTAGATCGTCGCGTAGCCGCCCCGGGCGAACACCCGCAAATCAGTCAGACCAGGCACGATGGGCATCGGCAGGGCGCCGGGCGGGGTGTCGGTCACAGCTTGAAAATACCGAATCCGGCCGGCCGCTCAGTGAACCGCGTCCGCCGCGGACGGCGGCGCGGCCCGATCAGCGGGCGTCGTGGCGGTGGCGGCCGTCGATGCGGCGCCACCCCGGCGGGCGTCCCACCAGAGGCCGGCGGCGGTCGCCAGCGCGCCCAGCCCCTCCCAGGCGGCCACCCCGAAGAACCGGCCCGGCGCGACGTCGGCCAGCACCGCGATGGTGAACACGGTGAAGGTGACCAGCCGGAACCAGACGGTGAACCGGTAGAAGGGCCGCCACTCGGTCGCGGTGGCGAGCAGGTAGTAGACCCCCATGTTGAACGAGGCCATCGAGGACGCCGTCAGGAAGGTGCCGGTGTAGTCACCGGCCGCCCGCGACGCGGGCACCTCGAAGCCGAGCAGCCGCAGCAGCGCCTCCGGCCAGATCAGCCCGACCGCGCCCATGACCAGCGCGAGCACGCCAAAGACCGCGATCGTCCAGCCGGCGGCGGAACGCGGCAGCTTCATCGGACCCCTCCCCGGCCGGCGCGGTCGTGCCCCGCGTCCGGCCCCCACACGCTAACGACCGCCCCCGACATCCACATCGGCGAAACCGTCAAAACCTGTGCCACACGGCAGCCCGGCTCGGGCGGCGGCGGCGCTCAGATCGTGAGGCGGGCGCGGAGCGCGTCGGCGTTGCGGCGTTCGCTGCGCTGCTCGGTGGCGTACGCCAGGCGGACCGCCTCCTCCGCGCTGGCCAGCGCCTCGACGGGACGGCCGCAGGCGGCGAGCGCCTCGGCGAGGACGCTGGCCGCGATCACCTGGCTGCGCACGTCCTCCGCCGGGGCGGCGACGGCCCGCCGCGCCCAGTCCAGCGCCTGCTCCCGCTGGCCGTGCGCGAGCAGGGCGGACGCGTACCGGGCCAGCGTCTGGCGGCGGGAGAAGAGCAGCGACGGCGCGTTGAGCGCGGCCGTGGCGACCGGGGCGAGCAGCCCGACGGCGGTGGCCGGATCACCGGCGGCGAGCCGCGCGGTGGCCAGCAGCACCCGCGGCGCCACCTGGGCGGGAGCCTGCGGGTTGTGCGGCTCGACGGCGGTCAGGACGGCGCGGGCGTCCCGCTCGGCGAGGTCGTGGGCGCCCATGTCCAGTGCCACGAACCCGCGCAGCGTGCCCGCCATGCCGGTGAGCAACGGGTGCGAGGTGCGGTTGGCGAACCCCAGCGCGTCGGTGAGCAGGTCGGCGGCGTGCTCCGGCTCGCCCAGGCTCCGCGCGATGACGCCCCGCACCACCAGCGCGAAGCCACGCCCCCACTCGTCGGAGACGGCGGCGAAGTCCCGGTACGCGCGCCGGGCCAACCGGTCCGCCTCCGCCAGGTCGCCGAGCTCGGCGGTGGCGAACGCCTCCACCCCGCGCAGCGTGCCCACCGCCCACTCCTCGCCGACCCGCTCCCCGAAGGGCAGGAAGACCTGCGCCAGCCGGCAGGCCTCCCGCAGCCGGCCGGCGAGCAGCCGGGCGAACGCGGTCGTGCCGCGCAGCCAGGCCCTCCCGTACGGGTCCTTCAGCTCGGCGAACAGCCGGGCGGCCCGGCTCAGCACGGCGTCGGTGCCGGCGAAGTCCCCCCGGGTGGTGGTGACCCAGGCCAGGTTCTGCAACGACCAGGCCTGCCCGCGGCGGTCCTGCACCGACAGGCTGACCTGGTACGACGCGGCGAGCCGGCTGCTCGCCTGGCCGAGCCGGCCGGCGATGAAGTCGGCCATGCCGAGGCGGCGCATCGCCGAGGCGCGCAGCGTCGGCTGCCCGTGCGCGGTGGCCACCTGCAACGCCTCCTGCCAGCAGGCCACCGCCCGGCCGTGGTCGCCCATCGTCTGGTGCGCCTGGCCGGCGAGGAGCAGGGCGCTGGCCCGGGTCGCCGCCTCGTCGCCCGCGTTGGCGGCGATCTTCTCGGCGGAGGCGAGCGCGTCGGCCGGACGGCCGATCTGGAGCAGTGCCCGCGCGTGCACCACCCGGTCGGCCGCCGGTACGGCGCCACGGGCCAGTTCGGCGGCGCGTTCCGCGTACTCGACGGCCATCGCCGGCTCGCCGGCCTGCAGGGACCGGCGGGCGGCGCGGCCCAGCGCGGCGATCCCCAGCGGGACCACCGTCCGGGCGGGCGCGTCCGGGCGCAGGCCGACCGCGTCGGCGAGCGCGGTGGCCCGCTCGACGTGCGCGGCCACGAAATCGTCCCGGGCCGCCTCGGTGAACCCGCCGGGCACCGGAGCGCCGGCCGGCGGGTCGGCCGCGGCCCAGCGGGCGAGCGCGGCGTGCCGCTCGGCCAGTTCCGCCTTGCTCACCCCGGAGTACGCGGCCTCCCGCATCAGCGGGGTGGCGAACGCGTACCCGGCGCGGGTGCGGTGCAGCATGCGCCGTTGCAGCAGCTCCTCGACGGCACGTTCCAGCTCGACGGCGACGACCGCCGCCGGCCGGCCGTCCCGGCCGGCGCGCTGCTCGCGGAGCGCCTCCAGGGTGCCGGCCGGCACGCTGTCCCCAACGACCGCCGCGTCCCGCAGCGCCGACCGGGCGTCCGGTGGCAGCGCGTCGATACGCGCGGCGAGCACGGCGGCCAGATCCCTGGAGAGCAGCCGGCTGCCGAGCGAGCCCGGCGCGAGCCGCCACGAGTTGCCGGTGCCCGCGGTGAGCGCGCCCCGCTCCATCAGCAGCGTGACCAGCTCGGCGAGGTAGAACGGGTTGCCCTGCGCGGTGGCGAGCAGCCGGTCGGCGTCGGCCTGCGGCAGCCGGCCGCCACCGAGGTAGCTGGTGAGCAGCCGGGCCGCGTCGGCGCCGCGCAGCGGGGGCAGGGCGTGGACCTCGGCGTCCGAGACGCGGGTCAGCGCGCCGGCCGTACGCACCAGCTCGGGCCGGCCGAGCAGCAGCACCAGCACCGGGCCGCTGAGCCGGTTGAGGGTCAACCCGAGTGCCTTGATGGTCTCGGCGGTGGCGTCGTGCAGGTCGTCGACGACGACCGCCAGCGGCGCCTCACCGGCGAGGGCGCTGAGCAGGTCGGCCACCGCGTTCGGCACCGCCTCGGCGTCGGCGGCCTGCCCGGCGGAGCTCCACTCGCCCTGGTCGGTGGGGCCACCGGCGGGCAGCTCCGCGTACCCGAGGAGGGCCAGCAGCTGATCGATGGCGATCGGGGCGGGCTCGCCCCCGGCCCGGCCGAGCCGCTGGCCGAGCCGGCGCAGCCGCTCCTCGACGGCGGGACGGGTCAGCGCGGTGGCCGCGTCGGTGGGCAGGCCGACCGCGGCGCGCACCAGGTCCGCGAGGGGCGCGAGCCGGCGCCGCTCGCCGAAGGCCGCGCACCGGACGGAGAGCACCCGCGCGCCGGTGTGGGCGGCGAACCGGCCGGCGCCCACGTCGTAGCCGGCGGCGAGGCGCTCCACCTCGGCAGCGAAGCGGGACTTGCCGATGCCCGCCTCGGCCGTCATCAGCAGCACCCGGGGCTCGCTGCGGTCGACCACCTCGGCCAGCCGGCCGGCCACCCGGCCGATCTCGGTCTCCCGGCCCACGAAGGGGGCCTCGTCGCCGAGGCCGGACCGGGTGCCCGGGGCGTCCAGGAGGCCCAGCAGCTCGTACGCCTCGACCGGCTCCCGCTTGCCCTTGAGCCGCAGCGGGCGCAGCGCCCGCCAGGACGCGACGTGCCGGGTGGCGGCGGCGGTCCGCGCGCCGCCGTACACCGCGCCGACAGCGGCGGCGTCGGCCAGCCGGGCGGCGGTGTTGACCGTGTCGCCGATGACCGTGTACTCGATCGCGGCCTGGATCCCGGCGATCACGTCCCCGGTGTTCAGGCCGACCCGCAGGCCCAGCGGCGCGCCGCCGCCGCGCTCGTCGTCCAGCACCCGGCGGACCGCCCGCTGCATCGACAGCGCGGCCCGCACCGCCCGCTCGGCGTCGTCCTCGTGGGCGACCGGCGCGCCGAAGACCGCCATGATCCCGTCGCCGGTCAGCTTGTCGACGTGCCCGCCGAAGGTCTTGACCGCACCGGCGAGCGCGGCCAGCACCCGGTCGGTGACCGCACCGACCCGCTCCGGGTCGAGATCCTCCGACCAGGAGGTGAAGTCGGACAGGTCGCCGAAGAGCACGGTGACCACCCGGCGCTCGGTGGCCGGGAGCGTCGCGGCGGCCGGCAGCGCGGCCCCGCAGTTGTGGCAGAACCGCGCGCCGGGTACGGCGACGGTTCCACACACCGGGCAGGTCACGTCTGCTCCAACCCCACGCCGGTGTCGCCGGATTCCCGGCCCAGGTACTCGAGCTGCGCCCGCACCGACCACTCCGCCGCCCACCACAGCGAGCGGTCCACGTCCGCGTACACGATCGCGACGACCTCGGCGGCGGTGGTGGCGCCGGCGGCCAGCGCGGCCCGGACCTGGTCGAGCCGCGCCCGTCGGTGGGCCAGGTAGAACTCGGCCGCCGCGGCGCAGTCGGCCAGCGCCGGGCCGTGGCCGGGCAGGGCCGGGATCCCGGTGTACGTCGAGAGCAGCTCCAGGCTGCTCAGATAGTCCCCGAGGTGCCCGTCCGGGTGGGCGACGACGGTGGTACCGCGGCCCAGGATCGTGTCGCCGGTAAGGACGACGCGCTGGCCCTGGTGCTCGACCAGGAAGCAGACGGAGTCACCGGTGTGGCCGGGCGTCGGCACCAGCCGCAGGTCGATGCCGGGGACGGCGGGCGGCGTACCGACGCCGACCGGCGCCGCGGCGATCGTGTGCGCGGGGTCGGCGGCGCGGACCGGAACCCCGCCGAGCAGGTCGTGCAGGGGCGCCGAGCCGTCGGTGTGGTCCGGGTGGCCGTGGGTGATCAGGACGAGCCCGACCGGCCCCTGCGCGGCGATCGCGGCGAGATGGCCGTCGTCGGCCGGCCCCGGATCGACCACCACGGCCGGTTCACCGGGGGCGGCCCGCAGCACCCAGGTGTTGGTGCCGTCGAGCGTCATCGGCCCCGGGTTGGGCGCCCGCAGCAACGTGACCCAGCCCGGCAGCTCGTCCGCGAGAGCCGCCGCCGGTGCCGTGAAGTGCCCGCCCATGGCTGCGATCGTACGACCCCCGCCACCACGCCCCGCGATCTTGCACTTCCGGTCCCCGCTTCGTGCCCGTTCAGGGCCTTTGCCAGGGCGGAAGGTGCAAGATCGCGGGTGGTGGGGCTACGCCACCTCGACGATGACCTCGATCTCGACCGGGGCGTCGAGCGGGAGCTCCGCCACGCCCACCGCGCTGCGGGCGTGCCGGCCGGCCTCCCCGAAGACGGCGCCGAAGAGGTCGGACGCGCCGTTGACGACGGCCGGCTGGCCGGTGAAGCCGGGCGCGCTGGCGACGAAGCCGACCAGCTTGACGACCTTGACGACGTTCTCCAGCCCGACCAGCGAGTCGATCGCGGCGAGCGAGTTCAGCGCGCACCGGCGGGCCAGGTCCTTGGCCTGGTCGGCGGAGACACCGGCGCCGACCTTGCCGGTGGCCAGCAACTTGCCCTCGGCCATCGGCAGCTGACCGGAGACGTAGACGTGCTGCCCCGACTGCACGGCCGGCACGTAGCTGGCGACCGGGGGCACCACCTCGGGCAGCTCGTGGCCCAGCTCGGCGAGCTTCGCGTGCGGCCCGGTCATGCCTTCGGCCGCTTCAGGTAGGCGACGAGCTGCTCCGGGTTCGGGCCGGGAACCACGGACACCAGTTCCCAGCCGTCCTCGCCCCAGTTGTCGAGGATCTGCTTGGTCGCATGGACCAGCAGCGGGACCGTGGCGTATTCCCACTTCTGCATCGCTGGGGGGCTCCCTCTCGTGGCGTGCGGCTTTTTCAGCCACAGCCTACGGTCCGCTCGCGGGCCGGGATGCCGGACGCTGCTCCGGAGCCACCGACAGGTCGCCGCACGGGCCGGTGTGCTCGTACGGCTGGGGGCAGCGGGACCGGTCGGGCAGCAGGAGGTCGCAGAACACGCGGTGCCGGTTGTTCTGGTCGTCGGCGGTGGAGACGGTGGTCTCCCCGGCGTCGACCTCGCCGAGGAAGCTCAGGGAGGTGGCGATCGTGCCCGCCAGGGCGGTGGCGGCGGCCAGGTCGGCGACCCGGATCGGCAGGTGCACCACGTACCCTGGGCTCTCCTCGTCCCTGGGCCGGTCCCCGGTCTGGGCGAAGGCGCGGAGCACGTCGACGGGCTCGGCGATCCGGCGGTACGCACGTTCGTTGATCGGCAGCCCGCTCCCCTCGCCGCCGCCCGGCCCGCCGGGACGCCGGGACGCCGCCGGGAACTGGGTTCGAGGGGTGTTCTCCACGTCGCGCATTGCCCTGCCTCCGGCCGTCGTAGCTGGTCGAGTCCGCCCTGTCGGTCCGGCCCCCGGCCCCGGCCCTCATTCCGCACCCGGGGAAAAAGGTAGGACCGGCCCGGAGTCCCGCCAACAGGACGCGCAGGATCGATCCACCACAAGTCACATATGCGACACACCGCAGGTGGCGGGGCTGATCACCGGCCCCGACCAGGGCCCGTTGTCCGCCGGCGACCCGGGTGCGGGACCGGTACGCGCGGTACGGCCGGCCCGACGGTTACCCTTCCCGACGGAACGGGCGGGTCCCACCGCCGACTTGCCCGACGTTCCGTCGCCTCGCCGATCCGACGTCAGTCCCACCCCCGGGGGAACGATGACCGAACCACCCACCGGCGATCCGGCCGCCCCGGCCGGGTCCACCGCGGCCACCCCCTCCGTGCCGCGTCAGGACCCGTCGGCGATCCCACCGCCGCCCGCCGGCTACCCCCCCTACGAGGGTCCGGAGGCGCCGCGCCGCAAGCGCGGGGTGGTGGTCGCGTCGATCGCGCTGGCGGTGATCCTGGTCCTGTGCGCCGGCGGCGGCGTCGCCGCGTTCCTGGCGCTGCGCACGGCGGAGACCGGCGAGGGTGCGAAGGAGCCGACAGCGGCCGTCGAGGAGTTCCTCAACGCCGTCTACAAGGACCGCGACGCCGGCAGGGCGGCGGCCCTCGTGTGCTCCGCGTCCCGCGACGACGAGAAGATCGCGGCCAAGGTCGCCGAGGTGGAGAGGTACGCGGCCGAGTACCAGAACCCGCGCTTCCGGTGGAGCGCCCCGCGCGTCGACAACCAGACCGGTGACCGGGCCACGGTCACCACCAAGGTCACCATGACCACGACCGACGAGAAGTTCGCCGACCTGCCGCTGCGCTTCACCGTGGTCAAGAAGACGGGTTGGTGGGTCTGCGAGGTCGCCTGACCTGGATAGGCTCGACGGGTGGGAGCAGCGAAGCGTCCGGATGAGCCGGCGGTGACGGAATGGCCGGCCCGGCTCCACGTGGTGACCGGCAAGGGCGGCACCGGCAAGACCAGCGTGGCCGCGGCGCTGGCCCTGGCGCTGGCCACCGGCGGTCGGCGCACGCTGCTGGTCGAGGTCGAGGGGCGCCAGGGCATCGCCCAGCTCTTCGACACCGAGCCGTTCCCGTACGCCGAGCGGCACCTGACCGACGCGCCCGGCGGCGGCGAGGTGCGGGCCCTCGCGGTGGACGCGGAGGAGGCCCTGCTCGAGTACCTGGACATGTTCTACAAGCTGGGCGGGGCCGGCCGGGCGCTGCGCAAGCTCGGTGCCATCGACTTCGCCACCACCATCGCCCCCGGCCTGCGCGACGTGCTGCTCACCGGCAAGGTCAAGGAGGCCACCACCCGCACCACCGGCCAGCGGCGGGTGTACGACGCGGTGGTGCTGGACGCGCCGCCCACCGGGCGGATCGGTCGCTTCCTGAACGTCACCGCCGAGACGGCGCGACTGGCCCGGGTCGGTCCGATCAAGACGCAGAGCGAGGGCGTCGCGGCGCTGCTGCGGTCGCCGATGACCGCCGTGCACGTGGTGACGCTGCTGGAGGAGATGCCGGTCCAGGAGACGGTCGACGCGATCGCCGAGCTGACCTCGCTCGGCTTCCCGGTCGGGCGGGTCATCGTCAACGGCACCCGGCCGCCGCTGCCGGTCGGACGGGCGGTCACCGCCGAGGAGCTGGCCGGCGGGCTGCGCGCCGCCGGGCTGCCCGCCGACGAGCGGATCGTCGCCGGGCTGGCCTCGGAGGCGCGCGACCAGGTGGTCCGGCGCGAGCTGGAGGACTCGCTGCGCACCGACCTGGTGGAGCTGGGGCTGCCCCTCGTCGAGCTGCCGCTCCTGCCGGACGGGGTGGACCGGGCCGGCCTGGACCGGCTGGCCGAGGCGCTGGTGAGAGCAGAATGACTCACACCTCCCGTCGGCGCGGACGCGCGGCGGGAGCCGGCCCGATACGCTCGATTGGTGCCTTCCGACAACGTGGCGCCGCCGCTGGACGTCGACCGGATCCTCGCCGATCCGGGCGTACGGATCGTGGTCTGCTGCGGGGCGGGCGGGGTGGGCAAGACGACCACCGCCGCCGCGCTCGCGCTGCGGGCCGCGGAGGAACACGGCCGGCGTACGGTCGTGCTCACCATCGACCCGGCCCGCCGGCTGGCGCAGTCACTCGGGTTGACCGAGCTGGACAACACCCCGCGCCAGGTGAAGGGGATCGACGCGGAGGCCAGCGGCGGCGAGCTGCACGCCATGATGCTCGACATGAAGCGCACCTTCGACGACGTGGTGCTCCAGCACACCGATCCGGCGAAGGCGGCGGAGATCTTCGCGAACCCGTTCTACGCGGCCATGAGCTCCACCTTCGCCGGCACCCAGGAGTACATGGCGATGGAGAAGCTCGGGCAGCTGCACGCCCGGGGCGAGTGGGACCTGATCGTGGTGGACACCCCGCCGTCCCGCTCGGCGCTGGACTTCCTCGACGCGCCGGCCCGCCTGTCCCGCTTCCTGGACGGGCGGATGCTGCGCCTGCTGCTCGCCCCGGCCCGCACGGGCGGCCGGAGCATGTTCACCTTCGTGACCGCCGGCTTCGGGGTGTTCTCGAAGGTCGTGCAGAAGATCCTCGGCGCGCAGCTGCTGACCGACCTCTCCGGCTTCGTCGCGGCGCTCGACTCGATGTTCGGCGGTTTCCGGCAGCGGGCGGAGCAGACGTACCGCATCCTCCAGGCCCGCGAGACGGCGTTCCTGCTGGTGGCGGCTCCGGAGCCGGACGCGGTCCGGGAGGCCGCCTACTTCGCGGGCCGGCTGCGGGAGGAGAAGATGCCGCTGGCCGGTCTGGTCCTCAACCGGGTCCACCGCCCGGCCGTGCCGGAGCTCGGGCCGGACGAGAGCCTGGCCGCCGCTGAGCGGCTGGCCGAGCGGGGCGGCCACGAGCGCACCGCCGAGGTGCTGCGGGCCCACGCCGCGCTGGCCCAGCAGGCGGTACGCGAGCAGCGGGTGGCCGCGCGGTTCACCGAGACGTTCCCGACCGTCCCGACGGTGTCGGTGACGGCGCAACCCGCCGACGTGCACGACGTCGACGGGTTGCGGACGATCGGTGCGGCGATCAGCCGCGAGTGACCGGGCCGGTGGACCGGCCGGGCCTCAGCTGACTGTGCCGGCGCACCCGGTGCCGGCTCAACCGGCCGTGGCGGCGAGGACCTTGTCCTTGCCGGCCTTGTCCTTGGCGTTCTTCTTCATCGCGGCCTCGAACATCTTGCGCCAGCTCGTGACCTGCGGGTGGCGGCGCAGCAACGCCCGGCGTTCCCGTTCGGTCATGCCGCCCCACACGCCGAACTCGATCCGGTTGTCCAGCGCGTCCGCCAGGCACTCGTACCGGACTGGGCAGCTCCGGCAGATCCGCTTGGCCACGTTCTGTTCGGCGCCCTGTACGAACAACGCGTCCGGGTCCCCGTTCTGACACGCCGCCAGTGACGGCCAGTCAGTGATCATGCCCATGTGTACACGTCCCCCCTTGCAGTACTACCGACCCCGTTCGCGGACCAGCCGGCAATTCCCCCCGGTCGCCCGGCCGGCCTTCCCCAAGGCGGCACGGACGACATGTGGCGCTGTCGCCGCCCTCATCATGCTCTGTAGTTGCCCGATTACGCAACGTTGTCGGCCAAATCCATCATTCCGGACACTCCCGGCTTCCCGGGCCCTCGACCGCCGGTTACCCCGCTTCGGGTACGCGAAAACGCTGCGCGCCCTCCCCAAGACGGGGGAGACTCGGCGCCAGATCCACGCAACCTCGAACCGGGGGTCGTGCGTTTAGCACAACGAGGCCGGCGCGCGCAGGAAATGGGGAAAAGACGCCCCGCGCCCCTCGTTGCCTGTTCGCGTACCCTGTCGAGGTGACCTGGATGCGGAAACGTGACCACAATGTGCTGACCAACGCCGCATCGCTACTCATCTGTGGCCTGTTGGCCGGCGTGGTGGTCGCCGCAGCGGCCTTCCCCGCAGTGGCGATGTCCGGCCTGGCCGCGAAGGCCGGCGCCGAGACCTTCGGAGCACTGCCCAAAGAGCTGACGGTGGCCCGGCCACCGCAGATCAGCTACCTGCTCGCGTCCGACGGCAAGACACCGCTCGCGACGATGTTCGACGAGAACCGTCGCGAGGTGAAGCTCAAGGACATCGCACCGGTCATGCGGGACGCGATCATCGCCGCCGAGGACCACGACTTCTACCAGCACAACGGCGTCGACCTGAACGGCGTCGCTCGCGCCTTCGTCAACAACAGCTCCGGCACCGCCGACCGGCAGGGCGCCTCGACGCTCACCATGCAGTACGTCCGGCTCGCCATCGCGTACTCGGCGACCCACCCGGCCGACGTGGTCGCGGCCACCGAGGACACCAGCGCCCGCAAGCTCCGCGAGATGCGCTACGCGCTCCAGATCGACAAGGAACTCTCCAAGGACGAGATCCTCCAGCGCTACCTGAACATCGCCGCGTTCGGCAACGGCGCGTACGGCATCTTCGCCGCCAGCCAGGTCTACTTCGCCAAGCACCCGAGCAAGCTGACGATCGAGGAAGCGGCGA
Organism: Micromonospora sp. WMMC415; assembly: GCF_009707425.1. Taxonomy (GTDB): domain Bacteria; phylum Actinomycetota; class Actinomycetes; order Mycobacteriales; family Micromonosporaceae; genus Micromonospora. The sequence goes on along the minus strand of NZ_CP046104.1, from coordinate 1,195,292 downwards.
TGCTCGCCGGCCTGGTCAAGGCCCCGAGCGCGTTCAACCCCACCACCCGCAGCGGATACCCGCAGGCGGTGGCCCGGCGTGACTACGTCATCAACAACATGTACGAGATCGGCAAGATCACCAAGGAGCAGGCCGACAAGGCCAAGGCGGTCAAGCTCAAGGTCGTCGGCAAGCGGGCGCCCAACGGCTGTGTCGACACCACCACGAAGAGCTGGGGCTTCTTCTGCGACTACTTCTACCGCTGGTGGATGGCGCAGGAGACGTTCGGCTCGACCTCGTACGACCGGGAACGGCGGCTCAAGAGCGGCGGCTTCACGATCGTCACGACGATGGAGCCCCAGGTCCAGAACGCCGCTGACGCGGCGGTCCGGAGGAACCTGCCGGTGACCAGCAAGGCGGCCCGGATGGTCGCGGTGATCGAGCCGGGCACCGGCCGGGTCCGTGCGCTCTCGGTCAACCGCAACTACAAGCTCGACGACCCCGACAGCCCGCAGAACAAGCCGCACAGCGACCCGAAGCAGCGGAAGAAGGGCAAGCGGGGCAACTACCCGAACACGGTCAACCCGCTGCTCAGCGGCGGTGACGGCATCACCGGGTACCAGGCCGGCTCAACCTTCAAGATCTTCACGATCGTGGCTGCGTTGGAGAAGGGCGTCCCGCTCAGCTACACGATCAACGCGCCGCAGCGGTTCACGTCCGAGTACATCATCAAGCGGGGGAGCGACGCGGCCTGCGAGGGCACCCACTTCTACTGCCCGGAGAACGCGAGCCCCAGCATGGCCGGCGTCCACAACATGTGGAGCGCGTTCGGCCGCTCGGTGAACACCTACTTCATTCCCCTGCAGCAGCAGGTCGGCGCGGAGAACGTGGTCAAGGCGGCCAAGAAGCTCGGCATCAACTTCCGCTCCCAGGAGGACATCGACCTGGAGAAGGGTGCCCACCAGTGGGGTGCCTTCAGCCTCGGTGTCTCCCAGACGATCCCGCTGGAACTGGCCAACGCGTACGCCACCCTGGCGGCGGACGGCAAGTACTGCGAGCCCATCCCGGTGCAGGAGATCCGCGACCCGGACGGCAAGAAGCTCGACGTCGCGAACCCGCGCTGCGAGCAGCGCATCAGCACCGAGGTGGCCCGTGCCGCGGTGGACGCCGCCCGCTGCCCGGTCGGTGACCGCTCGTCGACGTCCAAGTGCGCCGGCGCGACCGCCGGCAAGGTGAAGCAAGAGGTGAAGGCGCCGGTGGCCGGCAAGTCCGGCACGACCGACTCGGAGAAGACCGCCTCGCTGGTCGCGATGACCAAGCAGTACGCGGTGGCCGGCATCATGGCCGACCCGGACTGGCCGCAGACCACCCAGGAGATGAAGCACGAAGAGAAGACGGGCATCAACCCGCCGGTGTACGAGACGCTGCGGGACGCGATGAAGGGCAAGGAGCGCATCAACTTCACCCCGCCCGGGAACAAGATCCGCGAGGGCGACCAGCGGCGGATTCCGGACGTCAAGTGCGTCAGCGTGGAGCAGGCGAAGTCCCGCATCCAGGGCGCCGGCTTCGACGCGGTCGTCTCCAGCAACAAGGTCCCGTCCGACTGCCCCGCCAACACCGCCGCGGGCACCAGCCCGGAGGGACGCACCATCAAGGGTGGCGTGGTCATGATCCAGGTCAGCTCCGGCCAGGGCGCCACCCCGCCCACGGGCCAGCCCGGGAACCCGCCGACCAACCCCGGCCGCCCGCCCGGCCGCCCCGGCGGCTGACCGGTCCACGACGACGAACGGGCGGGCACCCCTCGGGGTGCCCGCCCGTTTCGCGTACTCGAAAGAAGCGGTCAGACGGCGAGCTGCCGGCGTACCTCACCGGCGACCCGGCCCCCCTCGGCCCGGCCGGCCACCGCGGCCTGGGCGGCCTTCATCGCCGGGCCCATCTGCGCCTTGCCGGTGAAGCCACCCTCGGCGAGCGCCCCCGCGACCACGTCGGCCAGTTCCTCGTCGGAGAGCTGCTGCGGCAGGTAGCGCTCCAGCACCTCGCCCTCGGCGGTCTCCTTGGCGGCCTGCTCGATGCGCCCCGCGTCGTGGAAGGCGACCGCCGCCTCGCGGCGCTTCTTCGCCTCCTTGGTCAGCACCGCGAGCACCTCGTCGTCGGTGAGCTCCCGCTTGGCCTTGCCGGCCACCTCGGCGGTGCCGACCGCCGCGAGCGCCATCCGGAGGGTGGAGGTGGTCAGCTCGTCACGCGCCTTCAGCGCGGTTCGCATGTCCGCGGTGAGACGGTCCTTCAACGTGCTCATGGACGGTCAAACTACCCTGATCGCCATGCGAAAGCGCACACTATTCCGGCTCGCCGCCGGGACCGCCGCGGTCGGCGCGGCCACCCTCGCGTACGCGTCGCTCGTCGAGCGCAACATGTTCACCCTGCGGCGGTACGACGTACCGGTGCTGCCGGCCGACGCGGAGCCGCTGCGCGTCCTGCACCTGTCCGACCTGCACATGATGCCCGACCAGCGGCGCAAGCAGCGCTGGGTGGCGTCGCTGGCCGGCCTGGACCCGGACCTGGTCGTGGTGACCGGCGACAACATGGCCCACCCCGGCGCGGTGCCCGGAGCGCTGCGCGCCCTCCAGCCGCTGCTGGACTACCCGGGCGCCTTCGTGTTCGGCTCCAACGACTACACCGGGCCGGTCCTCAAGAACCCCTTCACCTACTTCCTCCCCGACCGGGAGTACGTCGAGGGCGTCGAGCTGCCGTACGACGAGCTGCGCGACGTGTTCACCGGAGCCGGCTGGGTCGACCTGAACAACGCCCGGACGACGCTCAAGGCCGGCGGCCGGCTCGTCGAGCTGGTCGGCGTGGACGACCCCCACATCGAGCGGGACGACTACGCCTCGGTCGCCGGCCCGGTCTCACCGTCGGCCGACCTGTCGATCGCGCTCAGCCACTCCCCGGAACCGCCCGTGCTCGACCAGATGGCGGCCGACGGGTTCGGACTGCTCCTCGCCGGTCACACCCACGGCGGCCAGGTCTGCGTGCCGGGCGTCGGCGCGCTGGTCACCAACTGCGGGCTGCCCCGGTCGATGGCGAAGGGTCTACACCGCTGGCCCGGCTCCGACTCCTGGCTGCACGTCTCGGCCGGCCTCGGCACCCACCCGACCGCCCCGGTCCGGTTCTCCTGCCCGCCCGAGGCGAGCATCCTGACGCTGATCCCGCGCTGAGGCGCCGGGCCGAGGGGTACCCGGTTTGACCCTCGGATCGGGTGGGCTACTATTTGTCGGCACGCCTCGGGGTGTGGCGCAGTTTGGTAGCGCGCTTCGTTCGGGACGAAGAGGTCGTCGGTTCAAATCCGGCCACCCCGACCAGTGGCAGAAGGCCAGGTGAGATCGCCTCTCACCTGGCCTTCTGGCATATCCCGGGTGAGTCCGGCCTGGTCGAGATCTGCTCGTGGCCCACGACCCCGGACCACGTCGTTGATCGGTATGCCGGTGAGCTCGGGGTCTTTTCCCCAAGGCGACAGTGCATGGGATGCGGATCCGCTGGGATGGGCGGGTGGTGGCCGATCGGCGATGGGGACGTGGACACGCGGTAGGGCTGCTGCGTGGCAAGGAGAGTGCGCAGCAGGCGACCTTCGTGGAGTTGTTCTTCGATCTGGTGATGGTGTTCGCGCTCAATCGGCTGGTGGCCGTCGCGGCGCCAGCGGTGAACGGCGGCGACCTTGCCGAGCGGTGGACGGCGACCGGACGCATCTTGTTGCTGTTCATGCCGCTGATGTGGTTGTGGATCATCACGGCTTACATCACCGCCCGGTTCGACCCGCGGTCCGCCCACACGCAGCGGATGGTGGTGGTCACGGCGTTCGCGCTGCTGGTGATGGGAGCGACGGTGCCCCACGCGTTCGGCGGCGCGGGGATGACGTTCGCGGCGACGTACGTCCTCGCCCAGGTCAGCCGCGCGTTGATCTTCGGTTACGCGCTGGGCCGGCACGCGCTGAGCCGGCTGTACCTTCGGGCCTTGATCTGGTTCCTGGTCGCCGGTGTGTTCTGGATCGGCGGGGCGTTGACCTCGGGCGGGAAACAGGCCGCCTGGTGGCTGGTGGCGGTTGCGGTTGATCTCGGGTCGGCGTGGCGGGGATGGCCGGTGCCGGGCCTGGGCAAGGGCCGGGCATCGGTATGGGCACTCGCTCCGCATTACCTGGCGGAGCGGTTCCAGCAACTGCTGCTGGTCGCCCTGGGCGAGACGATCCTGGCCGTCGGTGTCATCTACGCCGCCCGGCTCGGTCGCGTCGGCGACTACCGGAGCATCGGTCTGCTGGCGGCGTTCCTCACGACCGTCCTGCTATGGCGCATCTACTTCCACAAGGCCGGCCAACTTTTCGGCGATGCCGTCGCGTCCGCGCAGGACCCGGCCGGCCTGGGTCGCTTCGCCGCGTCCGCACACGTCGTGATGATCCTCGGCATCGTGGCAACCGCCATCGGCCACGAAATCGTCCAGACCCACCCCGCCGACCACAGCTACCCGTTGTGGCTGATCATGATCCTGGGTGGGCCGGCCTGCTATCTGGCCGGGCGGGCGGCGCTGGAACGGGCTGTCTTCTCCCGAGTGTCCCCACACCGCTGGATAGGGGCCCTGGTCCTCCTGCTGGCAGCCGTGCCTCTGATCCACACGCCGCCGATAGCGGCCGCGATCACCGCCACCGTCATCCTGGCGGGCATCGCAGCCATCGACACCCGCCGCTCGTCCCGCCGCCCACCGGAACAACCCCGCCCCGGCGACCGGAGAACCCGGTGGTTGCGTCCACGCTCCTAGGGCTTCTCAAGACCGGTGGGCGATCTCGTTGGCCGGCAGCGGGGCGACCGCGTCGGTCAGCTAGCAGCCCTCGCCGTCCGTTTGGTGACGAATCGCGCCCGGCCGCCGCCGACGCGCTGCGACACTCGGTCGGTGGGTGGCAAGCGGTGGGCGGAGCGGCTCGGCCCGGCCGTCGCGGTGGCCCCCGGTACCCGGGTGGACCGATTCGAGATCTTCTTCGACCTGGTCTTCGTCTTCTCGTTCTTCATCATCACCCGGGCCACCGCGATGAACATCACCGGCGACAGCCTGCTGCACGGCATGCTGGTCCTCGCCGTCCTCTGGTGGTGCTGGGTGGTGCACACCGTCGTCGCGACCCGGGTCCGACTCGGCGTGGGCTTCGTCCCGGCGCTGATGGTCGTCGCGATGGCCGCGCTCTTCTGCTTCTCCCTGTCCCTGCCACAGGCGTTCGGCAACCCGGTGCAGTGGGCTGTCGGACCGGTGGTGGTCGCGGTGAGCTACCTGGTGCTCCGCTTCGTGCACCTGCTGCTCTACTGGCACGTCGCCCAGGAGCGGCCCGGCGAACGTCGCCTGTTGCTGAGGTACTCCCCCGAGCTGGTGACGAGCACCCTCCTGCTGCTGGCTGCCGCGCTGATCCCACCGCAGATCGACGACCTGGGGCTGGCCGAGATGGTGCGCGACGGGCTGTGGATCGCCGTGGTGCTGTTGCAGTACGGCGCCGGCCTCGTCTCTACCGCCTGGGGCTGGGTGCTGACCTCCGCCGAACACTGGACCGAACGGTACGACCTCATCCTCATCATCGCCCTGGGCGAGTCGATCATCTCGGTCGGCGTGGGCGGCAACCTGCTCGGGGGTGAGCCGGTCACCTGGCGGGGCGTCACCGCCGCGGTGCTCGGCATCTTCTTCACCGCCGCCCTGTGGTGGACGCATTTCGACGTCATCGCTCCGGCCGCCCGGATCGCGCAGCACGCCGCGCAGGGCCGCGCCCGGGTCGCCATGGCGCGGGACGCCTACGCGTACTGCCAGCTCGTCATGATCGCCGGGATCATCCTGTTCGCCCTCGGGGCGGAGGAGATCGTGCGGCAGGTCGCGGACGCTGCGGTCGGCCTCGCCGAGCCGACCCACGGCCCGGGCGCACCGCTGCTGTTCAGCGGGGTGATCTGCTACCTCTGCGGCGGGATGCTGTTCCAACTGCGTACCCTCCGCACGCTCTCCTGGACCCGCGTCGGCACCGTGCTCGTCCTCGCGGTCGCCATTCCCGTCGCGACGCACCTGCCCGCGCTGGCGGCGCTCAGCCTGCTGACGGCCATCTGCATCGCGTTGGTGGTGATCGAGGTGGTCGTCATGGCGGACGCCCGCCGGGCCCTGCTCGGCGCCGTGTTCGAGGAGAAGGCCACGTACGAGAAGCACGAGGCCGGCTGGCGGGCCCGCTGGCACGACGGAACCCCGGACGAAGAACCCCGATAGTCGAGGCGGGAACCGAACGGGACGCCGTGCCGTCCCACGTTCAGGACATGTCGGACGGAGGGCACATGCGCGGGGACAGGTACCTGATCGGATCGTTCACTTTCGCCGTGCTGCTGCTCGCCGGCTGCGCGGGCACCGGCTCCCCGGGCGCGGCCGCGCCGCCGTCACCGACCACCGCCACGCCAGCCGTTCCCCAGGAGCCGCTCGGGCTGGTCGGAGCGTGGTCGGTGAGCGGGCGGGGCGTGCCGGCGGACACCGTGCTGCGGCTCGCGGACGACGGTCTCGTGGTCTTCCGCGGGTGCGAGATGCTGCTCGGGGAGTGGCGGGCCGACCAGAGCGGGCTCTTCCTCGCCGGCGTCCACGGCAACTCGACGACCGACTCCCGACGGTGCGAGCCGGCGCCCCGGCCCGAGGCACCGGACTGGCTGGCGCGGGCCGCCGCTTTCCGGGCCGAGGGCGACAGCCGCGTCCTGCTCGACGCCGAGGGCGACGAACTGGCCCGGCTGCGGCCGGGGGCCCGGCCGCGGGGCGGCCCGGACGTGTACCGGCCCTGGCTGGAGCCCCCGACCGTCACCGACGAGGTGCGACGCCGGCTCGCTCCGGTGCCGGCGCTCCCGGGCGATCTCGCCGCACCCGGTCGGGACGACCTGGTCGGCCGGTGGGTGCCGGTCAGCGGGCCGGACGGCCGGACGCCGGCCCCCGGGCCCGGTGGCTGGCCGACGCCGCCGTTCGCCGAACTGGCGGCGGACGGGACGTGGCGCGCGTCCGACGGCTGCAACGGCTCGGGTGGACGCTGGGCGGCCGGGCCCGGCGGTGCGTTCGGGGCGACCGGGGGCATGAGCACCCTGATCGGCTGCGACAACGTGCCGGTCAACGGGTGGCTCACCACCGCCCGACAGGCCGGTCTCGACGGTGACGTGCTGGTGCTGCGGGACGCGCAGGGCAAGGAGACCGGCCGGCTGCGGCGCGGCTGACCGACCGCGCCGGCCCCGGGGCGGGATGCTGCCGTCCCGGGATCAGTCGTGCAGCTCGGCGCGCTGGATGTCGGTGAAGGCGGCGGCCAGGTGCGCGTCGAGCGTCGCCCCCGTGGCGGCGAGCAGGTGCGCGACGAGCAGCGGGGCGTGCCGGGCGTACGCCTCCGGGGCCGGCGGGGCCTCGTCGGCCTCCGGGTCGTACAGGCCGAGCGCGCCGGCCAGGAGCACCAGCAGGACCTGCGGGTCGACGTCGGCCCGCCAGGTTGCGGCGCCACGGACGCAGCGCTCCAGCACCGCTCGGACGTCGTCACCGGCGAGCCCGTCCGGATGACCCACCTCCAGCAGGGACCGGACCACGGCGCCGAGGACCAGCCCGGACCGCTCGGCCGCCGCGAGACGCGCGGTCGCCAGGTCGTACGCCTCGACGTCGCGGCCCTGCGCCGCGGTGACCGCGTCGGTCGCCGCCACCGCGATCTCCCGTGCCGGTGCGGGCAGGTGGCGCCATGTCGTGGTCATCGGGCCAGCATCGCAGACCCCACCGACGGCGTGGGTGCTCGTGCGCGTCCACGACGGCCGCACGACGGTCACGGCGGCCGCCACCGGGCCGGTCCCCGCCGCCCGCCGGAACGAGGTACGGGCCCCGGAGCGGCTGCTCCGGGGCCCGTGGCGTGATTCGACCGCTGTCAGGCGGCGGGTGCCTCGGTGGTGAGGCGGATCCGGTCCAGCGCCGGGCCGGACACCGGAGAGTTCGCGGTCAGGTACGCCACGAACGCGTCCAGGTCGATCTGGCCGGTGACCTGGTTGGTCCCGCCGGTGAGGACGCTGAAGCCATCACCACCACCGGCCAGGAAGTTGTTCACCGTGACCCGGTAGGTGGCGCCGGTCTCGACCGGCACCCCGCCGAAGGCGAGGCTGCCCCGGACCACGCGGGTGCCGGCGCACGGGTCGGCGGCCGGGGCGGTGGTGCCGTCCGGGTCGACCACGTAGCGGACGGTCGACGACGGGTACAGGACCCGGCCGGTGACGAACTGCTGCTCCAGCAGGCAGTACAGCTGCGCGCCGGTGAGGTCGAGCGTCACCAGGTTGTTGGCGAACGGCTGCACCGTGAACGCCTCCTCGTAGGTGACCGGGCCGGCGTCGAGGTCGGCGCGGACACCACCGGGGTTCATGAAGGCGGCGACGGCGTTCTGCTCGTCGTCGGTGGCCCAGAGCTGCGCGTCGGCGATCAGGTTGCCCAACGGGGACTCGGCCCGGGTCGTACCGAAGAGGGTCTCCTGCGTCCGGGTGATCGCCTCGGTGGTGGTGCCCACCTGCCGGCCGGCCACCGGGCCGAGGACGGCCTTGTAGCGGTCGATCAGCGCGGTCTGCGCCGGGTCCTTGGCGACGTCGCGGGTGACCACGACGTTCTCGGCGGTCGCGGTCAGCACGTCACCGGTGCGCCGGTCGATCTTCAGGTCGATGTCGGTGACCAGACGGCCGAACGAGCTGGCGCTGGTGACCAGCTTGTTGTTGACCTCGCAGTTGTACGCCTGGTGGGTGTGCCCGCTGACGATGACGTCGATCGACGGGTCCATCCGGTTGGCGATGTCGACCACCGGGCCGGTGAAGTCGACGCAGTCGTTGATGCCGCCGGCGCCGGCCTGGGTGCCGCCCTCGTGCAGCAGCACGACGATGGTCTCCACACCCTTGCGGCGCAGCTCGCGGGCGTACCGGTTGGCGGTCTGCGCCTCGTCGGTGAAGGTGAGGCCGGCGACGCCCTGCGGGCTGACGATCTCCGGGGTGCCCTCCAGGGTCATCCCGATGAAGCCGACCTTGACGCCCTGGACCTTGTGGATGGCGTACGGCGGCAGCAGCGGCTGCTGCGTCTCGTCCACGAACGCGTTCGCGGACAGGTACTGGAAGCCGGCACCCTCGTACGGCGTACCGTCGGCGCAGCCGTCGACCGGGTGGCAGCCGCCGTTCTGGATGCGCAGCAGCTCGTCGGAGCCCTCGTCGAACTCGTGGTTGCCGACACTCGCGTAGTCGAGGCCCGCGAGGGTCAGCGCCTCGATGGCGGGCTCGTCGTGGAACGCGGCCGACAGCAGCGGCGAGGCGCCGATCAGGTCACCGGCGGCGACGGTGATGGTGTTCTTCTTCTTGCTGGCCTCGCGCAGCTCGGCGAGGTGGGTGGCGAGGTATTCGACACCGCCGGCGGGCTGGCCGGCGATGGTGCCGCTGGACCCGCTCGGCGGTTCGAGGTGGCCGTGGAAGTCGTTCAGGGCGAGCAGGGTGACGTCGACCGGCTTCGGTCCGGCGTCCGCCTGGTCGGGGGTGGTCGCGACCGCGCCGAACGCGGTCACGGCGAGCGCGGTCAGACCGATGGCGGCCCGACGCATCCCGGGGATGGACATGGATCTCCTCGTGGGAAGCGGCGCGGACGCCCGGGCGATGGGTCGCGCCGGGCCGTGCCGCGCCGTCGGCAGGTTCGGTCGCGGGTGGCGGCGGTGGGGGACCGCCGCCGGCGTCGGTCACAGCCTCTCACCGGGAACCGCCGCCAGTCGACCGGAGCAGCACATCAGAGCTGCGGGTACGGCGGATTGCCCGGACACGACGGACGGACGAGTCCGACATGACCGGCGAATGGCCGCCGGCCGGTCCACATCAGAAGCTGCACGTCGTCCCGGCGGCGTGGCTGACCTGCACGAGATGCGTGACGCAGGCGGCGCCGTCGAGCCGGTGCAGCAGCAGCGCGGTGGGCTCGGTGACCCAACCGATCTGCTCGTCCGGGCTGAGGGCGAGCGAGCTCTGCCGCCACGTGCTCGGCGCGGTGGTGAGCACCGTACCGGCGAAGCCGGCCGTCACCGGCCGGTGCAGATGTCCGGCGGTGACGCGGACCACGTGGGGGTGCCGGCCGATCACCTCGGCCAGCGCGTCCGCGTCGGCGAGCCCGACCGCGTCGGCGGCCGGAATGCCGACGGTCACCGGCGGGTGGTGGAGGCAGACCACCGCCGGCACCTCGGGCCGCCCGGCGAGCACACCGTCCAGCCAGCCGAGCTGCTCCGGGCCGATCCGGCCGCCGCCCGCTCCCGGGACGAGCGAGTCCAGCACCACGACGGTCGCCTCCGGGTGGTCGACGTGGTAGTACGCGGAGAAGCCCCCGCCCAGCCACGGCGTACCGCCGAACGCGTCGAGCAGGGACTCCCGGTCGTCGTGGTTGCCCGCGACGAGATGAACCGGAAGCGGGAACCGCCCGATGATCTCGCGCAGGGCCGCGTACTCGTCGGGGCGGCCCCGGTCCACCAGGTCGCCGGTGATGACCACGCAGTCCGGCCGGGGGTTCAGCGCGAGGACCCGGCCGAGGGCCCGGTGCAGCCCGGTGGCCGGCTCGGCGGCGAGCACGCCGGTGGTCAGGTGCGGGTCACTGAGCTGGGCGATGAGCATCGGACCTCCACTCGACCGGGATCCCCACGCTATCGCCACGGCGCACCGCCCGGGGCCCGGCCGCAGTGAACACACAGGCCCCGTCCACACCCTGTGGATAGCACGTGTGTACGAAGAATCCGCACGTCACCGCGCGCTGGTTACGCTTGATCGCGTGACCCGGCGACGGCCGGGCCCGCTGCCGACCTGGGACGACGTACGAGTGGATCATCAGCGAGTCATCCGTGACGTCACGGTCCGCCTGCCGATGGCGTCGACCGCGGCCGAGGCGTGCCAGTGGACCGTCACCGCGCTGGCCCGGCACGCCCCGGCCACCATCTCGGTGCTCCTCCAGCTCCACGACGGGCTCCGCTGCGTCGCGGCGACCGGCTCCTGGCAGGTCTACTCGACCGTCCCGCCGGACACCGGCATCGTCGGGCGGGTCTACGCGTCCGGACGCACCGCCGTCGTCCCCGACGTCGCGGCGGACCCGGACTACATCCCGGTACGCCCCGACGTCACCAGCGAGGTCTGCGTACCGGTCCTCGATCCGGCGGGCCGGCCCATCGGCGTGCTCGACCTCCAGTGGAGCGAACCGGCGGACCTGGTGGCCTGGCGGGACACCGCCGAACGCCTGGCGGGCCGGCTCGGCGCGCGGATCGTCGCACTCGGCGGCCCGCCGGCGGAGAGCCGCAGCGAGAAGCTGCTCCGGCACGCCGCCGCGCTGAGTTCGGCGCCCACCGAGTGGGACCTGATGCACGCCGCGATCACCGCCGCGAGGGACGTCTCCACCCTCTCCGCCGCCGTCCTGGTGCTGGCCGGCCGGCAGGGCCCCCGGCTCGGCGCGCCGACCGCCGCGCCGGGCGACCTGGAGTCCCGCATCCGGGCGGAGCTGGCGGAGGCCGGCCCCGAAACGCTCGGCCGCATGATCAGCCTCGCCCACCGGTACGGCGCCGGCTACACCCTCGGCGAGGCCGGGCACCCGCCCACCGACGACCATGCCCCGCTGACCCGCGCCGGAGCACGCACCCTGGTGGCGGTGCCGGTCGGCCCGTCCGACGGCGGCGGGCTGCTGCTGGTCGCCGACGAACGGCTGCTGCGCCCCGACCCGACGACGGTGAACCTGGTGGAACTGCTCGCCGGGCAGGCCTGGAACGCCCTGGACCGGCTGCGCACCCTGGCCCGACTGCGCGAGCAGGCCAGCTCCGACCCGCTGACCGGGTTGCGGCACACCGGGCCGTTCGGCCAGCGCATCGCCGCGGCGACCCCCGGCCGTACGGCCCTGCTCGCGATCGACGTGGACGGCTTCAAGAACGTCAACGACACGTACGGCCACCAGGCCGGCGACCGTGTGCTCGTCGGGCTGGCGCGGGCGCTGGAGGGGGCGCTGCGGCACGGGGACGAGCTGTACCGGATCGGCGGCGACGAGTTCGTGGCGGTGATCGAGGTGAACCGCCCGGAGGAGGCCGTCCGGATCGCCGAGCGGCTCACCGAGGCGGCCCGGCGTATCGGTCGGACGATCAGCGTCGGCGTCGCCCTGCCCCGCCCCGGCGAATCTCCCGACCTGACCCTCCGCCGAGCCGACCAGGCCCTCTACCGCGTCAAGCGCGAGGGCCGCGACGGCGTCCACCTATCCGCCGCCTAGACTAGGGCCTGGGTCGAAGTCCTCGGTCGAGCCGAGGCGAGGCCCAGGCGGCGGTCCGGCAAGGCGGTGATCCGCCCGGATGCCGGTGTTGTATCCGGGCGGATCACCAACGCGGCCGGGCGCCGTCTGGGTCCGCCGCAGGCCGGTGAAGATCCGGGAGACAGGACACTAGGTCGACGCGCGGCGCAAGCCGCCGACAGGGTATCGATTTCGCCCCGCGCCCCGGTCGGTTACCGCTTGCGTCCGCCGCCCGGGTCAGCTGCCGGATCCGCGCCGGGCGGCCCGCCACCGCTCAGGGTCCAGGGTCCGGCGAACTCCCGACATCGCCACGTGCGCGAGGTCCCCTCCCTGTGCCTCCCGATCGATCCGACCGGCCGGCTGGAAGCCCAGCTTCTCCAGCACCTGGATCGACGGGCGGTTCTCCGGAATGGCGTCAGCGCGGATTTCCCGTACGCCGGGCTGGGCGACGAGGTGGTCCAGCAGCAGGGTCGCCGCCCGGGTCGCCACTCCCCGGCCCTGCCGGGACGGCAGGACGGTGAAGTAGACCTCCACCACGCCGGGAGTCTCCGTCGGGGCGGCGCCCACCGAGCCGAGGTACTTGTCGTCGGACGCGTCGGCGATGGTCAGGGACACAACCTCGTCTTCGGTGCCGTACGACGACATGACGTAGTCGAGCATGGCCCTCGCGCCCTCGATCGACTTCTGCTCCGGCGTGAACGCCATGTACCGGGTGGCGTCGGGGTCGGTCAGGAAACGCGCGAAGGCGTCCAGGTCCGCAGGCTTGTGCGGCCGGATCACGATTTCACCGTCGCGCATCGGTGGCGGACAGGTCAGACGCACTGGGTGCGACTCCTCAGGCTAGGCCGGCAGATGACGGCGGTCGACGAGCACCGCGTCGACCGACGCTAACAACCGGCTGGGGAGCCGGCGACCGCTTTTCGGCGGACGCTTGCGGTGGCCGTCAGCCCCGGGTGAATTCGGCGGCGAGGAGTTCGGCGATCTGGGCCGTGTTCAGGGCCGCGCCCTTGCGGAGGTTGTCGCCCGTGACGAAGAAGTCGAGGGCGCGGGGGTCGTCGAGGGCGCGGCGGATGCGACCGACCCAGGACGGGTCGGTGCCGACCGCGTCGATCGGCATCGGGAACTCACCGGCCGCGGGATCGTCGACCAGGATCACGCCCGGCGCGTTGCGCAGCACCTCCCGGGCGCCCTCCGCATCCACCTCGGTGGCGAAGACCGCGTGCACGGCCACCGAGTGCCCGGTCACCACGGGTACGCGGACCGAGGTGGCGGACACCTTGAGGTCGGGCAGGCCGAGGATCTTGCGCGACTCGTTGCGCAGCTTCATCTCCTCCGACGACCAGCCGCCGTCGGCCACCGAGCCGGCCCAGGGCACCACGTTCAGCGCGAGCGGCGCCGGGAACGGGCCCAACTCGTCGCCGACCGCCTGCCGCACGTCGCCGGGGCGGGAGCCGAGCACCCGGTCGCCGGCGATCTTGGTGAGCTGGGTGTGCAGGGCGTCCACGCCGGCCTGCCCGGCCCCGGAAACCGCCTGGTACGACGCCAGCACCAGCTCGCGCAGGCCGTACTCGCGGTGCAGCGGCGCGACCGCGACGATCATGGCGAGCGTCGTGCAGTTCGCGTTGGCGATGATGCCCTTCGGCCGGTTGCGGACCTGCTCGGGGTTGATCTCGGGCACGACCAGCGGAACGTCGGGGTCCATCCGGAACGCGCCGGAGTTGTCGACCGCGACCGCGCCCCGGCTGACAGCCACCGGGGCCCATTCGGCCGACACCTCGTCCGGCACGTCGAACATCGCGACGTCGACGCCGTCGAACGCCTCCGGCGTCAGGGCCTGGACGGTCAGGTCCTCGCCCCGGCACCGGAGCACCCGCCCGACCGAGCGGGCGGAGGCGATGAGCCGGATCTCGCCCCAGACGTTCCTCCGCCCGGTGAGCAGCTCGCACATCACCGTGCCGACGGCACCCGTCGCCCCGACCACGGCCAGGGTGGGCAGCGACGTCACGGGACTACCGCCCGGTCCCCGCGTACACGACCGCCTCGGTGTCGCCGCCGAGGTCGAAGGCTTCGTGGATGGCGCGTACCGCCGCGTCCAGGTCGGTGTCGCGGCAGACCACGGACACCCGGATCTCCGACGTGGAGATCATCTCGATGTTGACGCCGGCCTGGCCGAGGGCGGCGAAGAACCCGGCGGCCACGCCGGGGTGCGAGCGCATGCCGGCGCCGATCAGCGAGACCTTGCCGACGTGGTCGTCGTAGAGCAGGCCCTTGAACTTCACCACGTCCTGGATCTTGCTGAGCGCGGCCATGGCGGTGGGGCCGTCGGTCTTGGGCAGCGTGAACGAGATGTCCGTGCGGCCGGTGCCCTCGGTGGACACGTTCTGCACGATCATGTCGATGTTGATCTCCGCCCCGGCGACGGTGTCGAAGATCCGCGCGGCCGCACCCGGCTCGTCGGGCACGCCGACGATCGTGATCTTGGCTTCGCTGCGGTCGTGGGCGACCCCGGTGATCAGCGCCTGTTCCACGGGAAGGTCCTCCATCGATCCGGTGACCATCGTGCCGGTGTTGGTCGAGTATGACGAACGGACGTGGATCGGCAACCCCGCCCGGCGGGCGTACTCCACGCTCCGCAGGTGCAGCACCTTGGCGCCGCAGGCGGCCAGCTCCAGCATCTCCTCGTACGTGATCTGCCTGATGTGCCGCGCGTTCGACACGATCCGCGGGTCGGCGGTGAAGACGCCGTCGACGTCGGTGTAGATCTCGCAGACGTCCGCGTGGAGCGCGGCGGCCAGCGCGACGGCCGTGGTGTCCGAACCACCGCGGCCCAGGGTGGTGACGTCCTTGGTGTCCTGGGAGACGCCCTGGAACCCGGCGACGATGACCACGGCGCCCTCGTCGAGCGCTCCCTTGAGGCGCCCGGGCGTGACGTCGATGATCCGTGCCCGGCCGTGCACCGACGTGGTGATCACGCCGGCCTGCGAGCCGGTGAACGAGCGGGCCTCGTACCCCAGGTTGTGGATCGCCATGGCGAGCAGCGCCATGGAGATGCGCTCCCCGGCGGTGAGCAGCATGTCCAGCTCGCGGCCCGGCGGCAGCGGGCTGACCTGGTTGGCGAGGTCGAGCAGCTCGTCCGTGGTGTCCCCCATCGCGGAGACCACCACCACGACGTCGTCGCCGGCCTTGCGGGCCGCGACGATCCGCTCGGCCACCCGCTTGATCCGCTCGGCGTTGGCGACGGAGGACCCGCCGTACTTCTGCACCACGAGTGCCACGACGGTGCACTCCCTCCCAGTGACCCTGAGCGTGCCGACGCCGCCGGGTGAGGGCCGGCGGCGCATGTCAGACGCCCTCAGCCTATCGGGCGGGCGGATCGGCGGGGTCGGGTGATCCCACCATCCGGCCCGGACGCCGGCACCCGGTGGGGTACGACACGCCGGCCTCCGCCCGGGCGGCGGGGCACCGGACACGGGCGGCGCACCCGAGAATGGGCGGGTGCCCGCCCACCTTCGTCCGGCCGTACCCGCCCGGCTCCCGGCGGTGCCGCCGACCCGGCGGCTCACCGGCCCGCTCGCGCTGGCCCTGCCGGCGCTCCTGGTCTCCTGCACCGCCGACCAGCCGGCCGCCGGCCCACCGACACCGACGGCGCCTCCGACGGCGGCGGCCGGTGCGGACGCGGCGCGGGACGAGCTGGCCGCCCTCGCGGCGGCGGCGCAGGACCGCCACCTGGTTGCCAGCTACACGCTGCGCGGCACGGACGGTCCGGACCGCACGATCCTGGTCACCACCGCCGGTGACGGCAGCTGGCGGGTCGACGTGCCCGGCGGCGCGCTGGGCGGCGGGGTGGACGTCTCACTCGCCGCGACCGCCGACGGCCTGTTCCAGTGCGCCCTGCCGTCCGCCGCGCGGCCGGAGGCGGCGGGCTGCGTACGCGTCGGCGACTCCGACGACGCCCTGCCGCGCCGCCTGGACCCCCGGGTGCAGCACCCCTTCACCGACTGGCTGGACGTGCTGACCGACCGCCGGTCGCCGCTGTCCGTGTCCCCGGCGCAGCCGCCGCCCGGCGCCACCGGGACGTGCTACTCGGTCGAGACGACGTCCGCGTCGATCAACGCGCCGCTGGACGTCGGGATCTACTGCTACGACGCCGACGGGACGCCCACCGCCGTCCACACCGCCTCGGGAACGCTGACGCTGGCCGGCCCGCCGGCGCCCGGCCCGGCCACCGTGCAACTCGCGGGACCGGTGACCGAGGGGGAACCACTGGGCACGGCCGCGCCCGAACCGACCGCCGGAACGGTCTAGGCGGCAATCCGTTACGGGTGCGTTTGCCCACATTCAGACCCCACCGCCCGCACCCGCAAATCGGCCATACGGGACGCTGTCTCCCATGCCCGACCTCACTCCGCTACTCGCGTTCCGCTGGAGCCCCCGGTCGTTCGACCCCGGCGCCGACCTCAGCCCGGCCGAGGTCGGCGTCCTGCTGGAGGCCGCCCGATGGGCACCGTCGGCGGCCAACCGGCAACCCTGGCGCTTCGCCGTCGGCCGGCGCGACGACGAGACGTGGAAGCGGATCATGGTGAACCTGCCGGCGCGCGACCAGCGGTGGGCCGGCCGCGCATCGGTCCTGCTGCTGGCGGCGCACCTCACGCCGCAGGCCGACCCGACCGGCTGTGCGCCCTACGACCTCGGCCACGCGGTCGCGCACCTGACCGTACAGGCGACCGCCCTCGGGCTGCACGTCTGCCAACTGCGCGACCTGGACCGGGCCGGCCTCACCGCCGACCTGGACCTGCCCGGCGACGTGCACCCCACCGTGGTGGTCGCCGTCGGCCGGCTCGGTGACCCGCTCAGCCTCCCCGCCGACCTGCTGGACTCGGAGACCGGCCTGCGCCGCCGCCATCCGGTCACCGACCTGCTGCTGACCGACGCCACTGCGAACTCCGTCTCATAGACCGGACCAGCCTTCCCATGGAGCAGCCCACCACGTAGGGTGACTTCGTCATGTGGCAGGCGTACCTCCTCCTTGGTTGCCGCGACGAGGCCTGACGGCCGGCACCTCGTCGCGGAGTCGAACCGCGCCGCCCAGCACTCACCGATCTTTCTCTTCGGCACCGTCGCCGACTCGGCACCGTCGCCGACCTCTGACTGCTGACGTCACATGACCACGGGAGCACTCCGCCATGGCTCACCCAGCCGGCACCACCGACGCTGAGACCGATCCGATCGCCCGGCAGCGGCCCAGCCGCATGCCGCACCGGCGTTACCAGCCGTACCAGCAGCAGTTCCGCATCGACCTGCCGGACCGCACCTGGCCCACCCGGCACGTCGAGACCGCGCCGCGCTGGTGCGCCGTCGACCTGCGGGACGGCAACCAGGCCCTGATCGACCCGATGTCGCCGGAGCGCAAGCGGCGGATGTTCCAGCTCCTGGTGCAGATGGGCTACAAGGAGATCGAGGTCGGCTTCCCCTCGGCGAGCCAGACCGACTACGACTTCGTACGCCAGCTCATCGAGCAGGACCTGATCCCCGAGGACGTCACCATCCAGGTGCTGACCCAGTGCCGGGAGCACCTGATCGAGCGCACCTTCGAGTCGCTGCGCGGCGCGAAGCGGGCCATCGTGCACTTCTACAACTCGACCTCCACGCTCCAGCGCCGCGTGGTGTTCGGGCTGGACCGCGACGGCATCACCGACATCGCCACCACCGGCGCCCGGCTCTGCCAGAAGTACGCCGAGATCCACACCCCGGACACCGAGATCCACTACGAGTACTCGCCGGAGTCGTACACCGGCACCGAACTGGACTACGCGCTGGAGGTCTGCGCGAAGGTCATCGAGGTCGCCGACCCGACGCCGGACCGCAAGCTGATCGTCAACCTGCCGGCGACGGTCGAGATGGCCATGCCGAACGTGTACGCCGACTCGATCGAGTGGATGCACCGGCACCTGCCCCGCCGGGACAGCCTGGTGCTCAGCCTGCACCCGCACAACGACCGCGGGACCGGCGTGGCCGCCGCCGAGCTGGGCCTGCTGGCCGGCGCCGACCGGATCGAGGGCTGCCTGTTCGGCAACGGTGAGCGCACCGGCAACGTGGACCTGGTGACGCTGGGGTTGAACCTGTTCTCCCACGGCATCGACCCGATGATCGACTTCTCGAACATCGACGAGATCAAGCGGGCCGTCGAGTACTGCAACCAGCTGCCCGTGCACGAGCGCCACCCCTACGCCGGCGACCTGGTCTACACCGCCTTCTCCGGCTCCCACCAGGACGCGATCAAGAAGGGCTTCGACGCCCTGGCGGTGGACGCGGCGGCGGTCGGCGTGCCGGTCGACGAGCAACCGTGGGCGGTGCCGTACCTGCCGATCGACCCGAAGGACCTGGGCCGCACCTACGAGGCGGTCATCCGGGTCAACTCGCAGTCCGGCAAGGGCGGCGTCGCGTACATCATGAAGAGCGAGCACCAGCTCGACCTGCCGCGCCGGCTCCAGATCGAGTTCTCCGGGGTGGTCCAGCAGGTCACCGACAGCGACGGTGGCGAGGTCGACCCGCAGGCCATGTGGGAGATCTTCGCCGGGCAGTACCTGGTCGACCACCAGACCGACCCCGCCGTCACGCTGGCCGACTACGCGATCGGCACCATCGAGGGCAAGGTCGAGATCGAGGCCCGCGTCGTCCACGGCGGCGAGCAGCGTGCCATCACCGCGGTGGGCAACGGTCCGGTCGACGCGTACGTCAACGCGCTGCAGGCGCTCGGCGTCAACGTCCGCGTGCTCGACTACCACGAGCACGCCCTGTCCTCCGGCGGCGACGCCCAGGCGGCGGCGTACGTGGAGTGCGAGGTCGACGGCCGCACGGTCTGGGGCGTCGGTGTGGACGCCAACATCGTCACCGCGACCATCAAGGCGGTGACCAGCGCAGTCAACCGCGCCCGCTGACGCGCAAGGAAGGGCCCCTTGTTAACGCCTGGCGTTGTACAAGGGGCCCTTCTTAACGCTTGGGCGGGGTGGCGGCAGGCAGGGAGTGGCACGGCTGGGAGGGCGGCGCCTCGCGCGGCGGGCGGTGGACGAGCAGGGCGGCCAGCGCGGCGCCCGCGATCGTCAGCCCCGCGCACCAGAGCATCGCGGCCCGGTACGCGCCGCTCAGCTCGGCCGACTGCTCGTACCCGGTGCCGGAGAGGCCGACCAGCAGCGGTAGCGCGGCGACCGCGAGCAGCCCACCGGCGCGGGAGGCCGCGTTGTTGAAGCCGCTCGCCACCCCGGCGAAACGGTCCTCGACGGCGGCCAGCACCGAGGCGGTCAGGGGTGCCACCACCAGGGTCAGCCCCAGACCGAAGATCGCCACGCCGGGCAGGACGTCCCGCCAGTACGAGGCACCCGGCCCGACCCCCCGCAGCAGCAGCAACCCGGCGGCGGCGACCGCCGGCCCGACGGTCAGCGGCAGCCGCGGCCCGATCCGCGCCGACAGGGCACCGGCGCGTGGTGACCCGACCAGCAGCAGGACCGTCATCGGCAGCAGCGCGAGCCCGGTGAGGAACGCCGACCAGCCGACTACGTTCTGGAGGTAGACGGCGAGGAAGAAGGTGAACCCACCGAGTGCCGCGTAGACCACCACGGTGAAGACGTTCAACGCCGAGAAGAGCCGGCTGGTGAACAGCCCGGTCGGCAGCATCGCGGTGTCGCCCCTACGCCGTTCCAGCAGGACGAAGGCGACCGCGCCGAGCACCCCGACCGCCGCCGCCACCAGGACCGGGGCGGAGTCGAAGCCCCGGGCGGGCGCGTCGATCAGGGCGTACGTGACCCCGGCCAGTGCGGTCGCGCCGAGCAGCGCCCCGAGCACGTCGAACCGGCGGCGTCGCCGGCCCGCCCCCGCCGTACGCGACGTGTCCTCGTCCCGGCTCTCCGGCACCCAGCGCATCGCGGCCAGCACCACCAGCGCCGCCAGCGGCACGTTGAGAAAGAAGATCCACCGCCAGGAGAGCGCGTCGATCAGCCAGCCGCCGACGAACGGGCCGAGCGCGGTGGAGACCCCGGAGAGCCCCGACCACGCGCCGATCGCCTTACCCCGGTCGTCCGGGTGGAAGCTGGCCTGCAGCACCGACAGCGAGCCCGGGGTCAGCAGTGCCCCACCGGCGCCCTGGAGGAACCGGGCGGCGACCAGTTGCCCGGTGTCCTGGGCCAGCCCGCACAGGAGCGAGGCGACGGTGAACCACGCCACCCCGAGCAGGAAGATCCGCCGCCGACCGAAGCGGTCGCCGAGCGCGCCGCCGAGCAGGACGAAGGCGGCCAGCATCAGCGCGTAACCGTTGATCGTCCACTGGAGACCGGACACGGTGGCGTCGAGGTCCGCGCCGAGCCGGGGCAGCGCCACGTTGACCACGGTGCTGTCCAGGAAGACCATGCCGGAGGCGAGGAACGCCGCGAGCAGCGTGCCCCGCCCCGAGGCGGTGCCCATCCGGAGCGCGGGTGCCGTCATGGCACCCAATCTGCCCTGCACGATGTGCGAGACGCCACGAAACGCCGAAACCTTCCCCGGGTACTGTGCGGGATCGCCGGGAGCCCCCAAGCTGGAGAGGTGTCGTCTGTGCGTACCAGATCAGGACCGCGAGCCGCCGCGGCGCTCGCGGCGGCGCTGGCGCTCGGCGTGACCGCCTGCGCGCCGGTCCCGGAACCCGACACGACGCCGACCAGCGACGGCGGGAGCGCCGTGGAGAAGCTGGCCGAGCTGACGGTGGCCGGCGCCGGCTCGATGCGGGGCTACAGCCGCGACCACTTCCCACACTGGCGGGAGACCGGCAAGAACTGCGACGTGCGGGACACGGTGCTCAAGCGCGACGGTGAGGACATCAAGCTCTCCGGCTGCAACGTCGTGGCCGGGCGTTGGGAGAGCGTGTACGACGGCCGCGTCCTCACCGATCCGTCCGACGTGGATGTCGATCACATGGTGCCGCTCGCCAACGCCTGGCGCTCCGGCGCCGACGAGTGGACCGACGCGAAGCGGGGCGACTTCGCCAACGACACCGAACTGCCGCAGCTCATCGCGGTTTCGCGCACCTCCAACCGGGCAAAGGGTGATCAGGATCCGTCCCAGTGGAGGCCGGCGAACCGGTCGTACTGGTGCCGCTACGCGGAGAGCTGGGTCACGGTCAAGCACCACTGGCGGCTCACGGTGACCAGTGCCGAGAAGGCCGCCCTGGCCGAGATGCTGGAGGGCTGCACATGGGCGAGCAAGCCGTGACCGGAGGCGACCCGACCTCGACCACCGCCGGCATGGCGGCGGACGGCAACGCCGGCACCGCGGTGCCCGGTGCCGGCATGAGCGCGGACACCACCGGCGCCCCGGGCGGAGGCACGCCGGGCGCCGGGATGAGCGCCGACGCCGGCAGTCCGGCCGCCGGGCCGCAGGCCCGCATGGCCGACATCGTCCCGGGCCCGGGCGGGGTGATGACCGACGAGGTCGGCGTGGTCACCGGCGAACTGACGCTCCGCACGGAGTACGCCGACGGCCAGGTCACGCTCAGGGTTCAGTATCGGGAGGCGGACGAGTGGTACGCGGTGACCGGCGGGCGGGCCGCCCTGGCCGAGCCCACCGGGCTGGACGCCGTGCACACGATCGCGGTCGCCCTGCTGCACCGTCCCGAAGGCTGACACACAGGTGTTAGGAAGGGCCCCTTCCTATACGCCAGGCGTTAAGAAGGGGCCCTTCCTTCCACTCAGACGTACGAGCCGGGCTCGCTGGGTGCCGACACGGTGTGCGGGTCCTCGCCCTCGTCGAGCGGGCGGGTGATCTGCACCTCGACCTTGTGCGGGCGGAGTTCGCCGCTGGCGATCTGCTCGGCCCAGTGACAGGCCACCCGGCTGCCACCGATCTCACGCAACGCCGGCCGCTCGTCGGCGCAGCGGGTCGGCTGCGCCCACGGGCAGCGGGTGTGGAACCGGCAGCCCGCCGGCGGGTTGGCCGGCGAGGGCAGATCACCCGCGAGCAGGATCCGCTCCCGGCGGTCCTCGACGTCCGGGTCGGGAACCGGCACCGCCGACATCAGCGCCCGCGTGTACGGGTGCAGCGGCTCGGTGTAGAGCCGGTCGCTCGGCGCCTCCTCCACCAGCGCCCCCAGGTACATCACGCCGACGGTGTCGGAGATGTGCCGGACGACGGCCAGGTCGTGGGCGATCACCAGGTAGGTCAGGCCGAGGCTCTCCTGGAGTTCGTCGAGGAGGTTGACCACCTGGGCCTGGATCGAGACGTCGAGCGCGGAGACCGGCTCGTCGGCGACGATCAGTTCGGGCCCGAGCACCAACGCCCGGGCGATGCCGATGCGCTGCCGCTGCCCGCCGGAGAACTCGTGCGGGTAGCGGGAGAGCGCCCAGCGGGGCAGGCCCACCTTGTCGAGCGTCTCGCCGATGATCTTCCGCCGCTCGTCCCGGTTGCCGCCGATCCCGTGGGTGTGGAGGCCCTCGGTGAGGATCGACTCGACGTTCTGCCGGGGATCCAGGCTGGACATCGGGTCCTGGAAGATCATCTGCATCCGGCGGCGCATCGACCGCAGCCTGCCCGCCGGCAGCTTCGTAAGCTCGACGCCGTCGAAGACCACCTCGCCGTCGGTGGGCGGGGTCAGCTGGAGCAGCGCCCGGCCGAGCGTCGACTTGCCGCAGCCGGACTCGCCCACCAGGCCGTACGTCTTCCCGCGCGGGATCCGCAGGTCGACACCGTCCACGGCCTTGACGTGGCCGACGGTGCGGTCGAAGATCACCCCCCGCTTGATCGGGAAGTGCACCTTCAGGTCGCGTACCTCGACGAGGATGTCGTTGTCCGTCACGCTGTCTCCTCCTCGCGCGGGGCGGGACCGAGGCCCGGCACCGCCGGCGGGTCGTTCGGGACGGCCTGCGCCGGCACCGAGCCGGGCTCGGCGTCCGACGGCACCGCGCCCACGATCTCCTCGGCCGGCGTCATCCCGGGCAGCGGCGCCGGGTTGATGCACCGGTAGCTGCGGCCGTCATGGGTGAGCACCACCGCCGGCGGTTCACCCAGGCAGGCGTCGATCCGCCGGGAGCAGCGCGGGGCGAACGCACACCCGTCCGGCCACGACAGCACGTCGCGCACCGAGCCGGGGATCGGGGTCAGTCGCTCACCGCGCCCGCCGTCGAGGCGCGGCACCGAACCGAGCAGACCCACGGTGTACGGGTGCCGCGGCTCCCGGAACAGCGGACGCCGTCGTGCCGTCTCCACCACCCGGCCCGCGTAGAGCACGTTGATGGTGTCGCACATGCCGGCGACCACACCCAGGTCGTGCGTGATCATCACCAGCGCGGTGCCCGAGTCCCGGACCAGCTCCTTGAGCAGCTCCAGGATCTGCGCCTGGATGGTGACGTCCAGCGCGGTGGTCGGCTCGTCCGCGATCAGCAGGCGGGGCCGGCAGGCCACCGCCATGGCGATCAGGGCACGCTGCCGCATGCCGCCGGAGAGCTGGTGCGGGTACTCCTTCAGGCGACGCTTCGGGTCAGGGATGCCGACCCGGTCCAACAGCTGGGCCGCCTCCTTCTCCGCCGCCGCGCCCTTCATCCCGCGGTGCCGGGTGAGCACCTCGGTGACCTGCAATCCGATGGGGATGACCGGGTTCAGCGACGACAGCGGGTCCTGGAAGATCATGGCGACATCGCGACCGCGGATGTCGCGGCGGGACCGGTCGTCGAGCTGGAGAAGGTCGGTGCCGTCGAAGACGGCCTTGCCGCCGACCCGCAGACCCGGCTGCTTGGGGAGCAGCCCCATGATCGCCAGTGAGGTGACGCTCTTGCCGCAGCCGGACTCGCCGACCAGGCCGACGACCTCACCGGCGTCGACGGAGAACGAGACCCCGTCGACGGCGTGCACGGTGCGCTGACCGCGCCGGGCGAAGGTGACGGAGAGGTCGTCCACTTCGAGCAGTGCCATGGCAGACCTACTTCCGCAGCTTCGGGTCGAGGGCCTCGCGCATCGCCTCACCGAGCAGGGTGAAGCCGAGCGCGGTGATGATGATGGCGACCGCCGGGTAGATGGCCAGCCCCGGCCGGACGCCGAGGTACTGCTGCGCGTCGGCGAGCATGACGCCCCACTCGGGCACCGCCGTGTTCGGGTTGCCGAGGCCGAGGAACGAGAGCGCGGCGGCCTCGATGATCGCGGTGGCCAGCGTGAGGGTGGCCTGCACGATCACCGGGGCGAGCGAGTTCGGCACCACGTGGCTCAGCGCGATCTTCGGCTTCTTGACGCCGAGGGAGGTGGCGGCGAGGACGTAGTCGCTGTTGGCCTGAGCGATCATCGAGCCCCGCAGCAGCCGGGCGAAGACCGGCACCGAGACCACGCCGACCGCGATCATCACGGTGGTCAGGCTGGCCCCGAGCAGGGCGGCGATGCTCACCGCGAGCAGCAGGCTCGGCATGGCCAGCAGCATGTCGATGAAGCGCATCAGGACGTTGTCGACGGCCCGCCCCCACCGGCCGCCCAGCCCGGCGGCGGCGCCGGCGACCCCGCCGATCAGCGCACCGATGGCCAGACCGATCAGCGTGGAGACCACGCCCACCAGCAGGGTCTGCCGGGCGCCGACGATCAGCCGGCTGAACTCGTCCCGGCCCTGGTGGTCGTAACCGAGCCAGTGGTCGCCGTCCGGGCCGGGGATGACACCCGGTCGGATCAGGCCCTCCCGGATGCCGATCGTGTCGGTCGGGCTGTACGGGACGAGGAACGGACCGATCAGCGCGACCAGGACGAAGATCGTCAGGATCACCGCGCCGATGATGGCCGCGGGGTTGCGGCGCACCCGCCGGAACGCCTCCTGCCAGAGGCTGACGCCGCGCTCGTCGTCCCGGGCGGCCAGTTCGGCGAGCCGGTCGAGCTTTTCCTTCTTCCTGCCGGTGGTGATCGTCATCGGACCCTCACCCTCGGGTCGATCAGGCTGTAGGAGAGGTCGACCAGGAGGTTCACCAGCACGTACACCACCGCAATGATCATGATGAAGCCCAACAGCACCGGGTAGTCACGCTGGTTGATCGCCTCGGCGATGAAGGCCCCGATGCCGGTGAACGCGAAGACGGTCTCGGTCAGCACCGCACCGGAGAGCAGCAGACCGGTCTGCAGACCGATCGAGGTGACCACCGGGAGCATGGCGTTACGCAGCACGTGCCGGCCCCGGACGGTCCGCTCGGTCAGGCCCTTGGCCTCGGCGGTCCGCACGAAGTCCTCGTTGATCACTTCGAGCACGCTGGCCCGGGTGATCCGGACGATGACCGCGAGCGGGATGCTGGCCAGCGCGAGGCCCGGCAGCACGAGGTGCCAGATGGCGTCGGCGGCGGCGTCCCACTCCCGGGTCAGGATCCCGTCGAGGACGAAGAAGTTCGTGATCCGGGTGGCGTCGATGGTCGGGTCCTGGCGTCCGCTGGACGGGAACCAGCCGAGGTTCTCCGAGAAGATCGCCTTGAGCACGTACGCGAGGAAGAAGACGGGGATGCAGATCCCGATCAGCGAGCCGCCGACGGACAGGTGGTCGAGGAGCCGACCCCGGCGGCGGGCGGCCAGGTAACCCAGCGGGATGCCGATCCCGATCGCGATCACCAGCGCCGTGACGGTCAGCTCGACCGTGCCGGGGAAACGCTCCAGGAACTCGCTGACCACCGAGCGCTTGGTCGAGGTCGAGGTGCCCAGGTCGAGCCGGATCAACCGCCGGACGAAGCGGCCGTACTGCACCAGGATCGGCTCGTCGAGACCCATGCTGCGGCGGATCGCCGCGCGCATCTCGGGCGTGCCGCGCTCGCCGAGGATGGCGGTCTCGGGACCGCCGGGCAGGCGGCGGAGCCAGATGAACAGCAGGAGGGAGAGCCCGAACAGCGTCGGTATCAGCTGCAGCAGGCGTCTGACGATGAACCGGAACACGGTGGCCTCGAAATGGGTGGGGAGGGGCGCGGGCGGACGCTGTCGAAACAGCGCCCGCCCGCGGTCCTTGCGTCAGATCAGGACTTGAACTCGGCGGTGGCGTACCGCTCGTCGGTGAGCGGGCTGGCCTTGATGCCGGTCACGTCCTTGCCGAACACGATCGCCGGCGGCGAGTGCGACACCGGGACACCCGGCAGGAAGTCCATGATGGCCTTGTTCAGGGCCTTGTACTTCTCCGTCCGGGCCGCCTGGTCGGCGGTGGTGTCGGCGTCCTTGAACTGGTCGAAGAGGGCGGGGTTGTTGAAGCCCCACTCGTCCTTCTGCCGGTCGAAGAAGGTGCCGATGAAGTTGTAACCGTCGCCGTAGTCGCCGGTCCACCCGAGGAAGTGCAGGTCGTGCTTGTTACCGGAGGTGGTGGCGTTCAGGTAGTCCGGGCTCCACTTCAGCGGGATCGGCTCGACCTTGATGCCGACCGCCTGGAGGTCCGCCGAGAGCAGCTCGAACAGGTCCTTCGGGTTCGGCATGTACGGCCGGGTGACCTCGGTCGGGTAGTGGAACCGCAGGGTCAGGTTCGACGCGCCGGCCTCGGCCAGCAGCTGCTTGGCCTTGTTGACGTCGTACTCGTACTTGGTGACGTCGCCGTTCCAGCCCTCGACGGTGTCCGGCATGAAGTTCACCGCGACCTTGGCGCCCGGGGGCAGCTTCGAGTCGACCAGGGCCTGGCGGTTGAGCGCGTGCGCGATCGCCTGCCGGACCTTGAGGTCCTTCAGCTTCGGGTTCCCGTTCTGGTTGATCGCCAGGTAGAGGATGTTGAACGCCGGACGGGTCAGGACGTTGAAGCCCTCGCTCTTCAGCGGCTCGACGTCCGCCGGGCCGACCAGGTCGTAGCCCTGGATGTCACCCGAGCGGAGCGCCTGCTTGCGCGCGTTCTCGTCCGAGATCGTCTTGAAGATGATGGTCTTCAGCTTGGCCTTGTTGCCCCAGTAGTCGTCGTTGCGCTCGATGGTGAGCGTCTTGTTGGCGACGTCCCAGGCCTTGAACTTGAACGGGCCGGTGCCGGTCGGGTGCTCCGTCGCGTACGCCGGGTACTTGATGTCCTCGGCGGTGCCACCGACGTTGCTGGCGTCGTACTGCTCCAGCGCCTTCGGGCTGTGGATGGAGAACGACGGCAGCATCAGCGCGGCCGGGATCTTGCTGGAGACCCGGGTGAAGCTCAGGTCGACGGTGGTGGCGTCCTTGGCGGTGCAGGACTTGAAGAGGCTCGGCGGGAGCGTCTCGTCCTCGTTCTTGGCGAAGCCGCCCATGACGTCCTGCCAGTACGCGGTCACGTCCGGGCTCTGCATGAGGCCCTTGGCGTTGTACCAGCGGTCGAAGTTCTTGCAGACGGCCTCGGCGTTGAAGTCGGTGCCGTCGTGGAACTTCACGCCCGAGCGGAGCTTGAAGGTCCACGTGGTGCCGGCGGCGTCCGGAGTCCAGGACTCGGCCAGACCGGGGGTGACCTTGGTGCCACCCTCCTCCGGACGGACCAGCGTCTCGAAGACCTGACGTGCCACACGGAGCGACTCACCGTCGCTGGCGAAGCTCGGGTCGAGCACCTTCGGGTCTCCGGCTACGCCGAAGACGAGGGTGTCCTTCTTGCTACCGCCGGAAGAATCATCGCGGTTGCTCTCGGCGCAGCCGGCTACCGCGAGGGCCGCGACCGCGACAGCCGCGATAGCGGCCTTCGGCCTGGATGCACGCATGGTGCTTCACCTCGTCCTTGGGGGTACGGACAACGCGGTGACAGGGGCCACCGATGGCGGTGACCATAGCTCCCAGGTCGACGGTGCCGAAACTGCCGGGTGGACGGTTGGTATCGGATCGTGTCTTGCCTGCGATCTGGCCGAAGAATCGAAGGTAAACAGCCGGCATCGCCGAACGATCCGCGTCCACGATGCCAAACTGTTACGTCGACTTGACCTTTCTGCCCCCTCGGTGTCAGACCCGCCGAGCCTGCTCAGCGACGCCTCAGACCGCCCGGCGCCCCTCGAAGGCACGGCCCAGCGTGATCTCGTCGGCGTACTCCAGGTCGCCGCCGACAGGGAGACCGCTGGCCAGCCGGGTCACGGCGATGCCCATCGGCTTGACCATCAGCGCCAGGTACGTGGCGGTCGCCTCGCCCTCCGTGTTCGGATCGGTGGCGAGGATCAGCTCCTTCACCGCGCCGCTGCCCAGCCGGGTCATCAACTCCCGAATGCGCAGGTTGTCGGGGCCGATGCCCTCCAGCGGATTGATGGCACCACCGAGCACGTGGTAGCGGCCGCGGAACTCGCCGGTCCGCTCGATGGCCACCACGTCCTTCGGCTCCTCGACCACGCAGAGCACCTCGTCGGTGCGGCGCGGGTCGCGGCAGATCCGGCACTGCTCGGACTCGGCGACGTTGTAGCAACTGGTGCAGAACCGCACCAGCTCCTTGACCTTGCGCAGCGCGCCGGCCAGCCGGTTCACGTCGGCCGGGTCCGCGGACAGGACGTGGAAGGCGATGCGCTGGGCGCTCTTCGGGCCGACACCCGGCAGCCGGCCCAGCTCGTCGATCAGGTCCTGGATGGCGCCCTCGTACATCGGCGGCTCAGAAACCGGGCAGGCCGAGGCCGCCCATCCCGCCCGCGACCGGGCCCATCTTCTTCTCGGTCAGCTCCCGGGCCGCCTCCGCCGCGTTGTGCACAGCCGCGACCACCAGGTCCTCCAGGGTCTCCACGTCCTCCGGGTCGACCGCCTTCGGGTCGATCTTGATGGACTTGAGCTCCCCGGTGCCGGCGACGGTCGCGGTGACCAGGCCGCCGCCCGCGGTGCCGGTCAGCTCCGCCTCGGCGAGCTCGGCCTGCGCCTTGGCGATCTGCTGCTGCATCTTCTGCGCCTGCTTCAGCATCTGCTGCATGTTCGGCTGTCCACCTGGGCGCACGGATGGCTCCTTCTCGCACTCGTCTGCTCGGCCGCCGCCCAGCCTAGTCGCTGGGACTGACCCCTACCGCGCGGCGCTTCCCGCCCGGCCGAGATCCACTCGACGCCGCCGGCTTCGGGGTCTCCGGGCGACAGGACACCGCGATGCCGCCGGCACGGAGTCGATCACCCGTCCACCGGACGTCGGCCCGACTACCGGGCGTCGACCTCGTTGATCTTCTCGGCGCCGAACGCCTCGCGGAGCAGCCGTACCGCCTGCTCCTCGCTGGACTGCCGGGCCGTCCGCTCGTCGATCACCTCGTCCAGCGGCTCGTCGCCCGGGTCGAACCCCTCGTACACCGGGGCGGCCGGCGGGGTGTCGCCACCGCGCACCGGACCGTCGTAGTCCGGGTCGTACGGCGGCTCGCCGGCCCAGTCCGGATCGGCCGTCTGCCGGGCCGCCGGGGTGGGACGCTGCCCCTTGCCGGCCCCGGCCGCCGCCGCGCGGGCGGCGGCGATCGCGCTGCTCACCGACGCGGCGCCGGCCTGCGACACCGCCGGCCCGGCCGGCCTGGGTACGGCGGCCGGCGTAGCCGGAACGGTCGGCCCGCCCGCGTCCTCCGGGGCGGCGCCGGCGTCCGACGGTACGGGCGGGTCAGGGTCAGCCGGGGCCACCGCGCCACCCGGGCGCGCCGCCTGCGGCCAGTCCTCCACGGCCTCGGCGGGCGCGGCGACCGGCGCGGGAGAGGCGCCACCGGGTCGGGCGGGTTCGGGCCAGTCCTCGTCCTCGCCGTCGGCGATTCCGGGCCCGCTCCCGCCGGCCGGCCGGTCACTGTCCGGGCGGGTCGGGGCGGGCAGCGGTGCCGAGCTCGGAGCAGCCGGGGTGGCGGCGGCCTGCCGGGCCGGGGCGGCCGGACGGGAGGGGCCGCCGAGCGGCGCCCCGCCCCGCTCACCGGCAACCTCGCAGCGGATCTGCCAGCGCCCGCCCAACTCCTCGTAGAGCGCGTCGGCGAGCACCGCGGCGTGGTCGGACATCATCCGCGCCAGCACCGACGACTTCACCGTCAGCACCAGCGTGTCACCGTCGAGGTCGCGGACGACCGCGTCCCGCATCAGGGCCGCGATCCGCTTGTTGGTGCGGTTGACCTTGCCGACGACCTCAGGCCAGACCCGACGTACCGCGACCGCGTCCAGGGCACCCGGGGCGGCCGCGCCGGGGCGGGGCGGGGCGGGGGTCACCGGGTCGGGCATCACGGCGGACGGCGGGACCCGGCGAGCCGCGCCCGCGGAGTCAGCCGCCGCGGCAGGACCCCGGGCGTCGGCAGCGACGTCCGCCACCGCACTGGACCCGGCGCTGCCGGCCTGCCCGGCCCCGGCATCCGGACCGGCGTGGGTCGGGGCGTCGTGGACCGGAGACGGCCCGTCGACGCCCGCAGCGGCGCCGGCCCCGGGCTGGGCGGTCACCCCGGCAGGGGCACCGGCGCCGGCGGCCGCACCCGGGTGGGCGGTCGCCCCGGCACGGGCACCGGCGGCGGCACCCGGCTGGGCGGTCGCCCCGGCACGGGCACCGGCACTCGCGGCGGCGGCGCGGGCGGCGGCCACCCCGGACGGGGCGCCGGGAGCCGCCGGCGGGCCGGCGGGGTCGGTCGTGACCGCGGCGGCAGCCGCGGGCGGGGCGGGAGACGCCGCGCGTACCCCCTGGGGGTCGGCGGCGGGCGCGGAGCCGGCGGCGGCCGGCGGCGCGTCGGTGCCGGCGAGCGTGAGCCGGCGCTCCATGCGTTCCAGGCGCTGGAGAAGGCCGCCGGTCGTGTCGTCGGCGCCGGGCAGCAGCATGCGGGCGCAGATCAGCTCCAGCAGCAGGCGCGGAGCGGTGGTGCCGCGCATGTCCACCAGACCGTTGTGCACGATGTCGGCGCACCGGGACAGGGTGCCGGGCCCGAGCCGCTGGGCCTGGGCGGTCATCCGCTCGACCTGGTCGTCCGGGCCGTCGATGAGCCCCTTGGCCACGGCGTCCGGGACCTGCTGGAGGACGATCAGGTCACGCAGCCGCTCCAGCAGGTCGGACGCGAACCGCCGCGGGTCGTGGCCGGCCTCGGCGACCCGGTCGACGGTGGCGTAGGCGGCCGCCCCGTCCCCGGCGGCGAGCGCATCGCACATCTCGTCGATCAGCGCGGAGTCAGTGACGCCGAGCAGCGCGGCGGCCCGGGCGTAGGTGACGCCCTCGGGACCGGCGCCGGCGATGAGCTGGTCGAGCACGGAGAGGCTGTCCCGGGCGCTACCACCGCCGGCCCGCACCACCAGCGGGAAGACCGCCGGTTCCACCTGGACGCCCTCCGCCTGGCAGAGCTGTTCCAGGTACGGCCGGAGGATCTTCGGCGGGATCAGCCGGAAGGGGTAGTGGTGGGTCCGCGACTTGATCGTGCCGAGGACCTTCTCCGGCTCGGTGGTGGCGAAGATGAACTTGACGTACTCCGGCGGTTCCTCGACCAGCTTGAGCAGGGCGTTGAAGCCGGCCGACGAGACCATGTGCGCCTCGTCGATGACGTAGATCTTGAAGCGGCTCTGGGCCGGCGCGAAGAACGCCTTCTCGCGCAGTTCGCGCGCGTCGTCGACGCCGCCGTGGCTGGCCGCGTCGATCTCGATGACGTCGATCGAGCCGGCGCCGTCGGTGGCGAGCGCCCGGCACGAGTCGCAGGTGCCGCACGGCTCGGGGGTGGGGCCGTGCGCACAGTTGAGCGAGCGGGCCAGGATGCGGGCGCTGGAGGTCTTGCCGCAGCCGCGCGGGCCGGAGAAGAGGTACGCGTGGTTGAGCCGGCCGCTACGCAACGCCTGCGACAGCGGCTCGGTGACGTGCTCCTGCCCGATGACCTCGGCGAAGGTACGCGGCCGGTACTTGCGGTAGAGCGCCAGCGCCACGGCGTCCCGCCTCCTCTCGACCGGGCCATTCTGCGCCCGTCCGGCGTGGGTGACCACCCACCACCCCGGCCCGACCTCAGGGCTTCACATGATCGACTCGGGTTGCGGCATCCGGCGGTGCCCGCAGGCCGGGACACCCCGACGTGCCGCATGTCGAGTGGATCACGGCCTACCGACGAAAGGCCCCCCGTGCACCCGTCAGAGCCCGCTTATCCTTGCTGCCTTCCGGCCCTGGGGAGGTTCACGAGATGCACGCCGCACGGGGGGTACGCCAAGCGTACCCGACCCGTGGTCGATCCTCCGGGGGTGGTGGGGTGGGCGATCCCGACGGGCCCTGTATCCTGTTCCGCGGAGGATTCGCCTAGAGGCCTAGGGCGCACGCTTGGAAAGCGTGTTGGGTTAACACCCTCACGAGTTCGAATCTCGTATCCTCCGCTCGCCAGAGCAGAGCAGCACAACGGTAGGGCCGGCCCCTCGGGGACCGGCCCTTCGTCGTTGCCGTGGCCACACTCGCCTCGACTGTCCCGTTCCCCGGGGCGGGCGGCCCGCACCCGCCGGGTCAGCGGACCGGGCCACGCCCCGGTGATACTGGCCGGGTGGGATACCAGCTCAGCGCGGTCGTCGCGGACGTCGAGCTGCTCCGTGAGGAGACCCGCGAGCTGGAACACGCGGTCCTCGGCGGGGTTGCGCCAGGACTTCGCGCTGCTGCCGGTGACCCCGCAGCTGGTGGAGGAGCTGACCGGGGCACCGCCGGACTACACGGCCGGCGAGCCCGATCCGGAGCAGCCGTTCACGCTGGTGCTCTCCCCCGCGCTGACCGGGGTGCTGGCCCGCTGGTCCCGGCGGGGGCCGATCGCGTACGTCGAGGCGGTGTTCGCCGGCGGCCTCGGGCACCAGGCGGCGGTGGTGTGGCTCGGCGGCCCGCGATCCTGGGGGCCGCGCTTCGACGCGGTGTTCGACGGGGCCGCGCGGCGAGTGGCCGATCAACGCCGCCCTCGTCGAGCTGGGCGTGGAGCCCGGCACCTGGATCGACTCGTTCGCCGAGTTGGGGTTGCACGTCGAGCGGGACACGGCCGGCTGGCTGGCGCACGGGCGACGCGGGCTGACCGTCGACTACTGGGACGAGCTGGCCGAGGAGTGGGAAGAGCGGCAATCCGGCATCGGCCAGCAACCAGATGGGCCCCGTTCCGTTGGGGACTGGGGGATTCCATGAAATTGCGACAATTCGGCCTCATCGCCGCGCTGATGACCGCTGCCTCGATCGCGGGCAGCGGTCCTGCCATACCGGACCGGATCGCCGTGGGCGAGCCGGCCGGCGCGGTCACCGTGGTCGACCTCGACGGACTGGCCGATGTGGACTTCGGCGACACCGAGGACGAACTCACCCGGCGGGGCATACTCCGGACGGACGTCGACGCCTGCGGCCCGATGCTGGCCGGGCACGAGACGGTCAGCCCGATCTTCGTGGAGGACCGGCTGGTCCTGCTCTGGGTCGGCGACCCGGTACGCACGCCGAAGGGGTCGCCGCCGGCACGCCGCTCGCCGAGGTCCGGCAACGCTACCCGGAGGCGCGACACCTCGACGCTCCACAGGGGACGCACCGGTTCGACGGCCTGCTCGTCCGGGACGGCGACCGGGCGTACCTCTTCCTGCACGACGGGCAGGCGGTCCGCAAGGTCATCGCCGGGTACGCCGACTGGGCCCAGCGCGCCTTCGACGAGGGCCACGGCCCCTGCTAACCCGGCCGCGGACGAAGCGCCCGGGTCCCCCGGGCGCTCCGTCAACCGGCGGGCTGCTGGTTGGCTGGCGGGCCGGCCGCGCTCGGCGGGCGGAATGGGATCGTCGTACGCCCCCGGAGGACCGGTGTAGCGCTCACCGTCGAGGTACGGCATCGCGTTGGCCGTGCAGCCGTGCAGGCCGAGCGTCTGCTGCTGCATGACGGGTGCCGGGCGGCCCCGCCCGGGGCACAGCTCGTGACCGTGGCCGAGGCGGTGCCCCACCTCGTGGTTGATCATGTACCGGCGGTAGGTGGCAAGGCTGGCCCCGTAGCGCGGCACTCCCTTCACCCAGCGAGCCACGTTGAGCACCACACGGTGGCCGTTGCGGCACGAGGTGTAGCCGTCCGCCTGGTCCTGGCACAGCGCGTCACGGGTGCCGGGGGTGGCCAGGTAGACGGTGAAGTCGGCGGGTTGGTCCGCGCCGACCCGGCGCAGTCGCAGCGTCCCGCCGGCGCTCCAGCCCTGGGGGTCGTTCAAGGTTCTGGTCACCTCGGCCGCGAATTCGGCCACGGGAAGGCCCTGGATGTCGCGCGCGACCGCCACCCGGTAGCGCCACAACCGTCCGGTGCCCTGCGGCCGTGACGGCTCGGCGACGGCGATTCGCCACCGGTTGCCGCCGCTGGCGGGATAACTGACCGGGGTCGCCTTCCGGGCCGGCCTGGGCGCCGGCACCGACACCTCGGGTGCCGAGGTGGCGGCACCGGCGGCCGGGACCGCTGACCGACCAGCCGTCGGCGCCGAGCACCCCGTGACCAGTGCGACCAGCACCAGCCCCGACACCGCGCTGACGCGAATCAGTCTCGTATTCTTGCCTGCCATGTGGTTCTCCTCGCTGGTCAGCGCCCGTCGGCGCTGCGCAGCGGGAAGGACGGGTGGTTCGGTCGCAAAGTTGGTGTCGCAGGGGCTCAACCTTTCCGCCGTGCCGCTCGTCCTGTCCGGCGTGAGGTGTGGGAAGGGCCGGCATGGCTCGGGGTGACGCGGAGTTCGTCGAGTTCGCCCGGGCGGCGTCCGGGCGGCTGGTGCATGCCGCCTACCTGATGACCGGCAACCACCACCAGGCCGAGGACGCGGCGCAGACCGCCCTGGTCCGGACGTACGCGTCGTGGTCCCGGATCCAGGACGACGACGCGTACGGGTACGCCCGCTCGGTGCTGGTCAACCACCTCATCGACGGCTGGCGACGCCCGATCCGCGAGTACCCCACCGAGGAGCTCCCGGAGCAACGTCGGGACGACATCGCCGACGAGGTCGCCACCCGACGCTGGCTGCTCGCGATCCTCGGCTCGCTCAGCCCCCGCGAGCGCGCCATCGTCGTCCTGCGGTACTACTTCGACCTTCCGGAGGCCCAGGTGGCCCGCGAGCTGAACGTGTCGGTCGGCACGGTCAAGAGCACCAGTTCACGAGCCCTGCAGAAGCTGCGCACCACCGGCCGCGTACGCGATGCGCAGGAGGCGTGCCGATGAACGAGGTGGAGCAGCTCCGCCAGGCCATGCGGGCGACGGAACGCGCCCCCCGGGGCGCCCTCGACCTGGGCACCATCATGCGTGAGGGCCGCCGGATCCGTCGGCGGCGCCAGCTCGCCGGCGCCGGCAGGGCGGCGCTGTCGGTGGCGGTCGTCCTCGGCGTAGCGGTCGGCGTGCTGGGAGACCGCCCACCGCAGCCGGAGCCCCAGCCCGCTCCGGTCGCCACCGCACCCGCCCACCCGACGGCGGCCCCCGGCCCGACCGAAGGCACCCAGGAACCGCGACCGGTCGGCGACGTGGTGGACAGCGGGATCCGGTACGGCGGCGAGGAGCGGGTCTTCTACTTCGTCCGGGTCGACCTGCCCCGACAGCCTCGGGTGACGATCGGGTTGGTCGCCGGCCGCCGCACCGCCGACGGGACGCTGACCTCGGACTTCCTGGCCAACGACGTGGAGGGCAGTGACCGCCGGCCCGGATTCCACGCGATCGGCTACGACCAGGCCGGACCCGTACCGACGAAGCCGCAGGTGCCCACCTTCGGGTACTTCGTCGGACCCGCGCAGCGGATCGTCGGCACCGTCGACGGCCGGCAGATCACGGCCCGGCAGGCGCGGTGGAGTGAGGATCCGCAGGTGGTGATCTTCTGGTTCGAACCGCGCAAGCTGGCGCCGGGAACCCCACTGGACGGCATCGTCGCCCGCGACGTGCGCGGTCGGAAGCTCTGACCGACCGACCACCGGCGAAAGCATACTGAGTATGCTGCTCGCCGTGCGCCCCGACCATCGAACGTTGGCACTCACCGCCGTCGCGGGAGGCTTCCTGCTCGGCTTCCTCGACTTCTTGTGGATCAAGTTCGTGCCGTACCCCCTCGCCGAACTCGGCAACTCCACCGCCACGTGGGCAGTCGCCGCCTTCGCCTTCGGCTGCTGGGTCCGGTCGGGCTGGTTGCGCGCGGCCCTGGGCGCCGCCGTCCTGCTCGTCGTGGCGGTGCCCAGCTACTACCTGGCGGCAACGCTCGTCCAAGGAGACGAGTTGGCCGTGGTGTGGGCACCGTCGTCGCTGCTCTGGATGGTCTTCGGTGTCCTGGCCGGCGTGGTCTTCGGCATCGGCGGCACCTGGGCGCGTGGAACGGGCTGGCGACAGATCGTCGGGACGGCACTGCCGGCCGCCGTGTTCTTCGAGGAGGCGACCAGGTACGCCCGCAATGCGAACGATCCCAACTACCCTCCCGGCCTCCTGTGGAACGTCGTCATCGACGTCGCGCTCGGCCTTCTGGTCGTCGCGCTGATCGGGAGCGGAAGCCGGCAACGGATGCTCGCACTGGCCGTGGCCCTGCCCCTGGCCCTGCTCATCTTCATCGCGTTCGCGGTGGCCGGCGGCTGGTGACCGGGAGCCGGGACCGGAAGCGGAACGCCCGGCCGATCCTCGCGGACCTGCCGGGCGTTCTCGCTGTTCACGAGCGGTGGCGGCGGGATTTGAACCCGCGGAGGGCTTGCACCCTCACACGCTTTCGAGGTCTGCGATCATGCGTCCAGACCGGTCCGGCAGTGCACATGAGCAGCGATTCCGCTGTCCGATGGACTGCCGTGGACGACCGCGTACGGCAGCGAATGAGACCGCAGTTGAGACCAGCCGTCCGAACCGAGCGGAGCTTTACCTCCTCGTCCCGAACCGGGTACAGGACAGCGTTGTATGCCACCCGATGCAGTCGTACAGCGAGGAGCACCGCGGCTTTGCTGCCTCATGGCCTCTGTTGCCCAGCCCTGTCGGTCGTTGCGCTGCCTCGTTGCTGCCGCTTTCGCCCCGCGCGGCTGCTGTCCTCAGGATGAGGCTGTCGTTTTGATCAAAGGTTCCGCTGTCTAGGCGCCAACTCGCTGACGGGGGTCTGAGTTTCATCCGCCACATAGATGAGATGTTGAGCCTCCAACCTTGCTGCGGCCTCTCCTCGCTGGTAGCCGCAGACAAAGCAGACGCCGATCCCGACGCCGACCCCGTACGGGTCGATGCTTGATACGACTAACGTGTCGTTCTGGCAGACGTCGCACTCCTGGGGATTAAAGCCCGACGCCCGTTCCTTCAGGTGGGACGGCAGCGCTTCATCCAGGTCGGCGACACGACGAGCCACCTCTTCCTCGCTGAGCAGCGTCAGGTAGGTCTCCGCGAACGCTCTTGCGTCAGCGTCACGGGCTAGGTCCTGCGCTTCGTGGTCATCGGCCTCGTAGCTGCTGAGGACGGACAAGGCAGGATGGCGGTCCAGTTCCCGAAGCGCATGGACGGCGCTTGGGTGCACGAATGCCCAGCCTCCCCGACCATGCCTGACGGGCGCTAGATCCTTTACAGCCTTCCGAAGCACATCGACTTCGCCAGCAATGCGTTTGGCGGCACTGGAGATCTCGGCGTCCCCAGCGGCCTTGCTTCCGATCAAGTTCAGCAGGGCTGAGGCCGGGCGCATGTAACCGTTGGAATTGGGTGCGACCTCCTCGCCGGGCCACTCGTGCGCAACGATCGCGACCAGGCCGTTAGTTACGGCCGCATCAAACAAGGCCGGCGCGCCTGGGCGTTCTAACCCAAGACTCAACGCGAGGGTGTTCTGGGCGTACTCCTCGCGAACGCGCTGGAGACTTCTCACGGCGAGGAGCATAGGGGCACCAGCCAAAGCGTCCAAGGTAGGGGAGTCTGCCCCGCCAGCTGTAGCCCGAAGATCCGGTCCAGCTTCGCCCGCACCCCGCTTCGCCGGTTGTCCGACCTAGTGCGTTCGTAGGGTACCCATGGTCGGTTTCGTGCGGTACGCTCCTTCGACGCTCCCAGATGGACTACTGGTCGCGGAGACTAGTTCACGCAGAGACGGTGGATGAATGTTCCTGCTCTCGGACCTCCTCATCAAGCGGTACATCAAGCGTCGGGATCTAGGTATCACCCCTCTATTAGAGGAGAACCTGTCCCAGACATGCTATTACTTTCGACTAGGCCGGCATGCGGACATTCTCACAGATGATCAGGGCTCGATTGACATCAGGAGAAACGGGCTGGTCCTCAACCCCGGCGTGATGGCGCGAGTATCGAGCCTCGAAACCTTCGCCATGCCCATCAACGTTATGGCCCTGCTCGGCGGACAGACCGAGCTGCCAACCGAACGCCAGTTGCAATTGCTGCACGGACCCTCTATTGACCCCGGCTACGAGGGCTCCATCGAGTTTGTCGTGATCAATATTGGTCAGCAGCCCGTTGCTCTTCACTACGGTGACCGGATCGGCAAGGTCATGCTATTCGATGTGACGGAAACTAGCCTTGACGAAGTTCGCCTTCAAGAGCAGGTCCGCAAGCGAGCAGACCGTCTTCGTAAGTTCGGCACGGCCGACGAGAATCCGGACGCGGAATTTATGCAATAGCTGATTGGAAAGCCGCGTGGACTGGGAACAGCTCTTCATTACCTTCTTTGCCGCCGTGGCCGGAGGATTGGTTTCCGGCGGCGCCGTCCTCTATCAGACTCGCCGCCAAATCAACTTCGGACGGCAACAGCAAGGCCGAATCGAAGGGTTCCAAGAAGTTCAGCGGGTGGCCGAGATGGCTGTGGAGGCTGCAGGAATCGTGAGTGAGGCTCGGGCTGCATGTCGCGAATTACAGACCTCGCTGGAACGTCCTGGTTTCAACGTCAACGCAAGAAAACACTTCGATAGCGCTCGGCGTTCAGGCTCCGACCTTGAGCGTCTTGGACAACTCCTTCTTCGTAGCCGCTTGCTATCGACGGCCTTTGCCGTCAGCTCTGAGGGCCGACAGATGATCAACTTGGCCAATGGTCTTGTGAGTACACCGGACCTGGTCCCCAGGGGCAATCGGCCTTTACGCGCGCATATCGATAAACTGCTAGCAGATCTGGACTCAGTTGGACTGTCGCTGCGGAAAATCACGTAGGCGACACCCCGGCGCGGAGGAACCTGGCCTGCAGGTTGACGTCTCGGTTATTGCCGACCGCGAGGACCACTACGACGTCCGTCGCCGACTACATGCATGGCGCTGGGACAGAAGCGAGGTGGTGCTGACCAGTGGGTCTTTCGACCCGCTGCGCCCCCATCACATTGGCTATTTGCAGGAATGCAGATCCTTTGGCTGCCATTTGGTAGTCGGCGTTGATAGTGACAGTAAAGTCCGTCATCGTAAGGGTCCGGGGCGGCCGAGAACTATAGAGTCGCAGCGAGCCAATGCGGTAGCCGCTTTAGCTAGCGTCGATTTGGTTGTGATCAAGCCTGCGGTTTGGCCGCGCTGGCAACTAATACGGTGGCTGAAGCCCGATACACTCGTCGTCAGCATGGAACACTACACGTCAGCCGAACTCGATACCTTAAGGACGCTGTGCCGGCAGCTCATGGCTTGGGAGCCCCACCAAAGGATCATCCTTGAGTGGTGAACAGACGAGTGTTGCACCGATGCGCAACGGAAAACGCAGCCCGCGCGGCGACGCTGCTGAGCGACAACCGCTCCTCCGGTGACCCGGCTGACCCCCGCCGGGGGGATGCGGTCTCAAGCTGTCGCCTGCTGCCGGCTGGTCGTAACCCGCGTCAACGAGCAGGTGCCGGACATCGTCGGTTGATGTTCCGGACCGACCCGCCTCAAGGTTCGCGCTGCCTCCTTGCTGCTTCGCTGCCTGGGTTGCGGCGGGCACCCAGCGTCGCCGCATCGCCGGACACTGCCTTGCAAAGGCGGCTCGACGTAACCAGCTCTTGTCGACCCACACCGGTGTCTGACGTTGAGGTCAAGCAAGTTGGCGTCCAGTGCCAACGGTTGCCGACCGTTCTCGTCCGGCTTGCTGACTTCCTGCTGACTCCGTCTGGCCCCAGACGTCTCGCTTACAAACTCTGCTCATCCCGTCCGCAGACTTCTGGGAACTGCCGCATGATCGGACCTTCGTCCCTGCCAGGGGCTGGTCATCGTGCTGCCGTCCGGCGCGGTCGTTGTCAGCGTTGTTGTTGATCGCTAGTGGAAGGGAGCAGGCAGACGTAACCAGGGGTCGAACACCCGAAGGAACTCATTCAGTGCCGCCCCATCCCGTATGACGAACTCTAGGTTCCCGATGCCATGATGGCCCCGATGGGTCAAGTCCCGTACATTCTCCAAATGGTCGAACTGGTTTGGATCGAGTGGCAGCAGGATCGTAAGAGTGCCTACTCTCTTAATCACGCTAAGGAATACCTGCGACCGCTCCGCCACTGCGGATTCACCGCCGGCTGTCACTGCGGATTCACCGTCGGCTTCTCGCCGGTATCCCAAATAGGTGCCTCGGTCGACGTAATGAAGACCGGGGTTCCGCGTCCGCACTTCGTAGTCTAGTTTGAGCAATAGCTCCAAGACGGGGCCAGACCAGTGCCGGAAGTAGCGACTAACGTCCGGCTCACCCGATGCCCCTATGTGCAACACCTTGCGCAGAATGGCATCAGGCGTGGTGCCCCCGATGCGGGCAGCTTCCGCTAGGAAGACTTCCACGGTTGGATCCAAGTTGTCACCTCGGCGGCTTGAATGCGGAGATGATGGCTTGCGCATCGGCACTGTCGAGCAAGAGGTCGTCGACTGCCCTTCGGCGTGCACGGTCTCGCAACTGTCCCACCGACCGCTCGGCAGCATCGGCGGCACTTAACGCGTCTAGGATCTCTTGCTGTAGCGCTTCGGGAGGCACTGGCAACCTCAGCTGTCGGACGATCCCCCAGTTCACACGGGTCCTCCCAATGCCGGTGGCGAGGACTAAGAGGTCTGCTCGCGCCTCAGGGGATCGCAACAGTGTCCAAAGAACCCCAGCGGGGATGTCTGTAGTCGGCCGGCAGACGGTGTATTCGGTAGTCACCACGCAACCCTCCAGCTCGGCTGGGACGATCCCGATGGCCCCGTGGATAGCGTTGATGTGACTTATGACGATGTCGCCTTCACGAACGCGAGTCAGCCGCTGCCCCTTCAGGTCAGAGGTCCAAGCATCATCGCCTGGCTCACAGAAGCCGTCGTACCGAACCCTCAGGTAGGTGACCAGCTCGTCAACCGCCTCAGTGTCCAGCAACCGGTTGGCGTCAAGCGTTTCGTCAACTCCCTCTGTATCTGACGAAGAATCCGCCTCGGCTGCTTCGGCAAGACTTACTGGCATCATCAAGCTCTCGACCGGCACCACATCCAAGCCTAGGGCTTCCCACTCTGTGACCTTTCGGCCAGACGATGGCAAGCAAGCCTTGACATCCAAGCGGTCAGTAAGAGCCTCAGCCGGGACGGTCCAGCTAGCGGCCTCGGGAGCACCGCGCTGGAACGCTTCGTAGAGGCTGGTAACTCGATCGATCTCCTCGGTTGCCTTCTTGCGGTTCTCCTCGTCGATCGGCAAGACCCTCTGGCGTGGCGCGTCGTCGACGCCTACAGCTGTGCAGTAATACATAAATACGCTTGGCTGCCGCTCAGCCTCTGAGTCTCGCTTCTGAAGAACGATGACGGATGTCTTTACTCGGGCCTGAGATCTTTGGAACGCATCGCCCGGTAACGAGACGACTGCCTTGATAATCCATCGGCGGCGGATCCAGTCCCGCACACGCCTGTGACGGGAAGAGCCCAAGATGCTGTCGTCGACCACCGTGACTAGACGGCCCTTCGGACCAAGAATGTCGTGGTAGCGCTCTAGGAACATGACCATGGAGTTCAGGCTGCCGAGCGGGCGCTTTGAACCACCTTTGTCATCGTAAGCCAGTTCATAGTCTTCTAAGAACTGGCGCTCCCAGGCCTGGTTGCGGTTGTACTCCTTCGCGAATGGCGGATTGGTTAGAGCAACATCGGCCAATCCAGCCTTTCCCTTCGCCGCGATGCGGCTGCGAAGTTCCGCCTTTTCTCTACTCAACTCGGGACTGTCAGTGCCCGGAATTCGGAGCTTCTTATCCAACGCATCTAGTTGATAAATGCTGCTGCCGCCGTCGCCGTGCAGATACATGTTGATCCGAGCAATACGAGCCAGCGCCGGGTCGCGAGCGACGTCGACACCAATTAGACATTCAGTTGCTACCTTGCTGCGCAGCGTTTCGCGTTCGGTGTTAGACAGCGACTGGTTTGCATCTAGTTGAGCCCACATCTTCGCAAGCGCCTCGATAAGGAATCCCCCCGTTCCGCAGCAAGCGTCGATGACACGGTCGGTGTGTTCCGGCGATGCCTGCAATCTCGCGAGGCCCGTAGCCAGCTTCACGACGCTTCTCGGCGTGAAATACTGCCCAAGTGCCTTACCGCGGAGCGTCGAGTTAAGGAATGTCTCAAACATTCGGCCGTTGAGGTCAGCATCGATGCTGATAAGATCTACGGCTTCGAGACGGTCCGCGATAGATTTGAGCGTGTCCGGAGAAAGGTTCAATCGCTCGCCGGGCTCGAAGATGCGTTTCTTGTTCCCTCTGCTGATCTCCATCTCGAAATCGTCGAGCAGTCGGCGGAACAGGATGGCATCTAGCGGGTTTGGCGTGTCTTTCTCGTGCTTCTCGATCCAATGACGGGAGAAGCGCACTACGTCGACCGGCACAGTTGTTGTCCCGGCGACGGATTTGTCGGCTGAGGGGCTGCTGTGCACCTCTCGGTCCGACCACAGCTTAAGGAATACGACCTTCACGAACTCCATGAAGGCCGCCGTGTAACTTAGGTTCTCGCGCTTGTAGATAAGTCGATGCGCCCATGCAAAGTCCAGGTTTAGTTCAGATACGCCTCGACGCCGAAGAGTCAAGGTCGCCTCGTCCGCAGCTCTCTGTCGAGGGACGACAAATGCCTTGGGAGACAGAACCTGGCGGATCCTCGCATAGTTGATGTTTCCTGCAACAAAGTCACGGAACTCTGCTTCGATGATTGGCTCAGCACTGTCCCACCGATAGAGGCGGGTGGTGACACCATTCGTCAAGAGGAAGTACTCGACGGGATTGTCAGAATGAAGCTTGTTGAGCTCAAGGCAGTAGCTGGAGCACTGCCCGATCCAGTCGTCCAGGCTCTCGTCGACGCCCTTAGCTTCACAAATCCAGCGCACTCTGCCATTGATTTGAAGCGCGTAATCAGGGCGCCACTTCTTGCTCTTCCGTCCGCTGGAGATGCTCAGCTCGTCCAAGGTAGTCTTGGGTCGGATCTGTCGGTCCTCATATCCCAGGTCGCCGAGCAGTCGGCCAACAAAGAACTGCTCAACACTCGCCTCATTTCCTAGGTCGGCGAGCTTTCCGAACTTGTTGGCTACGTCGAGGCCCATGAGGACAGTACCTTCCGAGTTGGAAGGCGCGACGGTATCATCAAATGATCTTTGACGCAATGCGACATGCGCAAACTGCCAGTTCAGCCATCCCGTCTGCCATCGGCCCGCCCTCCTGGGGAGCGGGCCGCCGCCCGGCCCGCCACGTCAAGCGGACCTTGACGGATCGTATGGACGCTGGCGGGTCGGGCGGTGGTCTGCTCGGCTCGCCCGGGTCGATGACAGGCGGGATGGCCTACCGCAACCACCCACGGACCGCGACCCGCCGACGGAGCCCCGGCCATCCCGGAGCCGGAGCGCCCCCGCCGGAGGCGCAGTAACCGCAACCCCGCGACCACCGCCAGCTCGCCGACGCGGCCGGCGTGCGCTCCCCTACGCCGCGCGGGCTCGTGGCCGCGCGGCCCGGCCGGCTGCCGGCCCCGCCATCCCACCCCGTCAACGGCCTGTCGTTCTGGGGCGGCCCTCCGGGTCCTCCGCTGTCCGCGCCAGCCGCCGGGCATCAGGCGTGACGGCCGCAGAGCGACCAAGCGGCGCGGCCGGCGCGCGCCCAGGCGGCGGCGCGTGCGGCCCGTCAAGGGCCGCCTTGAAGACGTACAGAAAGTTTGAACAACATGCCGGCAGCC
Organism: Micromonospora sp. WMMC415; assembly: GCF_009707425.1. Classification (GTDB taxonomy): domain Bacteria; phylum Actinomycetota; class Actinomycetes; order Mycobacteriales; family Micromonosporaceae; genus Micromonospora. The sequence continues at coordinate 1,151,185 of NZ_CP046104.1, read as the reverse complement.
GGTCGGTCGAACGTGTGTTCGACTAGGGTTCTGCTGGTGGAAGTGCGTGGTCGCTGGTGGAACGGTTCGTGGGGCCGACTGGCCCGGCGCGACATCTGGCTAATTTCCGATGGTCCGCGCTGGCGGGTGCGTGGCCGTCTCGGCGGTGACGGAGGGCAAGAGGTTTCGTACGACTTCGCCGATGAAGCATCTGCCCGTTTGATGGTTGACCGGATGACGAAGACCTCGGCCGGTAGGTGGCGGGACCTCACGGAGGCTGTCCGGCGAGAGTCCGACCGGAGGCATGCCGGGTAGCGCCGGAGACGAGCTCGCGAACCGTGCGTAGCCAGGGGCGCGTCATGCGGAGGCGGGTAGGGCGCCCTCTTCTAGATAGGCGGAGTGCGACTGTCTGCGGGCCTGCATAGTGGCTCGGAGCCGACGGGCCAATCTGGGAATGGTCAGCTCGTCGAGCTGGCCATCCGCGACGAACGCCCACTCCGCGATCTCGCCGTCACGGAAGGAGACGGTCGAAAGCTGCTCGGGCGTAAGGATGCCGCCGTCGAAAATGAAGAGGACTTTGTCCCCCTCATCTGGTCTGGGAGCCCAGTCAACGGTCAGCAGGGGCCCGATTGCGACGTGGAGCCCAATCTCCTCGTAGACCTCTCTGACGCAGGCCGACAAGGGACTCTCGCCTTGCTCCACGTACCCGCCGGGGATGTCCCAGTGCGACTTGTACGTGGGCCTGACGAGCATCACCCGGTCCTGCTCGTCAACGAAGAGCGCGCCCGCCGCCACCTTCGGGGTGGCCTGCGGACGCGCGTTCTCGGCTTGACTGGTCACATCTCGGACTCTACGGATCTAGCTTGCTACGTGCACCCGCTGCGCCAGACTCGCGAGCTGGTAGCTGGGGCGGCCCCGGCCGCGGCGCATCCAGTTCTGCACGAGCTGCCTGCTGATCGCGTGATGGCGGATCTGCTCCGGCGCCTTCTGCTCGGCGGTGAGGACCACTGCCAAGGCTTCATCGGTGCGGTTCCAGGCGCTGAGAGCGCGGGCTGTCTCCAGGGCATGCCGGGCTTGCCGCTCGATGGGCAGGCCGGTCGTATCGATACGCGGGCCGAGGTCGATCGCCACCTGGACGTCGTCGAGGTCCATCGCGGTGGTCACGCGATGAATCGCGACATTCGTCGGGCCGAACGCCGTCCATAGGTGGTTCGCGTCGTGGCCGAGTCGGCGCGCAGTTTCGTCCGCCTCGTTGAGGAACGATCGAACGGCGGCGCGGTCTTCATCGCGGGCTGCGGCGACGGAACCCGCCAGGAACAACGTGCCGTAAACCGACAGATACTCCGGGGTGGCGTCTGCCAGCCCCGGCTGCATGTACGCGGCCGCGTCTGTGGTGAGTTCCTTTGCTTCCCGGTACCGACCTGTGGAGAGCAGAGTGTGAGTGACCGAGCGAAAGAGTGACCCGACGACGACTACATCCCCGCAGCGTTGGGCCGCTGCGAAACCCCGTTCGGCCGCAATCCACGCCAGATCTGCTTCGCCTAGCTTCGTAAGCAGCACGGCGGCGGCCTGGTACGTGAGCGCCAGCAACGCGAACGACTGCTCTTGATCCCTACCATCATGTGTTTGCGTTGCGGCCTGGCCGGCCGCGAGCACCTGTGGCAATCGGGCAACAACGTATCCGTACCGCGAAGCTTGGTATGCGTCCCACACGTGCGTCACGTCGCTGCGCAGCTGGGCTACCTCGGGGGCGTCGGCGCGGGGACCATGCAGGAACGGCGTCAGCTGTCGGTAGTTGAGAAGGGCCTCGCGCAAGGCGGCAACGGTTTTGGTGCCGCTCTCGGCGTTCCAGTCCAGGAGGGTTGGTTCTCCGACTAGGTCACCGATGCTGACGTCGAGCGCAGCGGCCAACGAGCGAATGACGGATAGCCGGTCGAGATCTATGCGATTGTTCTCAACCTTGCTCAGCCAGTCGACGGTACGTCCAACGATGCCCGCCAGCACTTCTTGGGACATACCCCTGCGCCGGCGATACCACGCGATTCGCTCGCCAACCGTTAGATCTTCACCGATGCCTCGCATGGACCAAGTGTCTCATGTCGACTGCGCATGGCCCCCGGAAAAGTATTCCGGGTTTGGCTCGCGACCTGGCCATACCTTGGATTCAGCACCGAGCAGTCGTCCACAGGGGACGCGCTCAAACACAGGAGGTCTGTTGTGAAGCTGTACGTGGACACCGCGAGCAAGCAGGTCCAGGTGACGAAGGACCCCGCGCCGAAGAACGACCCGAACGGCAACCAGAAGTCGGAGAAGAACACTGGCCGGCCCATGTGGTCCACCCAGGTCTTCGTTCTCGACGAGACCGGCGGCGAGATCATCACCATCACCACGGCGGGTGAGAAGCCGGACGTGACGGTGGGGCAGCTCGTCGCTGTCGAGCAGTTGGAGGCCATTCCGTGGGCGACCAACGGGCGCAACGGCGTCGCGTTCCGTGCCGTGTCGCTGAAGCCGAAGACGGGTACCTCGGCGGCCAAGTAGGTCCCTGGCTCACCTGTGCTGCGTGAGCTTCTGGTGTCACATGCGCTGAGGCGCGAAGCGGCCTGATGGTCTGCTGAAACACAAGAGGAACGGTCCGGGAGTGGTTCCGACTCCTACGCTCCCGGCCCGGCCACCACGCTCGGTGGTGGCACCCGCAAGAGCTGGCGCGGGGTCGGTCCGACTCCTACATCTGCCGACCCCGTGCCCTCCAACTCATCCACCCCAACTCGCGATTGGGAGGACTCGTCGTGTCCAAGCCTACCCGCCCGAGCGGCCTGCCGACAGGACTGCACTTCCTGCAAGCCCGCGCGGGCTACAAGTCCGAATACACCTGGGCCGACCACGAGAAGGCCGGTGTTCCGATGATCGTGGCCTGCACCGGCTGCGAGATGACCATGGCCGGTGCTCTCGCCCTCATCGACTCCAACGGCTACTGCTGGTGCACCGACTGCGGCAACCCGGGGAGGGCGTCATGAGCAAGCCCACCGCCCGCCGCCCGTTCGGCGGCAGAAGCAACCAGACGGTGACGGTGATCGAGGCACGCGTTCACCGGTCCTCGGCGCGGAACGCCCGGTTGGCGTTCATCCTGACGGCGGTCATCGTCGGCCTGCTCGCGGCCGTGGTGGCCGCTTCCTACATGCACCCGATCCTTGCCCTGTTCGTCGGCGTCCTCGTCGGCCTTCCGCTGGGCGGCATCGTCTGGGTGCTGGTCCGGATCTGGCCGGTGCTGCGGCTGCTGTGGTGGTGGACCCCGGAAATCAGCGCCGTCACCCTCGGCGGCTACTGCTGGACGCAGCTGGCCAACCACACCTCAACCGTGGTGATGCTGCTCGTCGTCGCCCTGGTCGTCGGTGTCCCCGCCGCCATCCCGGCCAGCCGCCGGCGAATCGTCGCCTGGACCTGGTGCCTGGTCGTGCGGCATCGGCTGCGCGTGTGCTTCGCGCAGTTCATCATCGCCAACCAGTCCGGCAGCCTCCCGCTGATCCTGTGGGCCCGTCCGACCCCGGTCGGTGAGCGGGTCTGGGTCTACCTGCGCCCCGGCCTGTCGGCCAAGGACCTCGAGAGCCGCCTGGACAAGATCGCCGTGGCCTGCCACGCCTCCACCGTGCTCATCGAGCGCGCCTCCGAGCGCACCGCCGCGTATCTGCGGTTCGACATCAAACGCCGCGAGGTGCTCACCGCCGACGTCGGCTCACCCCTGGTCGACGTCATCGACCCCAACACGCCCACGGTCAAGCAGGCACCCGTGACGGTGCCGACCGCCCTGGACCTGCCGGACGTCGACGCACCCGTCATCACCCTGCCGACGCAGGGCAAGCCCGCCGGCAAGAAGCCGGCCACCACCGCCAACGGCAGCAAGCCCGCGGCTTCGTCGTCCACCGCTGAGGACGACGTGTCGGACTGGATCTGAGCCATGACACAGATCGAGTACGACGAGGCCACCGACGGCTTCTACTTCCGCTGCTACGACTGCGGCCGCGAGGGCCGCTCGTGGGACTACCGCCGTGACGCCGAGCTCGATGCCGACCGGCACGACGAGCAGCACGACGACGGCCTGATCTGACCCCTACCCAACCGGTGCGCGAGGAGCCCTGCGGGCTCGTTCGTGTGGCTCCTCGCGCCCACTTCTCGCCCGAAGGAGGGCAACACCATGACCACCACGGCACCCGCCCCAAGCAGCGGAGTTCCGGTGGGGCCTGGCCTGTCGATGTTCGACCCCATCTTCGTCGGCATCGACGAGTTCGGTCAGCCCGTCTACATCACCCTCGCCTACCGCAACCTCCTCGCCGGCGGCGAACCCGGCGGCGGCAAGTCCGGCCTGCTCAACTGCATCGCCGCCCACGCCGCCCTCTCCGTGGACTCCCGGCTCGTGCTGCTCGACGGCAAGCTCGTCGAGCTGGGCCAGTGGGAAGACTGCGCCGACGCGTTCATCGGCCCCGACATCACCGAAGCCCTGACCGTCCTGCGGCGGCTTCAGGTCGTGATGAACAACCGTTACGCCTGGCTGCGCGCTCACGGGCGCCGCAAGGTGACCGCCGCCGACGGGCTGTCGGTCATCACCGTCCTGGTCGACGAAATCGCCTTCTACTCCGCCACCGTCGGCACCAAGCAGGAACAAGAAGAGTTCGTCGCGCTCCTGCGAGACCTGGTCGCCCGTGGTCGCGCTGCCGGTATCCCGGTCGTCGCCGCAACTCAGCGGCCGTCGTTCGACATCATCCCCACCTCGCTGCGGGACCTGTTCGGCTACCGGGCTGCGTTCCGCTGCACCACCCCCAACAGCTCGAACATCGTGCTCGGTCACGGCTGGGCCGAGCAGGGCTACTCCGCCACCGACATCCAGCCCACCAACCAGGGCGCCGCGTACCTCATCGCAGAAGGCGGCGTACCCCGCCGCATCAAGGTCGCCTACCTCACCGACGTCCAGATCGCCGGCATCGCCGACTACGCCGCCTGGATCCGCCGACCCACCACCACCCCCACCACCAACCCCGGCGAATGGGAGGCCGTGGCATGACCACACCACTGCACGACTGCGCCGACTTCATGGAGGTTGTCGACGCCGAAATCGACAAGGTCACCGGCCACCTGTGGCAGTACCTGCGCTGCACCGTCTGCTGCAAGCGAGACAGCCACATCGACCAGGGCTTCTCCGGCCCCATCCCCGCCGACGCCGTCTTCTACACCGACCCCGGCTCGGAGGTGGCCCCGTGACCACCCGCGAACGCGCCTACGCCAAGGCCAACAACCAGAAGGCCGCGCAGTACGTCGAGCTGTGGATCGTCGCTGTGCCGTCCGAGATCGCGGCCATGGTCCAGGTCGCCTCGGCCAGCGGCCGGCTCGTCTACGCCTCCGCGCCGACCCCGATGGGCGGCGACGACACCCGACACCGCCGCTACCTGCGGCTGCGCACCCGATAGCCGGTCGACAGGACCAGTCAACGCCTGCCAGCAACCGCTGGTCCTGCCGACCTCCCACCAAGCCCTTACCGAAAGGACGTGGCTGCCATGAAGGCTACCCAGAATCCACCCACCACCGAGCAGGTCACTCCGGCTGACCTGCTGCGGATGGCTGCCCTCTACCTGCGCCGGCACGGCTGGCACCAGGGCACCTACTACGACACCAGCACCGACACTCCAACCCCGCCGGCCTGCGCCGCCGGGGCCATCGGCATCGCCTGCGCCGGCCACAAGGTCGAGCACTTCTCCCAGCTCGACGGCGGCACCCTCGCCGACTACCTCGCCACCCTCGCCGCGTTCGTCGACTACCTCGACGCCTTCCACCCGCTGTTCTGCGTCGACGAGGACGGCTTCGTCATCGACGAGCACACCTCCCCCTACTCCTGGAACGACGACCCGCTGTGCACCGCAGAACTCGTCATCGCCGCCCTAGAGGACGCCGCGAAGGAGTGGGACCGCCTCCACACCGAGGGAGGCGAGAACCGATGAACACCGTCAAGCACACCTTGACGCCGATTCCGCGATCCCGCCGTCGTCGGGACGTCGTCGAGAACGACGAATTCGCGGCGTTCGCTCGCCGCATCATCCGCGCCCACGGCCGCCGCGTCGCCACCGGCGACGTCGAAGCCCTCCGCGACCTCACCGCCCTCTCCGCCCAACTCGACGAGGCCATTACTGAGGCCGTGATCGGGCTACGGGCCTTCGGCTACTCCTGGGCCGAAATCGGTGCCCGCCTCGGCATCTCCCGCCAAGCCGCGCAGCAGCGCTGGGGAGGCCAGCCATGACCACCACCGCCTACCACCTCACCGGGGCCGCCGAAGAGTTCCCCACCTACCCGTACCGGATGGCACCGCAAGGTCTTGCGACCCGCCGGCAACTGCGCGCCGCCGGCCTCCGACCCGGGGGACATCACGCGGTCGCCCAGATCCTCTGGCGTCGCGGCAAGCGCGTCGCCTACCTCTACCGCCTCGACCTCGCCGCACCCAAACGGGTTGCGACCCCCGCACAGCGGGAGGCCATCGCAAAGGCCCTGCGGGCCCGGCGTACTTGCCGGCACTGCGGCTTGGTGCAGCCCTACTACATCCCCCGCCGTACCGGCGGCTGCCTCGACTGCATCCCCGGAGGTAACTGATGGGTGTCCTGATCACCTTCGCCCTCGTCCTGCTCATGGGCATCGCCATGGCCTACATGGGCGGTGTCCGATGACCGTTGCCATCACCAACCTCGCCGCTGCGGAGCGGATGAGCCCGGACGACTACGTCGTCACCGCCCTCGCCGCCGACTTCGCCAGCCGTGGTCCGCTGTCGTTCGAGCGGTTCCTCGCCGGCTACTACGCCGAATCCCTGCGGATCGTTCACGAAGCCCATCTCGCCGACTGCACCGTCGGCGACGGGCGAGACTGCGCCACCTGCGCGGGCATCCGCGTCGGCCTCGCCGGTCTCATCGCTGAAGAGAAGGTCGTCACCTCCGGGGAGGTGACCGGCCATGGCCGCTGACCGCACCACCGGCAGCCGCCTGGAGGGCCTGGTCCTGGTCCTCATCCTCCTCACCGTGGCCGGCTTCGCCGGGGCCGCGTCCTTCACCCACGTCAAAGACTGGACCCTCGCCAACTCCCCGGCCGGCACCGGGGCATGGTTCGGCTGGGCCAACGCCGTCATCTCCGAACTCGTCCCCGTCGCCTGCCTCCTCACGATTCGCCGACGTCGCCGTAGCGGCGCTCCTATCGGCTACCCGTTGTTCCTGCTCATCGCCGCCGCCGGCCTCTCCCTCGCCGCACAGTTGGCGGTCGCCAAGCCCGGCATCTCCGGATGGCTTCTCTCGGCCGTTCCCGCTCTCGCCTTCATGGCGCTGGTCAAGCTCGTGCTCGCCCCGGTCAAGGGCGAGACTCCGCCGCCGGCTGAACCGATCCGTGTCCAGGTGGCCGAGCAGGTCACCGAGCCGGCACCGCCGGCCGCCATCACCGCACCCGAACCGACCCCTACCCCGGCCACCGAGCCGGCCGTCGAGCGGGAGCCTGTCACTGTGCCGGCCTCGGAGCCGGTCGAGGTGCCAGCTCACCTGCTGCCGATGGCCCGCTTCGCGGCCGTGCAGCACGAACAGTCCACCGGAGCACCCATCACCGCCGCCGAGCTGGCTGACCGGCTCGACGTCGCTCCCGCTGTCGCCGGACGCATCCTGTCGACCATCCGGGGTGGTGCCCGGTGACCATCGTTCTCGTTGACATCGAGCAGACCATCCACGTCTGCCCCGCTCACGACGGGCCGCACCCGTTCGACATCCGCCGGGACGTCATCGACGTCATCCCCGGCGGCCCCTGCCGCGCACCGGTCACCATCCGCTGCGGCACCACCACTAACCAGATTCCGTGTCATCGACATGAGCCGGCCAAGCGCCAGTGCGGCGCCTGCCGGGTCATCGTTACTGAACGCACCATCACCACCCGCCACCTCGACGAGGTGCGCGGCTGATGGCGTCGACGCTGGACCTCACACCCCGGACCGCCCTGGCCCGGGGTGTGGGCTCGAACGCCGACGTCCCACCCGTCTACGGCTACACCGCCGCAGGCTCCGCCTTCGAACGCGCCACCCGGCCGGACTACTTCGGCTGGCTGGAACACGTCCGCGCCGCCGCAGGCTGCACCCGCCCCATCCGCCTCGCCGGGCAGATCCTCACCGTCGAGCAGGGCACCGGCCGGGTAATCGACGCTCGGCATACCGACGTCATGCCTGACGGCGCGATCTACACCGCCTGCGGCAACCGCCGCGCCACGGTCTGCCCCTCGTGCGCGCAGACCTACCAGCGCGACGCCTTCCAACTCCTGCGCGCCGGGCTGGTCGGCGGCAAGGGCGTCCCCGAATCGGTCGCGTCGCATCCGGCGGTGTTCCCGACGTTCACCGCGCCATCGTTCGGTCCGGTACACGCGCGGGTGGTCAAGCGGCACACCTGCGGCAACCGCCGCCGCTGCGACTGCCGCGCCGAACCGTGCCACGCCCGCCGCGACGTCGGTGTCTGCGAGCACGGCCGGCCCGCCGTCTGCTGGGCCCGGCATGAAGCCGGTGACGCGGTGCTGGGTCGGCCGTTGTGCCTGGACTGCTACGACCACGACCACCAAGTGGTCTGGAACCTGTTCTCCGGGGAGCTGTGGCACCGCACCAAACAAGCCGCGGAACGCTACCTCGCCAAGCTCGCCCGCCGACGCGGTATCCCCCGCGTCGAGGTCATCACCCAATCGGGCAACGTCCGCAAGGTCCCGCCCGTGCGGCTATCCCCCGGCAAGGTCGCCGAACTTCAGGCACGGGGAGCGGTGCACTTCCATGCCATCGCCCGTCTCGACGGTGTCGACGGCCAGGACCCCGACGCGATCGTTCCCCCGCCGGCCGGGTTCAGCGTTGACGACCTCGTCGACGCGTTCCGGCACGCCGCCGCCCAGGTCGCGTTCCACACCCCGTCGCACCCGGACCGGCCTGAGGGCTGGCTCATCGCCTGGGGCGAGCAGCTCGACATCCGACCCATCACCACTGGCCTCGACGGGGACGTCACCGACGGGATGGTCGCCGGTTACCTTGCCAAGTACGCCACCAAGAGCACCGAGGCCACCGGGCACACCAGCAGCCGCCTGACCGCCGACACCATCGGCGACTACGCCGACCCCGACGGCGAGCACACCGCCCGCCTCATCGACGCCTGCTGGCGCATCGGCCGACCCACCACCACACCCGTACCCCTGTCGGAGCGGCCCCGTGACCCGCGCCCCCGACCGGGCTTCGTCGACCGCTGGGAGTGTCCCGACTGCGGCACCCACACCCGCTACGCCGCCTGCCCCACCTGCACCGCCGACCGTCAAGCCGCCCTTGACGCCGAACCGGCCAGCAGACCTCAGCCCGGCCCGTATGCCCGGCTACGTAGGTGGGCACACATGCTCGGCTACGGCGGCCACTTTCTCACCAAGGGCCGCCGCTACTCGGTGACGTTCCAACTCCTGCGGGACATCCGCGTCGCCTACCGACGGCACGAGCACCACCACCAGACCGACGAGCACAACAGCGGGCTTCGCGCTGTCGACCAGCTCGACGACACCACCACCCTCGTCGTCGGCGCCCTCACCTTCGCCGGCGTCGGCTGGCATACGACCGGAGACGCCCTGCTCGCCAACACCGCCGCCGCCATGGCGCGCGAGCGACGAACCACCGGCCGCGAAGAGCTCGCCCACGAATTCGGCACCACCAGCACAGCCTTGCCCACCGCCGCCTAACCAAACGCCACCGACCGAAAGGAACGCGATGAACCCCGGAGAACTGCTCACCATCGAAGAAGCCGCTCGGCGGCTTGGCATCGGCCGCACGACCATGTACGCCCTCGTCAAGGCCGGCCAAGTGCGCACCGTCACCATCGGTCGCCTCCGCCGCGTACCCACGTTCTGCCTCGACGAATACGTGCGAAACCTGCTCGCCGAACCGACGTCCCTCGACGACGCCGCTTGAAGGGAGCCAGCCAATGGGACGCAAGCCGAACGGCGCATCCAGCATTTACCTCGGCGCCGATGGTTCCTGGCACGGTCGGGTCACCGTCGGCGTGAAGGACGACGGATCGCCGGACCGCCGGCACGTCCGGGGGAAGACGGAGGCGGCGGTCATCAAGAAGGTCCGGCTCCTGGAACGGGAGCGGGAGAGCGGCACGGTGCGCAAGGCGGGCCAGCGCTGGACGGTGCAGACTTGGCTAACCCACTGGGTGGAAAACATCGCCGCCCCGGCCGTGCGAGAGAACACCATCGCCGGCTACCGGGTCGCCGTCTACCGACATCTAATTCCGGGCCTCGGGGCCCACCGGCTTGAGCGTTTGGAGCCTGAGCACCTCGAACGCTTCTACCGGCGGATGCAACAGAATGGCAGCGCTCCTGCGACGGCTCACCAAGCCCACCGCACCATCCGTACAGCGCTCAACGAGGCGGTACGTCGGGGGCACCTGGCGAAGAACCCTGCCGCCCTTGCCAAGGCACCACGCCTGCCCGAGAGCGAAATTGAGCCGTACACCGTCGACGAAGTGCAGCGGCTCCTGGCCGTCACCCAGGGCCGCCGCAACAGCGCGCGGTGGGCGATCGCCCTCGCTCTCGGCCTGCGCCAGGGCGAAGCGCTCGGCCTGCGCTGGTCAGATGTGAACCTCGACGCCGGAACACTGACGGTCCGGCGTGGCCGGCAACGGCCCAGGTGGGAGCACGGCTGCAGCTCGTCATGTGGGCGAAAGTACGGCGGGCACTGCCCCGATCGCCGCCAGGTGCGCGCCGCCACCGCCGACACGAAATCGCGCGCCGGGCGACGGAGCATCGGGCTCCCTGACGAGCTGGTGGCGCTACTCAGGAAGCACCGCGACGAGCAGGATCAGGAGCGGGCCACTGCCGCCCAACTCTGGGAGGGTGGCGATTGGCTTTTTGCCACGCCGACCGGTGGACCGGTCAACCCCCGGACGGACTACGACGAGTGGAAGCGGCTGCTCAAGCTCGCCGGGCTACGGGACGGCCGACTGCATGACGCCCGGCACACGGCCGCCACGGTGCTGTTGATCCTCGGCGTGGCCGAGCGGGCCGTAATGGGCATCATGGGCTGGTCGAACTCCGCCATGGCGGCCCGATACCAGCACTTGACTGCACAGGTTCATCGTGACATCGCCAGGCGCGTCGGAGGTCTGCTGTGGGAACGCCCGCCAGATGGCACAGACGAGCCGAAAAGTGCCGACTGAGACCGAAACTGAGACCAGAAGCGGAACGCCCGGCGGATCCTCGCGGACCTGCCGGGCGTTCTCGCATCTCACGAGCGGTGGCGGCGGGATTTGAACCCGCGGAGGGCTTGCACCCTCACACGCTTTCGAGGCGTGCTCCTTAGGCCACTCGGACACACCACCGCCGAGTAGGGTACAGGACCGCGGGATCGGACGCCGAACCGGTATGCCGCTGAGCGGCCTGGCAGGATCCTTGCCATGAGTACGCACATCGGCGCTAAGCCGGGAGAGATCGCCGAGCGGGTCCTGATGCCGGGCGACCCGCTGCGGGCCAAGTGGATCGCGGAGACCTACCTCGAGGGTGCCCAGTGCTACTCGACGGTCCGCGGGATGCTCGGCTTCACCGGCCGCTGGAACGGCGTCGACGTCTCCGTGCAGGGTTCCGGCATGGGCATGCCGTCCGCCTCGATCTACGCGCACGAGTTGGTCAACGAGTACGGCGTGAAGTCGCTCATCCGGGTCGGCTCGTGCGGCGCCCTCACCGAGGACCTCCAGCTGCGTGACGTGGTGGCCGCGATCGGGTCGTCCACCGACTCGAACATGAACCGGATGCGCTTCGACGGGCTGATCGACTACGCGCCGGTCGCCGACTTCGGGCTGCTGCGTACCTCGGTGGAGGTCGCCGAGCGGCGCGGCATCACCATGCGGGTCGGGCCGATCCTGGCGGCGGACGCCTTCTACACCGACCGGCCGGACCTCTACGACACCCTCGCCGACTACGGCGTCCTGGCGGTGGAGATGGAGTCGGCGGCGCTCTACACGATCGCGGCCCGGTTCCGGGCCCGCGCGCTGACGATCCTGACGGTGAGCGACCACATCCGCACCGGCGAGAAGACCACGTCGCAGGAGCGGGAGCAGACGTTCAGCCAGATGGTGGAGATCGCCCTCGACACGATCATCGCCTGAGCAGACCCGTCCCGCCGCCCCGCCGCCCGTCCGGGTGGCGGGGCGGCGTGCGTCGAGGGTGAGCGCGATCACCGACACAAACAATACGACCGTTCGTGCTTTTTGAGTATGCTGCTCTCATGACCGTCGACGGACGCCTCGTGCGGGGTGAACGGACGCGCACGGCCGCGCTGGACGCCGCCGTGGTGCTGGCCACCGAGGCCGGCCTGCACGGGCTCAGCCTGGCGCAGCTCGCCGACGCGCTGGGCGTGAGCAAGTCCGGGCTCTTCGCGCACTGGCGATCCAAGGAGGCGCTCCAGCTCGCCGCGATCGACCGGGCGGTGGAGCAGTGGCGGGAGCGGATCGTCGAGCCGGCACTGCGCGCCCCGCGCGGGGTACGCCGGCTCCGGGCGCTGCACGAGGCCAGGATCGACTTCTATGCGGCGCGGGTGCTCCCCGGCGGCTGCTTCTTCGCCAACACCCAGTTCGAGTACAACGCCCGCCCCGGCCCGGTGCGGGACCGCCTGGCCGAGGCGTACGCCCGGTGGACGGCCTTCCTCGAACAACTCGTCCAGCAGGCGGTCGACGCCGGCGAACTCCCCGCCGACCTGGACGTCGCCCAACTGGCGTACGAGATCGACGCGCTCGGGATGAGCGCCGCGATGCAGTCCCGGCTGCTCGAGCCGGACACCGCCTACCGGCACGCCCGCCACGGCGTGCTGGACCGCCTCCGGGCGCTGTGCCCGGACCCGACCCTGCTACCGGAAGGCCTGACATGAGCCACGCCCTCGCCGACCCGCCCGCCGTCGACTTCGGTCACGTCGAGCACGTCACCGTGCACTTCGACGACCTCGACGCCCTCGGGATCCTGCACAACGCCCGGTACGCGGTACTGCTGGAGCGGGCGCTGACCCCGTACTGGGCCGACCGGGGCGTCGCCTTCCAGGGCGGGAACAGCGCACCGGACGTGTTCCACGCGGTACGCGAGTTCGCGATCACGTTCCGGGCGCCGATCACCGGCACCGGCCCGGTCGCGGTGCACTTCTGGCTCGACCGCTTCGGCACCAGCAGCGCCGAGTACGCGTTCCAGTTCCGGTCGGTCGACGGCACCACGGTGTACGCCGACGGCCGGCGGGCGATCGTCCGGCTGGACCCGGCCACCATGCGGCCGGCGCCCTGGACCGACGCCGCGCGTGCGGTGGCGGCGACCCTGCTCCGCCCGGAGCGTTAGGAAGGGACCCTTTTACTACCGCAGGCGTTAATAGGGGGCCCTTCCTTACTCCCTCAGCGGAAGAAGGCGCGCAGGACGGCGGCGGTCTCGGTCTCGAGGACGCCGCCGTAGACCTCCGGGCGGTGGTTGAGCCGGCGGTCCCGCAGCACGTCCCAGAGCGAGCCGGCCGCGCCGGTCTTCGGTTCCCAGGCTCCGAAGACGACGGTCGAGACCCGGGCCAGCACCAGCGCGCCGGCGCACATCGTGCACGGCTCCAGCGTGACCACCAGGGTGCAGCCGTCGAGCCGCCAGCGCCCCAGCCGCTCGGCCGCCCGGCGCAGCGCCAGCACCTCGGCGTGCGCCGTCGGGTCACCGGTCAGCTCCCGCTCGTTGCGGCCGGTCGCCAACTCCACGCCGTCCGGGCCGTACAGCACGGCCCCGACCGGAACGTCGTCGGCGGTGGCCGCCGTGTCCGCCCCGGTCACCGCGATCTCCAACGCCCGGCGCATCCACAGCTCGTACCGCTGCCGGCGGCCCGCGCCGTCCGGGTCGGCCAGCCCCTCGTCCGCCCCCGGGCCGACCCGCCCGGCCCGGCCGGGCGTGGGCTGCCCCGGTCGCACCGTCTCCAGGGCGGGGTCGGTGGCGTCGGCCGGCTCGCCGCCGTGCGGGAGCGGTGCGCCTCCGGCCGCCGGACCGGACCCGCCCGGCTCAGACCTCACGCAACTCCTCGACCTCGTCGGCGCAGCCCAGCACCGTGCAGATCTCGGCGGTGACGTCGGCCGGCAGCATGCCCTCGTGGGTGCAGAGCGCCAGCAGCTTCGCCGCCGGGATGCCCAGGTCGGCGAGGAGGTCCGCGTCGCCAACCGGGTCCGCCTCGGGGTCGACGGCCGGCTGCTCGCTCTCCTCGTCACCGCCGGCCGGGCGGGACTCCTCGGTCTCGTCCAGGCCGGTGACCGACGCCTTCAGGTCACCGACCAGCAGCGCGCCCAGGCGGGACTCCTCCGCGTACGCCGAGTCGGAGCCGAAGACCCGCAGGTCCTCACCCTCGTCGAGGCGGAGGATCACCAGGTACGCGTCCTCGGCCTCGACGAAGAGCAGCGACAGGTCGGCGTCCCCGTCGACGTCGCGCAACCGTTCGGCGACCTCGTCGATGTCGGTGACCCCGCGCAGGTTCACCTCGGCGGCGGTCCAGCCGCTCTCGTCGCGCACCACCGCCGCAGCGAAATACGACACGGTCCCCCCAAACTGCCTCGGCGCCCCTACAGCCGACCCGTTACGCGTGCACGTTAGCCGGTCGGGTCGGCAGGCGACCGGTCAACGCCCCGAAGGGCCGGCCAATCCTGGGGAAAGTCGGGGTCACCCGACGAGGCGGCGGCGGGTGGCGATGAGCTGCTTCAGCCGTTCGCTGCGGAGACGCTGCGGCCGCTCCCGCTGGCGTACCGCCCGGGCACCCGCCAACTCGGCGAGGAGTTGCAGGCGGCGGCGGCTGCGTTCGGGGTCGAGCCGCGGAGTGGTCCAGGCCATACCGCCGAGGGTGCGGCAGCCTACACGGTCACGTCAAGACGGGCTTCGCTGCGCAGCCGCGCCACGACGGACCGCGACCTCACCAGAGTGGCCAGTCGCCGCTCGTCGCCCACCGGACCACCACGATCGCCGCCGCGATGCTCCACCCGCCACCGGTGACGATGGCGATCCCGGTGCCCACGCCCCGGTCGCCGTGGCGCACCAGCAGGAGGGCGACCAGCCAGGCGAGGCCGCCGGCCACGAGCGTCCACCACGCGTACGTCCGCACGCTCGTGCCGAGCAGCCCGAACAGCAGCAGCCACGCCGCCGCGCCGGCGCCACCGGCGGCGACACCGCCCCCGGAGACCGGGTGCGGCTCCCGGTAGGTCGGCCGTGCCGGCGGCCCGGACGGGAAGAGCCCCGACGGGCTACGTGGGCGGAACCCGCCGTACGGATCGCTCGTCACGGTCACTCCTCCCGCCACGCACGCCTCTCGTCCTCACCGTACTGGTCTGTCAGGATGGCGCGATGCCCCCGCCGTCGACCGGGCACCGCCCGGTGTACCCGGTCCTGCTGCTGCTCGTGTCGGTGCTGGCCGCCGGTTGCGCGACGACCCGGCCCGGGGCGGACGTCGGCACGCCCACCGCGCCGGCCACGGCGGACCAGCCGGCGGCGTCGGCACCCGGTTCCGCGCCGGGCGCCGCGACCTACGGGGGCCCGTCGGCGGCGCCGACCCGCGCCGGGCTCACGCACGTCTTCCCGGTACGCGCCCGCAAGGTCGCCTACCACCCGACCCACTCGGCGTACCCCGGCACGGACATCTTCGCCGACTGCGGGGAGCCGGTCGTGGCGGTCACCGACGGGACGGTCCTGGAGGTCAGCCGGGTGGACCGGTTCGACCGGCGCGGCCCGCTCGGCCCGTGGAACGGCGGGCTGTCGGTCTCGGTGCTCGGCGACGACGGCGTCCGCTACTACGGCTCGCACCTGACGGAGGTCGCCGCCGGGATCGATCCCCGGGTCCGGGTGCGGGCCGGTCAGCAACTCGGCACGGTGGGCCGCACCGGCAACGCGAACAACGTCTGCCACCTGCACTTCGGCATCTCGCCGCCGTGCGCCGGGCAGGACGGCTGGTGGATCCGGCGCGGTGTGGTCTGGCCGGCGCCCTACCTGGACGCGTGGCGGCGCGGCATCGACCGCAGCCCGGCGACCGAGGTGACCGCCTGGCACCGCCGGCACGGCTGCCCGAAGGCGCCACGGACCGGCTGACGGGCGGGTCCCCGCGCCGCCGGTTCGTCCCCCCGAATGGCCGCGTGGGCGCGTAGGTTGCAGGACATGGCCGCCCGGGATCCCATCGCCGACCTGCGCCGGATCGCGTTCCTGCTGGAACGCGCCAACGAGGCCACCTACCGGGTACGCGCGTTCCGGTCCGCCGCGAACGCCCTGGCCGCCCTGCCGGCGAAGGAGGTGACGGAGCGGGCGCGCAGCGGCAAGCTCACCGAGCTGTCCGGGGTCGGCGACGTCACCGCCCGCTGCGTCGTCGAGTCGCTGGCCGGTGAGGAGCCGGTCTACCTGCGCCGGCTGGTCGCGACCGAGGGGACCGACCTGGACGCGGAGGCGACCGCCCTGCGTACCGCCCTGCGCGGTGACTGCCACACCCACTCCGACTGGTCCGACGGCGGCTCACCGATCGAGGAGATGGCGCTCGCCGCGGCCGAGCTGGGGCACGAGTACCTGGTGTTGACCGACCACTCGCCCCGGCTGAAGGTGGCGCGCGGCCTCACCGCCGACCGGCTGCGCCGCCAGCTCGACCACGTGGCGAAGCTCAACGAGGCCCTGCCCGAGGGGTTCCGGATCCTCACCGGCATCGAGGTGGACATCCTCGCCGACGGTTCGCTGGACCAGGACGAGGACCTGCTGGCCCGGCTCGACGTGGTGGTCGGTTCGGTGCACAGCGGCCTCAACGACGAGCGCGGCAAGATGACGCGCAGGATGCTGGCCGCCATCGCGAACCCGCATCTGGACATCCTCGGTCACTGCACGGGTCGGATGGTGTCGTCCCGGCCGGCCGGCGTGACCGGCCCGGGTGACCGGGCGCACCGCCCGCGTACCCGGGGCGAGAGCGACTTCGACGCGGACGCGGTCTTCGCGGCCTGCGCCGAACGCGGCGTCGCCGTGGAGATCAATTCGCGGCCGGAGCGGCAGGACCCTCCGAAGCGACTGATCCGGCGGGCGTTGGAGGCCGGCTGCCTCTTCGCGATCAACACCGATGCGCACGCCCCCGGGCAGCTCGACTGGCAGCGCTTCGGCTGCGAACGCGCCGCCCGCTGCGGCGTCCCCGCCGACCGGGTCGTCGACACCTGGCCGGCGGATCAGCTCGTGGTGTGGGCCGCGAAGCGCCAGGAGCCGCGTCAGTAGGGTGCCCGGCCGGGCAGCACGGGCTCGGCGGCGGGCACCGCCGGCGTGCCCACCGGTGTCGGCGTCGGTCGGCGGCCGATCAGGCCCTGGGTGACGGCGACGCCGAGGAGCACCACCAGCGCGCCGACCGGCTGGTGCCAGGTCAGGCGCTCGTCGAGCACGAGCGCTCCGATCAGCACCGCGAAGACCGGGATCAGGTAGGTGACCGTGGAGGCGGTGCTCGCCCCGGCCACCCGGATGTTGCGCAGGTTGATGACGAAGGCCAGCCCGGTGCCGAGCGCGCCGAGCGCGAGGACGCTGGCGACGACCTCGCCGGACAGGGCGGTGGGCACCGGCGGGGCGCCGGCCACCAGCGGCGCGACGATCGCGAGCTGCGCCACCGCCATCAGCAGCTGCGCGGCGGAGAGCGACAGCCCCGAGTGGGCGCTGCCCGCCACGAACTTCTTCTGGTACGGGATCCCCACGCCGTAGCAGGCCGCCGCGCCGAAGCACATCAGCTGGCCGGCGAAGTGGGAGCCGCCGACGCCCTCCCACACCCCGAGCACCACGAGCACCCCGGCGAAGCCCAGCCCGAGCCCGACGGCACGGCGGGCCGTCAGCCGTTCGGTGCGGAAGACCAGCACCGCCATCGGCAGCACGATCAGCGGGGTGGTGGCGTTCCAGATGCCCGCCAGCATGGACTCGACGCGCTGCTCGCCGTAGCCGAAGAGGGTGAACGGGACCGCCACGCCGAGCGCCCCGATCACGAAGAGGTGGGCCCAGATCCGCGGCTCGCGGGGCAGCCGGTCGCGCAGCACGGCGAGCACGACGAGCAGCGTCACCGCGCCGGCGGCGACCCGGTAGAGGGTGAGGTGCAGTGGGTGCAGCTCCCGGATGCCGACCTTGATGAACAGGAAGCTGGAACCCCAGATCGCGGCCAGGGCGATGAACCCGGGCAGCCAGCTCCGCAGCGCCGCCCGGTCAGGAGTGAGGTCCGCCGTCACCCCTGACACTCTGCCGCAGGGGTACGACGAAGTCCCGCGCTTTTCGGACGCCGTGTCGACCGCCACAGCACCGGCGGTCCGGACCGGCGCCGCCGCGGTCGGGCCGCTGCCCGGCGCATCGCAAACAGGGTCGACAACCAGGCCGTGGGGTCACGTAGGGTCGCAGCGTGGGACGAATCGATGACATCGCCAACCGCTACGTGGCGGACTGGGCCGCGCTGAGCCCGACCGGCGCCACCTACGTCGGCATCGCCGGCTTCGACGACCAGCTCGACGACCTGTCGCCCGCCGGTTACGCGGCCCGCGCCGACCTGACCCGGCGCACCCTCGCCGACCTCGACGTCACCGAGCCCGAGTCGGAGGCGGAGCGGACCGCCCGGGAGGCCATGCAGGAGCGGCTCGGCCTGGACCTCGCCCGCTACGAGGCGGGGGAGGTCGGCAACGGGGTCAGCGTCATCACCAGCGGCCTGCACGACCTGCGCTCGGTCTTCGACCTGATGCCGACCGACGGCGAGGACGCGCGGGCGAACATCGCCGCCCGGCTCAACCGCTTCGCCGGCGCGCTGGAGGACTACAAGACCACGCTGCGCGAGGAGGCCGCTGCCGGGCACGTCAGTGCCCGGGCGCAGCTGCTGGAGGTCGCGAAGCAGTGCGACATCTGGGTCGACCCGGACGGCGACAACTTCTTCCACGGGCTCGTCGAGCGGTTGGGCGAGGACGGCACGCTCGGCGCCGAGCTGCGGCGCGGCGCGGCCGCCGCCACCGGGGCCACCGCCGAGTTCGGCCAGTTCCTCCGCACCGAGCTGGCGCCCCTCGGCCGGGAGCGGCAGGCCGCCGGCCGTGAGCGCTACGAGCTGGCCTCGCAGTACTTCCTCGGCGCGAGGGTCGACCTCGACGAGACGTACGCCTGGGGGTTCGAGGAGCTCGCGCGGCTCGAGGCCGAGATGCGGACGGTGGCCGCGCGGATCGTCGGGCCCGGCGCGACCGTCGACGACGCGGTCGCGGCGCTCGACGCCGACCCGGCCCGCACGATCCAGGGCAAGGAGGCGTTCCGCGACTGGATGCAGGCGCTCGCCGACAAGGCCGTCAGCGAGCTGCACGGCACCCACTTCGACATCCCGGAGCAGGTACGCCGGATCGAGTGCTGCCTGGCTCCGACGAGCGACGGTTCCATCTACTACACGGGCCCCAGCGAGGACTTCTCCCGACCGGGCCGGATGTGGTGGGCGGTGCCGCAGGGCATCACCGACTTCTCCACCTGGCGCGAGGTCACCACCGTCTACCACGAGGGCGTGCCGGGCCACCACCTGCAGATCGCGCAGACGGCGGTCCGCGCCGAGAAGCTCAACCGCTGGCAGCGGCTGCTGTGCTGGGTCTCCGGTCACGGCGAGGGCTGGGCGCTCTACGCCGAGCGGCTGATGGACGATCTGGGCTACCTGGAGGACGCGGGCGACAAGCTCGGCATGCTCGACGGCCAGGCGTTCCGCGCCGCGCGGGTGATCGTCGACATCGGCATGCACCTGGAGCTGGAGATCCCCGCCGACAACCCGTTCGGCTTCCACCCGGGGGAGCGGTGGACGCCGGAGCTGGGCTGGGAGTTCATGCGGGCCCACTGCCGGGTGCCGGACGAGAACCTGCGCTTCGAGCTGAACCGGTACCTGGGCTGGCCCGGGCAGGCACCGTCGTACAAGGTCGGCGAGCGGATCTGGCTCCAGGCCCGGGACGACGCGAAGGCCCGCAAGGGCGCCGACTTCGACCTGAAGGAGTTCCACCGCCAGGCGCTCGACCTGGGTGCCCTCGGGCTGGACCCGCTCCGCCGGGCTCTCGCCCGCCTCTGACGGGAAGAAGGTGCGGGGCCGGTGGTGCCGGCCCCGCACCGGGGTGGTGGTGGAGCGGGGTCAGTTCAGGGTCAGCCGTAGCCGCGGCTTCGCGGTCAGCGTGTCGCTGGTGACGAACGCCAGGTCCATCGCCGGCTCGGTGAAGGTGATCGGGATCGGTGAGGTGATCGGCAGGCCGTCGGGGAACGGCAGGTCCGGCGTCAACGTGATCTTGATGCCGAGCAGCCGCCCCACGAAGCGGGTCGCGTAGAAGTCGACGTTCCCCTGGACGGTCAGCTGGCCGGTGGCGAAGCCCATGGTGCGCCCGGCCGGGCCGGGTACGCGGAGCAGGAAGTCGTCGGTGACCGCCCGCGCCATGCTGAACTTCAGCGCCTTGAGGGTGCCCTGGGCGGTGGGCAGGTCGACGATCCCGTCGAACCGCAGCCCGGTCATGGTGACCTTCGAGCCGGTCAGCTTGGACGGCACGGCGTTCACCAGCGGTTGTCCCGGGTCGACGGCGACGCGCGGCAGCGGCTCGCCCGCCTCGACGTCGCCGCTCGGCCGGGGGGTGGGCGTGGCCGTGGGGCAGCCGGACACGGCGGGCCGGGGGCGGGGCGTGCCGGTCGCGGTGGGCCGGCCGGTCGTGGTCGCGGTCGGAGTCGCGGAGGCCGACGGCTGCTCCTCCTCGTCGTCGCCACCACCGAACAGGTCGCCGATGCCCTCCAGGATGTCGGTGATGAGGTTGCCGTCGTCCTCGTCGGCGTCCGGGCTCGGGCTCGGGCTCGCCGACGCCGAGCCGCTCGGGCGGGGTGTCGCCGACCGGCTCGGCGCGGCCGGGCCGGTCGTCGCCGGTCGGGTCGGGCAGGCGGCGGGGGCCGCCACGACCGCCCGTCCCGCGGGGTCGGCCGCCCGCGCCGGGGCCGGCGCGGCGAGCGCCGCCGTGGCGGAGAGCCCGACCAGCCCGAGCAGCACCGCGAGGTACCGCGGATCGCGCGGCCCGGGTACGGGCGGACCGGCCGGAGGGTGGGGCCGCGGCTCGGACACCGACGGCGCCGGCCGGGCGGCGCGGAGCGGGTCGCCGGCCGGTCCGGCCTCGTCGACGAGCGTCGGCGCGTCCGGCTCGGGTCCGGCGGGCACCGCCCGCAGGTGGCGTGCCGTCGCCTCGGCCGGCGCGGTCTCCGCTCCGGTGTGGTCGGTGCCCGGGTCCGGATCGACGTCGGGCGTCGTGGTGGGAGGGCGGTCCGGGGTCCAGGCGAAGGCCAGGGCGCTGCCGACCATGCCGAGCAGGAGCCCGGCGAAGAAGCCGCCGAGGTTCACCCCGATCAGCGAGAAGAGCGCGGTGACCGCGGCCACCACGGCGTAGAAGATGCGCTGCTGCGGGCTGAACCAGATCAGCAGGCCGCAGGTCACCAGGATGGTGGGGATCAGCCAGGAGAGGAATCCGGTGGGTCCCATCTGGAAGGAGAGACCGCCGAGCGACATCTGGGTGGTCCCGAAGATCTCCAGGCCGGCCAGCGCGGTGAGCAGGCCGCCCCAGAACGGGCGTACCCGGCGCCACCGGCGGAAGCCGCGCCAGGTCTCGCGGAGACGACCGGGCCGGACGTGCTGCGGTTCGGCGGTTGTCACGTACGCCTCCTGCCGGGTGAGGTGTCGTGGGCAGGGAACGGGCCCGCGGAGCGTGCCCTCCGCGGGCCCCGGTGATCAGGTCAGAAACATTCCTTGGCGTCCGCGCCGACGTTGACCTTGAGCTTGAGCCCGGTCAGGTTGAACGTGCCGGCGTGGGTGGAGCGGGCCACCTGGCGGAGGTTCTTGATGACCACCGTGTCGGACTGCTGGCCGAACGACTTCTTCTCGCCGGTGGCGCCCTTCGGGCCGCCGGTCAGGGTCGAGGCGTCCTGGCCGATGTTGATGTTCTTGAACTCGGCGTCGCCCTCGAGCAGGTCCATGTCGATCAGCAGTTCGCTCGCGGTGGCCGGCTTGCCGCCCCCACCGGCGTTGATCGTGAGGACGACCGGCGCCCCGGGCACCTTCACCGACTGGCACAGGTCGTAGAGCTTGGCGTCGCGGATGCCGGAGACGGCGACCGGGTGCTTCGTGCCGTTCTCCTCCTCGGCGATCCCGCCGTACTGGACGAAGCCGTTACCGCGCAGCTCCGTCGCGGAGACCTTGAACGTCTGGCCGGAGACGGCGAACGACGCCGCGATCGCGCCGTTGGACATGCCGAACACGATCGCGCCGGCGACTGCCGTCGCGGGCACCATGAGCGCGGCGAAGCGCCGCCACCGGGTACGACCCGGGTTGTCGAACCGATCCTGCACGGGGCCCTCCTCGGGGTGATGTCGCGCGGGGTGGCCGGTCGGCGGGGGTGACGACGCCCGCACCGGGTCGTCACCTGTTACCGGCGGGTAACGAGCGTGCAGTGATGGTGCACCCCTGAGGCCCGCGTCACAAGGCCCGGATTACCTGTCAGTAACAGGGAGCTGACGTACGGGCATGATCTCGTCACAGGACGTTGACAGAACGGCATCGTTTGTAAAGTTCAAGCTGACCAATATCCGGCATTCCTGGGCACAGAGGTAACGCGCGGTAGCCAAACCATCGACGGATTACGATTCCGTAACGACCACCCGGCGTGAACGGGAAAACACTGAGGGGTGGACCCGTTCGGTCCACCCCTCGTCCGTGCCGGGCCCTCAGCCCGGTGGCGTCACCGCTGCTCGACCTCGCCCGGAGCGGGTCGCTGGCCCGGCACCGACCCGTCGTCGGCCTTCCAGTTGGTCGTCGCGGGCGGGATCTCGTCGCTCATCGGACCGCCCTGCGGTTCGGCCGCCGGCTGCGCGTCGTCGCGCACCGGCTCCTGGTCGACCCGGGTGTCGTCGGTGAGCGGAGCGGCGCCGGCCCGGTGCCGGGCACCGTCACCCCCGCCGTTGCCCCGCAGCACCAGCAGGATGCCCGCCACCAGCGCGATCAGGCCGAGGACGCCGGCCACGATCGGCAGCCACAGGCTGATCAGGCCGATCTTGAACCGGTTGTCCTTCGCCGTCTCGACGCTCTTGGTGATCGTCTCGTCGGTGTAGTTGAAGTCCGCGTCCAGCAGCACCGTGGGCGTGCCGACGTCGGGGCGGAGCTCCTTGTGCTGCTGCTCGCGCACCTTGACGTACGAGCCGGTCACCGGGTCCACCCACACCGTGCGGGTGTTGCTGTAGACGACCTGGCCGGTGGTGGCCCCGGGCGAGAACCTGCCGAGCAGGTTCTTGACGCTGTCCTCCGGGGTGTTGAGCACCTCGTTCTCGATGCGCTGCTCGAACCGGTACGCCTCGAGGCCCTTGACGGTCTCGGTGCCGGTGAACTTCGCCGGCAGCGGCTTCTTCAGGTCCCGGTCGAAGATCTGGTAATCCCGCTTCCGGGTGCCGAACGGGAACTTGTAGA
Organism: Micromonospora sp. WMMC415; assembly: GCF_009707425.1. Lineage (GTDB taxonomy): Bacteria > Actinomycetota > Actinomycetes > Mycobacteriales > Micromonosporaceae > Micromonospora. The sequence goes on along the minus strand of NZ_CP046104.1, from coordinate 1,127,697 downwards.
CCTGGCCGGCGTAGCTCACGTTGCCGACCGGCGTCTGCTCGGCGCCGCTCTCGTTGAGCCACTGCTCCTTCCACGGCGCCGCGGCACCGGACACCCGGAGCAGGGCGAGCTCGGTGCTGTACTGGCTGACCACGTCCTGGTTGTCGGCGCGCCGGACCGTCTGGTAGACGTTCCAGATCACCGCGTCACCCTTGAGCTCCTTGGGCAGCCGGTCCTCGGTGTCCTCGGGCTGCGGGATGACCTCGACCGTGGAGAGCAGCGTGGCCCGCGGGACGTCGATGGTGACCGACTCCCCGACCTTCGTGATCTTCAGGAACTGGGCGTCCTTCGCCTCGGCCACCGACGTGGTCGGGTCGAGGTCGTATGGGAGCTTGGTCACGGCTGGAGCCACGTACAGCGGCAACCCGGCCGCGAAAACCAGCAACAAGACGCCCAGCCCGAAGAGCGCGGCGCCCACACGAAGCTTCACTCATCCTCCCGCAACCTGCCGCCCTACGACTGTCGCCGGGGGCACCCGATCCTTAACATGGCGGGAGGTTACTCTCCGGTCACCCTCAAAGCGACCCCCTGGATGTCCAGATGTCCACAGCCGCCGCGCCACCTGCGTCGGAGCCTTCGGCCAGCGGCCGACTTCCCGCCCTCGACGCGCTCCGCGCGGTCGGTGCGGCCGCCGTGGTCGGTCACCACGTCGGTTTCCACACCGGCGCGACCGCCGCCGAGCAGTGGGGTGGGTGGCTCGCACGGCTGGACGTCGGGGTCGCGATCTTCTTCGTGCTCTCCGGGTTCCTGCTGTTCCGGCCCTGGGCGCTGAGCGCCGCCACCGGCCGGCCCCGCCCCGGCACCGGCCGGTACCTGTGGCGCCGCGCGCTGCGGATCCTGCCCGCGTACTGGCTGGCGGTGGCGGTCTGCCTGATCGTGCTCCCGCAGAACCGGCCCGCGTCGGCCGGCGACTGGCTGCGCCACCTCACCTTCACCCAGATCTACGAACGGGGTCAGCTCCGGCACGGCCTCAGCCAGACGTGGAGCCTGGCGACCGAGGTGGCGTTCTACCTGATCCTGCCGCTGGTCGCCGCGCTGGCGGTGGGCCGCACCTGGCGGCCGGTCCGCACCACGCTCGTGGCCGCGGGCGGCGTCCTGGTGACCGCCGCCTGGCTCGGCGGTATGGCGGGGGGCTGGCTCGACACCGGCCTGCACACCACCTGGCTCCCCGCGTACGGGGCCTGGTTCGGCGCCGGCATGGCCCTGGCGGCCGCCCACGTGGCGCTGCAGACCCGGACCGCACCGGCGGCCTTCCGGGTGCTGGACGACCTGGCCGCGGCACCGATCGCGTGCTGGGTGGCGGCGGTCGGTCTGCTCGCGATCGCGACGACGCCGGTGGCCGGCCCGCGTGACCTCGCCGAGCCGACCGTGGCGGAGTTCGCCGTCAAACTCACGCTGTACCTCGCGATCGGGGTGCTGATCCTGGTGCCGGTGGCGTTCGGCCGGCCCACCCGGACGCAGGCCGTCCTCGGCGCCACCCCCGCCCGCTGGCTCGGCGCGGTGTCGTACGGGTTGTTCCTCTGGCACCCGCTGATCCTCGAACTGATCTACCTCGTGGCCGACCGGCCCCTGTTCACCGGCGGTCTGGTCAGCACGTTCGCCCTGACCATGGCCGGTGGCCTGGCCTACGCGGCGGTCAGCTACTACGGCATCGAGCGGCCGATCACGCTGCTCGGCAACCAGCGCCGACAGCGGCCGGTCACGCCCGTCCCCGACGCCCCGCTGCCGGCGGTCGGCCCGTCACGCTGAGCAGCGTCATCGGATCTGACCATTGCCGCCGCCAACTGTTAACGCCTAGTGTGACGCGCGTCGCGAATTTATTACTTGAGAGTAGGACTCGCGTGGAACACAGCGCCGACACCCCCGGACACGTCCTGTTCCTCAACTGGCGGGACACCCGCAACCCCGAGGGTGGCGGCTCCGAGGTGTACGTCGAGCGGATCGCCGCGGAGCTGGTCACCCGCGGCTTCCGTGTCACGTTGTTCTGCGCCGCCCACGACCGGGCACCCGCGGACGAGGTCAACGACGCCGGCGTCCGCCTGGTGCGGCGCGGCGGTCGCCACACGGTGTACCTGTGGGCGGCACTCTGCTACGTCGCCGGCGCCCTGGGCTTCGGCCCGCTCTCGCGGCGGCGGGGCGGCCGGCCGGACATCCTGGTGGACGTCTGCAACGGCCTGCCGTTCCTGGCGCCGCTGTGGGCACGACGGCCGGTGGTGAAGCTGATCCACCACGTCCACCGCGAGCAGTGGCCCGTGGTGCTCCCGCCGTGGGCGGCCCGGTTCGGCTGGTGGGTCGAGTCGTCGTTCGCCGTACGCGTCTACCGCCGCTGCCGCTACGTCACGGTCTCCGAGGCCACCCGCCGCGAACTCGCCACCCTCGGTGTGCCGCCGGAGCAGGTCTCCGTGGTGCACAACGGCACGCCCACCCTTCCCCGCACCGACGTCGAGCGGGCACCGTTTCCGCTGCTCGTGACGCTCAACCGGCTGGTCCCCCACAAGCGCGTCGAGGTGGCGCTGCGGGCCGTCGCGGCCCTCGCCGACGAGTTGCCGCAGCTGCGGCTGGTCGTCGCCGGACAGGGCTGGTGGGAGCCGCACCTGCACGACGTCGCCGGCGACCTGGGCATCAGCGACCGGGTGGAGTTCCGTGGCTTCGTCACGGAGGAGGAGAAGGCGGCCCTGCTCGCCTCGGCGTGGGTGGCGCTGACCCCGTCGCTCAAGGAGGGCTGGGGGCTGACGATCGTGGAGGCGGGCTCCGCCGGCACCCCCACCGTCGCGTTCCGGGACGCCGGCGGCGTCGCCGAGGCCGTGGTGGACGGGCGCACCGGACTGCTCGCCGACGACATCGACGACTACGTGGCCAAGGTGCGCACGCTGCTCCACGAGGACGAAGTCCGGCGGAGGATGGGCGCGGAGGCCCGGCAGCACGCCGCGTCCTTCACCTGGGAGGCCGCGGGCGGGCACTTCGCGGCCATCGTGGCCGCGCAGGATGCGCCCCGCCGGGTTCACCGGCGGGGCGAACCGTCCTACCTGATGCCGTAGACCGTCGGGGCGTACGGATCCTGCTTGCCGGCCCGCTGGGCCGCCTCACGGACGCTCTTGGCCTCCTGTGCCGCCTCGGCGTCGGTGGTGGTGGCGGCTGCCGCGACACCCCCGAGGGCCAGGACACCGAGCAACGCCGCGACCAGACCCGAGACGAGCAGGGTGAGGGCTTTACGCATGCCAATCCTCCTATGGCGAGACGTGCGAGCGGACGTTACCACGCGGTAGGCCTCCGGCGTAGCGCCGAAAGTGCCGCACCGAGAACCACCAGGACGGCAGCCGCCAACGCCGCCACGACCGACCACCGCGCCGTTCGGCCGGACGCCGGGCGGGCCGCTGCGTCCGGATTGCGGTAGAGCGTGAGGAACGGACCGTCGTGGACGACCTGGAGGCCGGCGAGGGCGGCGGGCTCCACCCGGCCCGCCGACCCGTGCTGGACCACCACCCAGCGCACCCCGGTCGCGGCCACCGGCCGGCCCTCCCGCAGCAGGCGGCGCACCTCCCGGACGCGCGGGTTCTCCCCGGCCACCTCCAGGGTCCCCACCCGCAGCGTGTCGTCGGCGAGCACCGTCCCGGGCAGGTAGCGGGGCAGGGGATCCAGCACGACCCGGTCCGGGTTCCACGGGTACGCCCGGTACGCGGACAGCGGCAGCGCCAGGATCTCCCCGGGCTCACCGGTCACCCGCCCGGACACCACCCGCCAGTCCGCCGGGTAGTCGACCGGACGTAGCCGCCCCGCTCCGCCCACCGCGAGGTCCGGCATGGTGGCGATCGGCAGGAGCAACAACCCCGCCAGGACCAGCCCGGCCAGGTCCCGGTCGGCCCGGGCGGCCAGCCGCTCGGCGCCCAGCGCGACGCAGAGCACCAGCAGCAGCGCGTACGGGGCGAGGAACTTCTGTCCGTCACGCAGCAGCCCGGCGCCCGGCACCTCCACCACGGCCCACCGCAGCAGCGCGTCCCCGCCGGGGAGCACGCCGAGCGCCGCGAGCAGGAAACCCCCGGCGGCGAGGATCGCCAGCCGCCCGGCTGCGCCCGCCGGCAGTCGCCGCCACAGCAGGCCGACACCGGCCGCCGCGAGCGCCAGCAGCACCAGCGTCACCAGCGGCACCAGCGGCGCGGACCGGCTGCCGGGGGTCGCCTGGGCGCTCCAGATGCCACCGGTGCCCGCCAGCGCGGCCAGGGGGCCGGCCCAGTTCTCGGCGCGGGCGGCGAACGCCGCCACCCCGGCCGGGTCCGAGGAACCACCGGCCCCGGTGACCGCCGCCGCCACGATCCACGGGGCGTTGAGCAGCGCGACGGCACCAACCACCAGCGCCGACACCCGCCGGCGGCCCCGACCGACCACGAGCAGGGCCACCGTGCCGAACGCGAGCAGACCACCGGTCGGGGTGATCGCGGCGGGCGCCGCGACGAGCACCAGCCGGGGCGCCGCGCCCGACACGCCCGCCCGCACCTGGAGCCCCCCGCGCACGATCCACGGCAGCGCCGCGTACGCGACGAGCAGCCCCCACTGCCCGATCAGCAGCCGTTCGGCGAGGTACGGCGTCCACGCGTACCCGACCGCGGCGAGCAGCCGCACCGCCCGCCGCTCCGTCGGCACGAGACGACCGGCCCCGACGGCGGCCAGGAACACCGCCGCGACGAGTACCAGCCGCTGGAGCAGCCAGCCCGGCAGGAACTGCGTGACGACGGAGACCACCGCGTCCATCGGCACCGCACGCGGCAGGCTCTGCGCGGGCGCGACCAGTTCCCAGCTCAGCGGCTGCCGGGGCACGAACACCATGTCGTACAGCAGCACGTAGCCGGGTAGGGCGAGCGGGGCGAGCACCAGCGCGGTGACGGCGGCGGCGACGACGTACAGCGACGCCGAGCGGCTGGAGACGGCGGGGGGCATGGGACCGGTACTCAGGACGCCGGCACCAGCCTGCCGACGGTGATCAGGTTGGTGCAGAGACCGACCTTCGGATCGTCGACCGTGATCTGGACGGCGTCCCCCGCCCCTTCCAGGTTGAAGTAGACCTCGTTGAGGCCGCGCCGCAGGTCGAGCTCCCGCGTCGCCTCGCCGAGCCGGAACGTCGCCGTGGCCTCCCCGGAGCTGAGGTAGCCGAAGTGCACCACGTACGGCCACTCCTCCAGCGGCCCGTCCAGCGGGATCCGGGTGGACAGACCGTCCCTGACGATGTGCCCGCAGTCGGGCACGCCACCGGGCAGGATCTTCCGGCCCTGCACCGCGGCGGGCCGGATACGGCCCGCGTCGTCGAACATCGACGGCCGCTCGGCCACCGTCACGAAGACCGGCCGGCGCTCCGCCGGGCGGAAGAAGTGCGACTGCCGGTTGTCCGGCCAGAAGTACCCGGCGACGACCCGGTCGGGCACGAGACCGTCCAGGAAGACGGTCCCCGGTGGGGCCGCCGCCAACTCCTCCTGAGCGGTGGCCAGGTACTCGCGGCCGTGCTTGGTGCTCCAGTTGTCGCCGAACCGGGCGGTGGTCCAGAGCGTGCCGACCCCGATGGTCACCAGCACGGCGATCATCGACACCAGCCCGACCGCGAACGCGCCGGGCTCGCGCAGCACGGTCGGCACCGGCCAAGCGCTGACGTCGGCCTCCTCCGCGTCGGAGCGGCCCAGCAGGGCCGTTCCCACGCAGATCGCGGCGACCACCACCACGTCGGCGACGTACCGGGGCACCAGACCGGCGAGCGGGCTGAGCACGTCGCCCAGCCGGGTGGCGGCGAACAGCGCGCCCACCATCGCGACGTACGACAGCAGGAGCAGCCACGCCCGACCGGCCGACGGACGCCGCCGCACGGTCACCACGACCACCGTGAGCAGCGCCGCCCAGGACAGCCACATCGCCACGTCGTACGGGTCCGCCAGTGGCGGCCCGTCACCGGCGTACGTCCACCGCCACGGGCCGCCCAGCAGCCCGGGGATCAGCGTCTTCCCGATCAGGTCCCCGAGGAACCCGAAAACCTCGCCGACCGAGCGTGGACCGGCCAGTTCCCCGGCCGGTCGGGTCAGGTAGAACGCCAGGTAGGCCCCCGAGAGCACACCCAGGATCAGCCACGCCGGCCAGTGCCGGCGGACGGTCTGCGCCAGGGACCGCCCCACCCCGCCCGAGGTGAAGAGGAAGAGCGTCAGGAGGAACAGCAGCGGCGCGATCAGCAGCGCCTTGGTGTCGAACAGCAGGCCGAAGACCAGCCACAGCGCGATGCCGACCAGGTGCCGCTTCCGCCCGGTCCGCACGTACCGCACCTGGGCCTTGACGGCGAGCACCATCGCCAACTGCACGGGCAGCAGCAGCAACCCGACCAGCCAGAGCGAGGACGCCTCCAGGGTCAGCGGGCTGAACAGGAACATGCACAGCGGGATCAGCAGGCCCCAGCCGGGACGCAGCAGGTCGCGCAGCAACCGGTAGAAGGCGACGCCCAGCGCGGCCTGGCCGACGGCCAGGAGCACCACCCACGGCCAGCCGGTGAAGCCGGCCGCCCGGACCATCAACCACGTCGCCAGCAGGCCGCCCGGCATCAGGTGGTTGTTGAAGGTCTGGAGGAGGAAGTCCGGTGTCAGTTGCGTGTCAATGGCCCGGGCGGCGATCACGAACTCGTCCTGGGAGAACCACCCCCGGGTGGCGAGGCTCGCGCGCCACGCCACGGCGACGACGATCAGGGCGATCGCGACGGCGCGGACGCGGTCGGCGCGGAGCCACCGTCCGAGGGACCAGCGTCCACCGTCGGCCGGTGCGGCCGGTTCCGGACGCGTCACGGCCTCAGCTTCTGGCATTGACATGGTCGGCAGCCTGCCACACGCTTACACGCCGTGGGGACCGCCGTTTTCCCGATACGCGACCCCAGCGCCCCAGGTCGCCGCCCGGAACGGTGTCCGGCTACCCTCTCGCGACACCGCCAGGCGTGGGCGGCGCGTCAGGACGGCGGAGACAGGAGCCGAGATGCGTGCAGAGGTGACAGATGCCACCGATCCGGGACTGAGCCGGACACGGCGTAACGCCCGGCGCTTCCGGCACCTGACCATCTGCATCGCGCTCTCCGCGCTCGCCTTCCAGCAGGAACCCGGCCTGATCGTGCCGGACACCAAGGTCGACCTCAACGTCAACCCCGCCGGCTGGCTGCTCCGCTCCCTGCACCTGTGGGATCCCGCCGGCACGTTCGGCCAGCTCCAGAACCAGGCGTACGGATATCTCTGGCCGATGGGACCGTTCTTCCTCGTCGGCTCGGAACTCGGCCTCGCCCCGTGGGTGGTCCAGCGGCTGTGGTGGGCGCTGCTCTTCTGCGTCGCGTACCTGGGCGCGGTCCGGCTGGCCGGCCGGCTCGGCATCGGCACCCCCGCCGGCCGCATGATCGCCGGCGTCGCGTTCGCGCTCTCCCCCCGCATCCTGACGCAGCTCGGCTGGTCGTCCGTGGAGGCCTGGCCCAGCGCGGTCGCGCCCTGGGTGCTGATCCCCCTGGTGGGCCTGGCGCGGGGAGCCCCGCTGCGGCGCGCCGTCGCCGGATCGGCGGTGGCCGTCGCCTGCGCCGGCGGGGTCAACGCGACGGCGGTGTTCGCGGTCGTCCCGCTCGCCGTACTCTGGCTGGCCACGCTGCGGCCGCTACGCCTCCGGCTCACCGCGCTCGCCGCCTGGTGCGGTGCGGTCCTCCTGGCCACCGCCTGGTGGCTGGTGCCACTGCTGACCCTCGGCCGCTACAGCCCCCCGTTTCTCGACTACATCGAGACCGCCCGCTTCACCACCAGCGTCACGGACGCGGTCACGGTCCTCCGCGGCACCTCGTACTGGGTGGCGTACCTGGGCAACCCGTTCGGGCCGACGATCCCGGCCGGAGCGCGACTCGCCACCGAGCCGCTGCTCGTCGTGGCCACGCTGGTGGTCGCCGGTCTGGGCGTGCTGGGCCTGTCCCGGCGCGGGATGCCCCACCGCCGGTTCCTCGTCACCGGCGTGGTGCTCGGTGCCGCCATGGTCGGCCTCGGCCACCTCGGCGACCTGCCGAACACCTTCGCCGAGCCCCAGCGCCAGTTTCTCGACGCGGCCGGTGCGCCGCTACGCAACGTGCACAAGTTCGACGTCCTGCTGCGCCTGCCGCTGGCGCTCGGCGTGGCACACCTGGTCGGCCTGACGGTACGGGCCGCGCGGACCGCGCCCGCCCGGCGCCGTCGCCGTACGGCGGCCCGCGCCTGGCTGACCGCGGGGGTGGCGATGACGGCCGTCGCCGGGGTGGCCGCGCCGGCGCTCGCCGGCTCGCTCGCGACACCCGGCAGCGTCCGCGACGTCCCCGGCTACTGGCAGGAAGCCGCCGACTGGCTGGACGCGAAGAGCGACGGCGGGCGGGTGCTCGTCGTCCCCGGCGCCCGGTTCCCCTCCTACGACTGGGGCAACACCACCGACGAGATCACGCAGCCGCTGCTCGACGGCCCGTGGGCGGTCCGCAACGCCATCCCGTTCACCCCGCCGGCCACGATCCGGCTGCTCGACGCGATCGAGTCCACGCTCGCCACCGGCGCGGGCTCGGCCGGGCTCGCCGACCTGCTCGCGCGCTCGGGGGTCAGCCACGTCCTGTTCCGCGCCGACCTCGACCACGGCCGCTCGGACACGGCCCGCCCGCTGGTCGTGCGCCAGGCGCTGGAACGGTCACCCGGCCTGACCCGGGTGGCTACCTTCGGCCCGGTGCGGGGCGGCCCACCCGAGGGCACGCACCGCGACCAGGGCCTCGACGCTCCGGTGCGGGCCCTGGAGATGTACCGGGTCGACCGTCCCGTGGAACGGGTCGTCGCGTACGACAGCGCGGACGTCACGACCGTGGTGGGCGGTCCCGAGTCACTTCTCGACCTCGCCGCGGCCGGGCAACTTCCCGCGGCGCCGACCATCCTCGCCGGCGACCTGCCCGACGGCGGGCCGCCCGGTGCGGTCACCCTCACCGACGGGCTCCGCAAGCGGGACGTGTCGTTCGGCCGGCTGCGCGACAACACGTCCGCGACCCTCACCGCCGCCGACACCTACGACGTACCGGCGCCGGCCCACGACTACCTGCCCGAGTGGGGCGCCGAGCAGAGCACGGTCGCGCGCTTCGAGGGCATCGACGCCGTCCGGGCGTCCTCCGCCCGCTCGCAGGTCGGGGTACGCGGCGGCGCCCGGCCCGAGCACCAGCCGTACGCGGCGATCGACGGGGACGTCACCACGTCCTGGCAGTCCGCCCCGGACACCGGCGGCAGCGGGCAGTGGCTCCAGATCGACCTCGCCAACCCGACCCGGGTGACCGAGGTCCGGGTCCGCTTCGACCTGACCGCCGACACGGTGCCGACGAAGGTGACCGTCACCGCCGGCTTCGAGGCGCTCTCCGTCGAGTCGTTCGGCGACAGCATGACGTTCGCCCTGCCCGGCGTCCACGCGACCCGGGACGTCCGGATCGCCATCGACGGCACCATCGGCACTGGCCGCGGTGGCGGCACGGTCGGCATCGCCGAGGTCGAGATCCCCGGCATCCGCACCAGCCGCACGCTGGCACTGCCCGCCGCTCCCGCCACCGAGCGCCCGGCGGCGCTGCTCGTCTCGGCGGCTCCGACCACGCCGGCCTGCTTCTTCGTCGACGGCCGCCCGCGCTGCTCGACCGACGCCGCCCGGGGTTCCGAGGACGGCCGCGCGATCGACCGCACGGCGACCCTGCCGGCCGCCGGCACGTACACCGCGAAGGTGTGGGCGCGCCCGACACCGGGCGATGCGCTGAACGCGGCCCTCGACGAGGAGGTGGCCGCCGCTCAGGCGCTGCGGCTGGCCCCCACGGTGACCGCTTCCTCCACGGCCGTCCCCGACCCGGCCGGCCGGCCGGGCGCCGCGCTCGACGGGGACCCGGCGACCGCCTGGTCCCCCGCCACCAGCGACGAGGCCCCGATCCTGCGCCTGCAGTGGCTCCGGCCGCAGCTCATCACGGGTCTGCGGTTCTCGCTCCCCGCCGACGCGGCCGCCACGAAGGTGGGCAGCGTACGGGTGGTCGGTGACGACGGTGTCCGGGGCGGGCTGCTGGGCACCGGCGGCCTCCTCACCATGGACCCGCCGATGCGCACCGACGAGATCACCATCCAGTTCCTCGACAAGCCCTCCGTGTACAGCACCGACCCGTACGGGCTGCGCCCACCGGAGCCGCTACCGGTCGCGGTCGGTGAGATCACCGTCCTGCCGGCGGCGCCCACGGTGCGGCCGAAGCTGGACGCGCCCGTCCGGCTCGCCTGCGGCACCGGCCCGACGGTGGAGGTCGGCGGAGCCCGCGTCACCACCGCGCTCCGGGCCACCGTGCGGGACCTGCTGGAGCTGCGCGAGGTGCCGGCGGAGCCGTGCGGCCGTGGCACCCCCCGGCAGATCCGGCTCGCCGAGGGCGACCAGCGTCTCGTCGCCTCGGCCAGCCGCCTGGCCGCGCCCACCCGGGTCGCGCTGGTGCCGAAGGAGACCGGGACCACCGGCGCGGTGACGCCGAGCGCCGTCCAGGTCTCCTCGTGGGACGCCACCGAGCGACGGGTACGCGTCGGCGAGCACGCCGCCGACCGTGTCCTCGCCGTCCGGGAGAACACCAACCCCGGCTGGGAGGCCACCGTGGCCGGCAAGCCGCTACGGCCGGTCGTCGTCGACGGGTGGCAGCAGGGCTGGCTGCTGCCGGCCGGTGTCTCCGGCGAGGTCGTCCTGCGCTTCGCGCCCGACGGCTCGTACCGGGTGGGCCTGCTCGCCGGCGGTGTCCTGCTCGTGGTGGTCGTGGTCCTGGCGGTGCTCCCCGACCGCCACCGGGGTGACCGACCGCCGACCCGTGCGGTCCGGCGCCGGGTGACCCGGTCCGTCCCCCTGCTGGCGGTCGGCGCCGTCGCGCTGCTGATGCTCGGTGGCATCGTCGGCGGTCTGCTGGTCGCCGCCGGCGTCCTGCTCGCCCTCCCCGGCGCGATCCCGCTGCCCCGGTCGGCGGATCCACGCCGGGTCCGGCTCGTCACCCGGCTCGCCGAGACCTGGCTCCCGGCCGCCCTGGTCGTCCTGGCGGCCTGGGCGTACCTCGACGCCGCGCAACGGCACACCGCCGTCCTTCCGCAACTGCTCATGGTGCTCGCCCTCGGCTGCCTCTGGCTGTCGACGACCGTCCGGCGGCGGCCCGTCCGGCGCACACCGCCACGTCCGGCCGAGTCCGCGTCGCCGCCCGTCCCGCCGCCCGGGCTGCCGCACCAGCGCGGTCCGGAGGCAGCCTCGTGGCGCGACTCCGACCTGTCGGGGATCACGTGAACCGGCGAACCGCCGGTGGCGACGTGGTGCGTACGCGTCCCGAGCCCGTCGGCGTACGCGCGCTGGGCGCGGCCGGCCTCGCCGTCACCGCCGCCGGGATCCTGGGGAACGGTCTCGCCTACGTGGCGCCGGTCCTGGCCGCCCGGCAGCTCGACGCCGCCGACCTCAGCGCCCTCGCCACCGCCCTCGGCCTGATCGCCATCGCGAGCGTGCCGGGATTCGGCCTGCAGCTCGCCGTCGCGGTGCACCACGCCCGGCACGGGCACTCGGACACCCGCCGGGCCGCCCTGGTGACCGCCACGCTCTGCGCGGGGGCGCTGGTCGTGGCCACTCCGCTGCTCACCACCGCGCTGCGCCTCCCGGTCGAGGTGTCGATCCTGTCCGCGGTCACCACGGCGGCGATCGTGCTCGCCTGCCGCCCGCTCGGGGAACTCCAGGGCGGGCAGCGGTTCGTCCGGCTCGCCGTCGGGATGGTCCTGCTGGCCGTCGGCCGGTACGGGGGCGTACTCGTCGGTCTGCTCCTGGGTCTCGGACTGACCGGGTCGCTGCTCCTCGGCGCGGTGTCCGCCGTGCTCACCCCGCTCGCGCTCGCCGTGCTGGCCCGACCGGCCACGGCGACGGCCGCACCGGCGGCACCGGCGCTCGGCGCCGGTCGGATCCTTACCGGTTGCGGGGCGACGCTCGCCATGCTCGTCGTCTCGTACGCGGACCTGCTGCTCGCCCGCCAGCTGCTGCCGGCCGGCGACGCGGGGGCGTACGCCGTGGGGACGGTCCTCACGAAGGGCGCGCTCTGGGCACCGCAGGTGGCGACGGTGCTCGCCCTGCCCCGGCTGGCCCGCGGCGATCGGCGCAGCCGGACCGTCGCGCTGGCCCTCACCGGCGGGTGCGGGCTGCTGCTGGTGCTCGCCTCGGCGTCCGCCGGTGGGCTGGCGTTCCGGCTCGCCGGGGGCACCGACTACACCCATCTCGGTGGGTACGCGCCGCTCTTCGCCGCCGTCGGGGCGCTCTACGCGGTCGTGTTCGTTCTGCTGAACGCCGCGGTCGCGGCCGGGGTCCGCTGGCCCGCCGCGCCCCTGTGGGTGGGGAGCGTCGTCCTGGTCGTCACCGCGGTGTCGATCGCGCCCCGTACGGTGGCCGGCCTGCTCTGGTGCGCCCTCGGCACCGCCGTGGTCATGACGCTCACGATGGCCGTCCGCGCGTGGCTGACGCCGCCGGGTGCCGGGCAGCCGGCGTCTCCCGGTGTGCGGGGCCACGGCTGACCTGCCGGGATCAGCCCTCGGCGAGCCAGCGGTTCAGCAGGTGGTGGTCGATCGAGTCGAGCCGACCGAGCGGCCGGCCCGCGGCCACCCGCTCCCGCAGCTCGGCACGGGTGAACCAGCGTGCCTCCAGCAGTTCGTGGCCGTCGACCCGTACCTCCTCGGACGCGGCGATGGCCCGGAACCCCACCATCAGCCCGGCCGGGAACGGCCAGGCCTGCGAGCCCTGGTACGCCACGTCCGTCACGACCACACCGGCCTCCTCGGCCATCTCCCGCCGGACCGCGTCCTCCAGGCTCTCGCCCACCTCGACGAAGCCGGCCAGCGTCGAGTACGCCCCTTCGGGTGCGCCGGCGTGCCGGGCCAGCAGGCAGCGGCCCGGCGGACCGGGGGCCTCCATCAGCACGATGATCGCCGGTTCGATCCGGGGGAAGAACAGCCGGCCGCAGTGCACCGCGGCGCAGCGGCGGACGTGCCCCGCGTCCCGGGCCTCCGTCGGCGCGCCGCACGTGCCGCAGTACCGCTGCTGGCGGTGCCAGTGCAGCAGGCCCCGCGCGTACGCCTGGGTGGCCGCCTCGGCGGGGGTGAGCCGCCCGACGAGCCGCCGTACGTCGGTGACCGCGGTCGCCCCGGCCAGTTGGCGGGCGGCGTCCTCGGTCAGCCCGGACAGGTCCACCGCGAAGACCGGCTCCCCGGCGTCCAGGCCGAGGAACACGGCCTCGTCCGCGACAGCACGCGCCTGCGCAGCCCGTTCCCCGGCCAACCGGACCGGTGTGTCCCCGGCCACCAGGCAGTGGTCCCGCCAGAGGGCCAGCAGCCGCGCCCCGGGCCCGGCCAGCAACGCCGCCACCCGCTCCGGGTCGGCCCGCAGCGCCCCCGCCCGGTCCACCCAGCCACCGCCGTACGCCAGGACCGCATCGTCCACCCGCATGCTCACACCGTTTCATGTTCGCCACCGTGGGCGACCATCGGGTCGGTCCGCGACACGCGCTGACGGGACGGGCCGGGAGCAGGCTGCCGCGGCGCCGACACGTTGGTTACCGTAGTTGTCTTCCGGGCGGGAAACCCGCTCGTGTGTGGCGCCCCCGATCGAGGTGACTGTGACGCTGTACGGCGAAAAAACCCCGCCCGCCGACGACCGGCCCACCGTGCAGGTGACCGCGGTGCGGTGGCCGGTCGAGGAGTCGGTGCCCGCCGGGTCGCCGGGTCGCGGGCGGTCCCGCCGCGCCCGGATGCTGCTCGCCACCGGCCTCGCCACCGCGGTGCTCGCTTCCGTGGCCGGTGTGGGCGCCTACGCGTACGCCGGTGACGTGCCGCGCGGCACGACGGTGCTCGGCGCCGAGCTCGGCGGCCGGAGCCGCTCGGACGCCGCCCGCGAGCTCCGTGCGGAGCTGGACCGGCGGGCGGCCGAGTTCGGCGCACCGGTGACCGTACGCGTCGGCGAGCGCACGGCGGAGATCAACCCGGCCGATGTCGGGCTCGCGGTCGACGTCGACGCGACCGTCGCGGCCGCCGTGCAGGCGGAGGCGCACGCGGTCGACCGGCTGGTCGGGTCCCGCGACGTGCAGCCGGTGGTGACCGTGGACGTGGCCCGCCTCGACGCGGCGCTCAAGAAGGTCGTGGGCGACCAGGGCCGCAAGATGACCATGCCGGCGATCACCTGGAGCGGCCTCACCCCGAAGGCCGTGCATCCGAAGCCCAGCCTCGCCCTCGACCCGGAGCGTTCCGCGCAGGTGGTGCGCGAGGGTTGGCTGAGTGATCAGCCGATCGCCGTCCCGCTCATCGAGAAGCACCCGGCGACCACCGCCGAGGAGGTCGACACGATGGTGGCCGAGCTGGCGAAGCCCGCGGTGGCGGCGCCGGTCACGCTGACCACGGACAAGGGCTCGGTGACGATCCCGCCGTCGGCCATCGCGAAGAGTCTGCGGTTCAGCGCCGACGACACCGGCAAGCTGACCGCGCGGGTGGACGTCAAGCGGCTCCGTACGGCGCTCGGCGGCGACCTGGCCAAGGTCGAGGTGCCCCCGCAGGACGCGCAGATCACCCTCACCGGCGGCAAGCCGAAGATCACCGACGGCAAGCCGGGGCAGCAGCTGGACACCTCCATGCTCGGGGAGGCCCTGCTCGCGGTCCTGCCCTTGGCGGACGGCCGGAAGGTCACCGGCACGCTCAAGCCGGCGGAGCCGGAGCTGACCGCGGCGAAGCTCGCCGGGCTGGGCATCAAGGAGCGGGTCTCGACGTTCACCACCAGGTTCCCCGGTGGGCTCTCCTCGCCGCGCAGCCAGAACATCATCACCGCCGCCAGGGACGTCGACAACACGCTCGTCCTGCCCGGCGAGACGTTCTCGCTCAACGGGCACACGGGGGAGCGGGGCTACGCCCAGGGCTACAAGGACGCCCCGGTCATCCTCAACGGCAAGCTGGTGCCCGGCGTCGGCGGTGGCGTCTCCCAGTTCACCACGACGCTGTTCAACGCGACCTACTACGCCGGCCTGGAGGACGTCGAGCACAAGCCGCACTCGTTCTACTTCAGCCGCTACCCGGCCGTCATCGAGTCGACGATCTTCTACCCGGACCTGGACTTCAAGTTCCGGAACAACACCGACCACGGCGTGCTGATCGACACCTCGTACACGGCCAGCACCATCACCGTCTCGATCTGGAGCACGAAGATCTGGGACAGCGTGAAGACCGAGTACGGCCCGCGCCGCAACGTCACCAAGCCGAAGACGGTCTACCTGGAGCCGGGCCCCACCTGCATCGCCGCCGCCGGCAGCGACGGCTTCACGCAGGACGCGTACCGGGTCTTCCGCAAGGACGGCAAGGTGGTAAAGCGGGAGAAGTTCAGCTGGCGCTACGACGCCGAGCCGCGCTTCATCTGCGCCCCCGAACCCTCCTGACCGCCGTCCCACGCAAGCTCCACACGGCCCCGCCGGCATCCTCGCCGGCGGGGCTTCGTCATGGCGTACGCACACCACGTCCCGCCCGAGGCCACGCGCACCTGTGCGTGCTCCTGGCCCGCCGCTCGCCGACGTGCGGCATGCCGTTGCCGGCGGGCTCGTGAGCTCCTTGACAAGGCGTGCTGGACCGGGCCGAGCCGCAGCCCGGGGCGGCGGTTTCCTGCCGGTGAGCCGGACAAGCGAGGGTTGTAGCGCCGGCCGATGGTCGTTTCCGGGTGGGCGGCGTTGCGGTATCCGACAGGGTCGGTCACCACCATGCCCGCGGCATCGGGTCGATCACCCGCCGGTGGCTTGGCGTCGATTCCGGGTTGTGGCATGGCGCCGGTGAAGAAACAAAAAGGGGGGCGGAAACGCGTTCAGGGCCACCCAGTTGGGTGGCCCTGAACGGGAAAGATGTCCGGCGGTGTCCTACTCTCCCACACCCTCCCGAGTGCAGTACCATCGGCGCTGGAGGGCTTAGCTTCCGGGTTCGGAATGTTACCGGGCGTTTCCCCTCCGCCATGACCGCCGTAACTCTATCGACATGTCAAACAACACCCACACGGGTTTGTTGTTCGTTTGTCGGGAGTTGCACAGTGGACGCGTAGCAGCTTTGTTGGTCAAGTCCTCGGCCTATTAGTACCGGTCAACTGAACCCGTTACCGGGCTTACATTTCCGGCCTATCAACCCAGTCGTCTAGCTGGGGGCCTTACCCACCCGAAGGTGGTGGGATACCTCATCTTGAAGCGAGCTTCCCGCTTAGATGCTTTCAGCGGTTATCCCTTCCGAACGTAGCTAACCAGCCGTGCCCCTGGCGGGACAACTGGCACACCAGAGGTTCGTCCGTCCCGGTCCTCTCGTACTAGGGACAGCCCTTCTCAAGTATCCTACGCGCACGGCGGATAGGGACCGAACTGTCTCACGACGTTCTAAACCCAGCTCGCGTACCGCTTTAATGGGCGAACAGCCCAACCCTTGGGACCTGCTACAGCCCCAGGATGCGACGAGCCGACATCGAGGTGCCAAACCATCCCGTCGATATGGACTCTTGGGGAAGATCAGCCTGTTATCCCCGGGGTACCTTTTATCCGTTGAGCGACACCGCTTCCACATGCCAGTGCCGGATCACTAGTCCCGACTTTCGTCCCTGCTCGACCTGTCAGTCTCACAGTCAAGCTCCCTTGTGCACTTGCACTCAACACCTGATTGCCAACCAGGCTGAGGGAACCTTTGGGCGCCTCCGTTACCCTTTAGGAGGCAACCGCCCCAGTTAAACTACCCACCAGACACTGTCCCTGAACCGGATAACGGTCCGAAGTTAGATACCCAAACCAACCAGAGTGGTATTTCAAGATTGCCTCCACCCGCACTGGCGTGCGAGCTTCACCGGCTCCCACCTATCCTACACAAGCTAATTCAGATACCAATGTCAAGCTATAGTAAAGGTCCCGGGGTCTTTCCGTCCTGCCGCGCGTAACGAGCATCTTTACTCGTAGTGCAATTTCGCCGGGCCTGTGGTTGAGACAGTGGGGAAGTCGTTACGCCATTCGTGCAGGTCGGAACTTACCCGACAAGGAATTTCGCTACCTTAGGATGGTTATAGTTACCACCGCCGTTTACTGGCGCTTAAGTTCTCCGCTTCGCCCCCGAAAGAGCTAACAGGTCCCCTTAACGTTCCAGCACCGGGCAGGCGTCAGTCCATATACATCGAATTACTTCTTCGCATGGACCTGTGTTTTTAGTAAACAGTCGCTTCCCCCTGCTCTCTGCGGCCATACAACGCTCCACCCGCGCGGGGCTTCACGTCTCCGGCCCCCCTTCTCCCTAAGTTACGGGGGCAATTTGCCGAGTTCCTTAACCACAGTTCGCCCGATCGCCTCGGTATTCTCTACCTGACCACCTGTGTCGGTTTGGGGTACGGGCCGCTCGGAACTCGCTAGAGGCTTTTCTCGGCAGCATAGGATCACTGACTTCACCTGAATCGGCTCGGCATCACGTCTCAGCCTATGTGTGCTGCGGATTTGCCTACAGCACGGCCTACACGCTTACCCCGGCACAACCACCGGCCGGGCTCAGCTACCTTCCTGCGTCACCCCATCGCTTGACTACTACCCGCCAGGTTCCCACGCTCCCCGTGTTTGGTCCGAAGACTGCCCACAGATCGGGTGGTTAGCACAACGAGGTTCGTCAGGGTCGCTCCTTCGCGGGTACGGGAATATCAACCCGTTGTCCATCGACTACGCCTCTCGGCCTCGCCTTAGGTCCCGACTCACCCAGGGCGGATTAGCCTGGCCCTGGAACCCTTGGTCATCCGGCGGAAGGGTTTCTCACCCTTCTTTCGCTACTCATGCCTGCATTCTCACTCGTGCCGCGTCCACAACTGGGTCACCCCGCTGCTTCACCCCCGGCACGACGCTCCCCTACCCACCCACACACCTGCACCAACACCCCGAAGAGCGCCGGCGAAGTACTTGTGTGAGTGCCACAGCTTCGGCGGTGTGCTTGAGCCCCGCTACATTGTCGGCGCGGAACCACTTGACCAGTGAGCTATTACGCACTCTTTAAAGGGTGGCTGCTTCTAAGCCAACCTCCTGGTTGTCTATGCGACCCCACATCCTTTTCCACTTAGCACACGCTTAGGGGCCTTAGCTGGTGATCTGGGCTGTTTCCCTCTCGACTACGAAGCTTATCCCCCGCAGTCTCACTGCCGCGCTCTCACTTACCGGCATTCGGAGTTTGGCTGATTTCGGTAAGCTTGTGGGCCCCCTAGACCATCCAGTGCTCTACCTCCGGCAAGAAACACGCGACGCTGCACCTAAATGCATTTCGGGGAGAACCAGCTATCACGGAGTTTGATTGGCCTTTCACCCCTAACCACAGGTCATCCCCCAACTTTTCAACGTTGGTGGGTTCGGCCCTCCACGCGGTCTTACCCGCGCTTCAGCCTGCCCATGGCTAGATCACTCCGCTTCGGGTCTAGGACACGCGACTGAATCGCCCTATTCAGACTCGCTTTCGCTACGGCTCCCCCACACGGGTTAACCTCGCCACATGCCACTAACTCGCAGGCTCATTCTTCAAAAGGCACGCCGTCACCCCGCAAGGCTCCGACGGATTGTAGGCGAACGGTTTCAGGTACTATTTCACTCCCCTCCCGGGGTACTTTTCACCATTCCCTCACGGTACTCGTCCGCTATCGGTCACCAGGAAGTATTTAGGCTTACCAGGTGGTCCTGGCAGATTCACGGCAGATTTCAGGAGTCCGCCGCTACTCGGGAACACCCACAGAAGACCAGCTGCTTTCACCTACCGGACTATCACCGTCTACGGTCGGCCTTTCCAGACCATTCGACTAACAACTGGCTTTGTAACTCCTCACACGAGTGTCAGCTCGTGTAGCAGGGTCCCACAACCCCGACCACGCAACCCCTGACAGGTATCACACGCAGCCGGTTTAGCCTCAATCCGCTTTCGCTCGCCACTACTCACGGAATCACTGTTGTTTTCTCTTCCTACGGGTACTGAGATGTTTCACTTCCCCGCGTTCCCTCCACACACCCTATGAGTTCAGGTGCGGGTGACACCACATGACTGATGCCGGGTTCCCCCATTCGGACACCCTGGGATCACAGCTCGGTTGACAGCTCCCCCAGGCCTATCGCGGCCTCCCACGTCCTTCATCGGCTCCTGGTGCCAAGGCATCCACCGTTCGCCCTTGACAACTTGACCACAAAGATGCTCGCGTCCACTGTGCAATTCTCAACAAACGACCAACCCACAACCCGAAACACCCCACACCAGCAACCCCACCCCCACGGGGGCAGCATCCGGTATGCGAGGCCAGGCCGTGCCTGGCAACCAACCCTGGAACTCAACTCCAGGTCATGGTTTCCGAAAGGACAACCACCGGTTGTTCCTTCAGGACCCAACAGGGTGCCCATCATCCTCCCCCAGCCGCACCAGGACCCCGTTCCACACCACCGAAGTGGCCGTACTAGGAAGAACCCGGCCGTTGCCAGGGAAAAACTCGCCAGTGTCTCCGCCAATCGAGCACCCCGACCCGACATCCGCGGGCCGCGGGCTCCATACCACCCTTCGGTGGATGGTGCTCCTTAGAAAGGAGGTGATCCAGCCGCACCTTCCGGTACGGCTACCTTGTTACGACTTCGTCCCAATCGCCAGCCCCACCTTCGACGGCTCCCTCCCTGACGGGTTGGGCCACCGGCTTCGGGTGTTGCCGACTTTCGTGACGTGACGGGCGGTGTGTACAAGGCCCGGGAACGTATTCACCGCAGCGTTGCTGATCTGCGATTACTAGCGACTCCGACTTCACGGGGTCGAGTTGCAGACCCCGATCCGAACTGAGACCGGCTTTTTGGGATTCGCTCCACCTCACGGTATCGCAGCCCATTGTACCGGCCATTGTAGCATGCGTGAAGCCCTGGACATAAGGGGCATGATGACTTGACGTCATCCCCACCTTCCTCCGAGTTGACCCCGGCAGTCTTCGATGAGTCCCCGCCATAACGCGCTGGCAACATCGAACGAGGGTTGCGCTCGTTGCGGGACTTAACCCAACATCTCACGACACGAGCTGACGACAGCCATGCACCACCTGTGACCGCCCCCGAAGGACCCGACATCTCTGCCGGTTTTGCGGCCATGTCAAACCCAGGTAAGGTTCTTCGCGTTGCATCGAATTAATCCGCATGCTCCGCCGCTTGTGCGGGCCCCCGTCAATTCCTTTGAGTTTTAGCCTTGCGGCCGTACTCCCCAGGCGGGGCGCTTAATGCGTTAGCTGCGGCACAGGGAACCGGAGAGGCCCCCCACACCTAGCGCCCAACGTTTACAGCGTGGACTACCAGGGTATCTAATCCTGTTCGCTCCCCACGCTTTCGCTCCTCAGCGTCAGTATCGGCCCAGAGACCCGCCTTCGCCACCGGTGTTCCTCCTGATATCTGCGCATTTCACCGCTACACCAGGAATTCCAGTCTCCCCTACCGAACTCTAGCCTGCCCGTATCGACTGCAGGCCCGCAGTTGAGCCGCGGGTTTTCACAGTCGACGCGACAAGCCGCCTACGAGCTCTTTACGCCCAATAAATCCGGACAACGCTCGCGCCCTACGTCTTACCGCGGCTGCTGGCACGTAGTTGGCCGGCGCTTCTTCTGCAGGTACCGTCACTTCCGCTTCGTCCCTGCTGAAAGAGGTTTACAACCCGAAGGCCGTCATCCCTCACGCGGCGTCGCTGCATCAGGCTTCCGCCCATTGTGCAATATTCCCCACTGCTGCCTCCCGTAGGAGTCTGGGCCGTGTCTCAGTCCCAGTGTGGCCGGTCGCCCTCTCAGGCCGGCTACCCGTCGTCGCCTTGGTAGGCCATCACCCCACCAACAAGCTGATAGGCCGCGAGCCCATCCCAGGCCGAAAAACTTTCCACCCCCCACCATGCGGCAGGAAGTCCTATCCGGTATTAGCCCCGGTTTCCCGGGGTTATCCCAAAGCCTAGGGCAGGTTGCTCACGTGTTACTCACCCGTTCGCCGCTCGAGTACCCCGAAGGGCCTTTCCGCTCGACTTGCATGTGTTAAGCACGCCGCCAGCGTTCGTCCTGAGCCAGGATCAAACTCTCCAACAAAAACCTGTTGAAAAACTGTCCCAGCAACAAAAAGTGTTGCCAAAGGAATCCCAACCAGCCGAAACCACAGCCTCGACCAGTCCGGGGTATAAAACAATTTGGCACTGGCTTATCAAGCACCCTGTTGAGTTCTCAAAGAACAACCACACACCATCAGAAACCCACACCGTGGGCCCCATCCGGGGCTTCACTCCCACCCACCGCTCTCGCGCCGGGCACTTTTACTACGTTACCTCACCGTCTCGGCCGTGTCAAACCGTGTGTCCCGGTCTGTCATGCTTCGTACGGCTTGGCGCCGCTGACCGCACGCAGCGGCGAACCGCTGTGCTCGATCATCGGATTCGGCAGGCCGGCCCGCCGCGGTCTCCCGCTGGCTCGTCCGGTGCCCTGCCGGTCGTCAACCTTACCCGGTCGGTTCCGCCGCACCAAATCCGCCTCCCGGCAGATCCAGCGGGCCCCGCCCGACCGGCGTCCCAAGGGGTTGATCCCCCTTCCGACGCCGGCGCCTTCCCGGTCGAGAGCACCAGGTCTTTCGCCCTGTTTGCCCCGTTCCGCGCTGGCAGAGAGAAAGTTACGCGTCCGCGGGTTTGAACGTCAAATCCGTGGGCAGCGGCCCGCGTCACACTTGCCCGGCAGGGCGTCCACCGCCCCGCGAAGCGATCGGCGGCGGGCCCACGGAGAGCGACAACGCTCTGCCGCACCGCCGCATTCCAGGACCCCCGGTCCGCTCCCGAGCGGGCCCGGACGCGCCGGCAGCTGTCCGTGCCACGGAGGGTCAGGACGTCGGTGGCCGGCGGCCGGCACGCAGGGCGCGCAGTCCGAGCACGCCAACCGTGGTGCCGATGGCCAGCGACGCCGCGATCAGCAGGGCGTGGATCCAGAGGAACCCGGTCGCCGGGAAGTCCCCGACCACCCCGGTCGACCAGGAGCGCGGGTCCTTCCAGATCGCGACGGCGAACCGCGGCCAGATCACCCAGGTCCAGACACCGACGCCGATGAGGAAGTACGCCCAGCCGCGCGACAGCACCATGGCGACCGAGTATGCCACCGGACCAGCGCCGGGACGGCTGGCCGGCGGAACCGGTGCGTGGCCCGCACCCGTAGCGCGGCGCGGGCCACGCCACGTCGATCAGAAGCAGGTGCCGATCCCGCCGATCGCCGGGTTCGCCCGGTCGTGGTAGTGGATGGCGCCGGACGGGTCCGCCATGAAGCCGCCCCAGATGGTGCAGCCGCCACGCACGTACGCCCTCGCCGGACCCGCCGCGTAGAGCCTGCCGGCGTCGTCGACCTGGGTGGGCAGGTACTGGGCGGAGAGGTAGACCTGGGTGCGGGTGAGCGCGCCGACGTACGCGGACTTAACGGTGACGGTGCAGCCGTACCCGGTGAGGGTGTTGTACATCAGGTAGACCGTGCCGAGCCGCTCCCGGCTCTCCGCGTGGTGGATGGGGTCCTGGTCCCGCACGACATAGCCCAGACCGCAGAGGGACTGGGGAGTGACGGGGTTGACGGCGGCCCGCGCGGCGGCTCCCACCCCACCGACAAGCCCCACCGCGAGCGCGATCACGATTGCGGTTCGACGAACGGCACCGAACATGTCTGTCGCCTTTCTCGGTCCGACGGATGCGGGACCAGAATGGCGGCGCGGAGTGGCTCCCCGAATGTGCCGCGGAGCCATTCCCGATCATCGTCCGGTGTGCCGACCGCCAATTCGGGGCCGGTTGAGCTGCGACAACCTTCGAGGCTACATTGATGGCGGTCGAATATGACGAATTTCGCAGGCAGGTGTTCCCGAGAAACACACATTGCCGGTGTGGTTCCGTCGTAGCCCGCTGTTTCCGCCGGGGACGGGTCAGGCCCGAGTGGTCAGGCGCGGGCCGCGAGGGCCACCGAGAGCCGGCCGAGGAACGCGCGGATGCTCTCCTCGCTGTGCGGCGCCTCGACCTGGTCGTTGAGCGGCCCCTGGTACCGCAGCGCCTCGGTGAGCGCGCCCAGGGTCTCGGCGGGGTCACCGGGGTAGAGCCCGCCGACCACCCCGTCGGCGACCCGGGTGACCACCGCGTCGTCGAGGGCCGGGTCGAACTGGATCCCGTAGAGGATCCCGTTGACGTGGCCCTTCCAGTTCTCCGTGCCCATGTTCCGCTGTCTCCCCTAGAAGATCCGGCTGCCGTCCCAGCTGTGGATCGGGACGTCGCCGAGGCCGTTGCGCTTGAACTCGGCGTCGAGATTGGCCATGTGGCTCGCGTCGGGCTGGTAGTGGCCGCTCCGCGCGGTCGCGAGCTGGACCCTACCGTCCCGGACGACCAGCTCACCCGCCGCCGCCACGGGCTGGCCGTTGCCGAGCGTGGAGTGGTGGAAGTCGCCGACCTTCTGGTAAGTGGACGCGTAGATGTTGCCGTTGCGGTCCATCACGAAGATCGCCTGGCCGTTGCCGCTGAAGACGGTGCTCGAGGCGGACGTGTCGTACGGTGTGCCGTCCTTGGCGCTGCGCAGGATCCCGTCACCGTCGAAGAAGACCCGATGCTCCTCCAACTGTTCCGGGGTGAGCCGGCGCACCGGCGTCGGGAAGAAGCCGCCGGGAAGATGCTCGTTTCGGTACTTGTCGAGCATCGGCTTCGTGTTGTGGTAGCGGGGTGTCATGTGCGGGCCGGGGATGCCCGGCTTCGGGGCGCCGCCGGGGCCGCGGCCCTTCCCGGTGAACCGGCGCAGCAGTCGCTTCGCCCGCTTCAGCAGCTGCGGGATGATCTCCTTGACGACCCGCTCCACGACCTCCTTGACGATCCGCTGGATCGCCATCCGGGCGACGCCGATCGCGACCGGGATCTGGGCGAGTGAGGCGCCGAGGCTGGGCGCCGCCGCCGCGAGCGCGATCGCCACCTGCACCACGAGGATCGTCAGCTGGATGATCACGAGGATCTTCTGCGTGAGCGTGATGATCGCCATCACGAGCAGGGCCATGCCGATCAGCTCGGCTGCCTGCGCGCCGTCCTCCATGCGGCGCGGCGGGCCCTCCTCGCCCCGCCAGGCCTGCTCGAACGCCCGGACGTCGTCGCCGCTGTTGACGCCGAAGACCTGCGACGAGCCCTTCTCCGCGTCCCCCACGGCGGTACGCAGCCGCCCGGCGAACGCGAACCACATCTGCGACGCCTCGAACAGCAGTTCCTCGTCGGCGGTCGGCCAGGTGAAGCCGACCCAGCCCAGGGCCTCCGCCAGCTCAGGGGGCAGCTGCATACCCACCGGGCAGCTCCATCCGGTTGAAGAGTTCCGCGTTCGTGGTCTCGATCGCCTCGTAGGCGTCCGCGCCGTGGTTGAGGTTCCCCGCGACCTCCAGCAGCTGGTCGGCCATCGACCGGTAGACGTCGAGCGCCTGCGTCAGCACCTCGACGTAGACGGCGCCGAAGAGCGACCCCGCCTCGTCGGAGCCCCACGGGCTGCCCGAGCCGGTGACGGTGCCTTCGAGGCTGGCCACCTCCGCGCCGAGCTGCTGGCCCGTGGCCTCGAGCGATCCGGCCGCGGCGCGCAACGCCGCGACGTCGACCTGGATCCCGTCGGACATGGGTTCACCGCCGGTCGATCCGCCGGGTGGCGGCGTCGAGGTCGCTGATCATCCGGTCGAACCCGCGGAACGCCTCCTCCGAGACGCGCTCCAACTGCCGGGCCAGAGCGGCCGTGTCCGGTGCCGCCGCCGCACCGAGCGTCTCGGCGCGCCGGGTCCGCTCGTCGTCCTGCGCCGCTCGTACGGCCTCGACCACGTACTGGGCGATGGCGCTGGTGCCGGCACGCAGCAGGCTCGGGTCGATCACCAGCGACTCCAGCCGGCCGAACGCCGAGACCTCCGCCTCGACCAGACCGTCCCCGCCGGCACCGCGGCCCACCATCTCCTCGGCGGCCGGTGGGTTCTCCGGCCCGCCCGGCTGCACCGTGCCGGCGCCGGTGGCCTGGCCCAGCAGCCGCATCGCCTCTTCCAGCGACCGGCCCAACCCGGACGGATCGATGCCCCCCATGCCCATCACCCCACGGTCCGTTTCCGTCTCTCCCCAGGACGCGCGAGACTACCAACGGGCACAGCGCCGCCGCAGCCCCGATGTCGTCTGTGGAGCGTCCGTCGTCACCCGTCGTGCACTGGAGGAACCCGTCCGTGTCGCACATCGAGAAGATCACCGTCCAGCTCCGTACCCTGTCGGCCGGCGTCGAGCGGGCGCAGGCGCTGACCGCGACCGCCGACCAGCAGGCCCAGGAGGTCGCGCTCCGCGCCGCCGGCGCCGGCTTCGCGGCGGTCGCGGCGGGAATGACACGGGTACGCGGTGCGATCGCCGCCGTCCAGGGGCGGCTGAGCGGCCTCGCCACGTCGATCGGTGAGGCGGCGACGGCGACGGCGGCCGTTCCCCGTGAGGCCACCCCGGAAGAAACGGTCGCCGGGCTGGGCCCGGTGCGGGACGGCATCGTCGGCGCGCGGGCGGCGTCGAGCGCGACCGTCAGCCAGGTCGGCGACGCGCAGCGGCTCGTGACGCTGGTCCTGCAGGGCGGGCAGCCGGGGCCGCTGCTACAGGGGCTGGAGAGCGTCAAGCAGGTCCTCGTGCAGGTGGTGCAGCGCACCACGGCGGCCGAGCGGTCTGTCGAGGCGGCGGTCGCCGAGGCCCGGCAGACCGGCGCGCCGGGCGCGTGAGCGTACGCCGGCGCGCCGTCCGGTCAGGCGGTTCCCGCGTGTGGTCCGAGCTGTCCCTGCGGTGCCGGTGCCGCGCCCGCCCGGTCGCGGCCGGGCCTGCTCGGCCGTGCGTCAGCCGCGGCCGAGAGCCCGGGCGAACTGGCGGATGTCGTCGACCAGCAGGCCGGGCTGCTCCAGCCCGGGGAAGTGGCCGCCCCGCTCGTACTCGGTCCACCGCACGATGTTCGGGAACGCCTGGTCGGCCCAGGCCCGGACGGGCTGCGACGGGTCGTGCGGGAACACCGCCACCCCCAACTGCACCGGCACCGGGGGCTGCCGTCGCGGCGCGTCGCTGACGGGGAGCATGTCGGCGGTCTCGAAGTACAGCTGGGCCGCGGAGCCCGCAGTGCGGGTGAACCAGTAGAGCGAGACGTTGGTGAGCAGCCGGTCCCGGTCGACGGCGTCCTCGGGGCTCTTGCCGGAGTCGGTCCACTCCTTGAACTTCTCGACGATCCAGGCGAGCTGCCCGACGGGCGAGTCGGTGAGCGCGTACGAGACGGTGACCGGCCGGGTCGCCTGGAGCTTCATGTAGCCGGACTCCTCGGCGAGGAATCGCCCCAGCCGGGCCAGCCGCCGGCCGGTGTCCTCGTCGAGCGCGCCCAGCTCCCGAGGGTCGCCGGGAGGAGGCGTGATGAGGAAGTTGACGTGCGCGCCGATCGCGTGCCGGGCGTCCGTCGCGGCGAGGGTGACCGTCACCCAGGACCCGAAGTCGGTGCCCTGCGGCAGGTAGCGGTCGTATCCGAGCCGGCTCATCAGCTCCGCCCACGCCCGGGCGATGCGGGGCACACCCCATCCGGTCTCGGTGAGGGGGTTGGAGAAGCCGTACCCGGGAAGTGACGGGATCACCACGTGGAACGCGTCCGCCGGATCGCCGCCGTGGGTACGCGGATCGGTCAGCGGCCCGATGAGGTCGACGTACTCCAGGAAGCTGCCCGGCCAGCCGTGCGTGAGGACGAGCGGCGTCGCGTCCGGCTCGGGGGACCGGACGTGCAGGAAGTGCACGGTGGCGCCGTCGATCTCGGTGCGGAACTGGGGGTACCGGTTCAGCTCCGCCTCGGCCGCCCGCCAGTCGTACCCGGACCGCCAGTACTCCGTCAGCTCCCGCAGGTACCCCTGGGGCACGCCGCGTTCCCAACCGTCGACGCCCGGCTCGGGCGGCCAGCGGGTGTCGGCGAGGCGCCGGCGCAGATCGTCGATCTCGGCCTGCGGAATCTCGATACGGAACGGCTCCATCCCAGCGCCTCCCCGGTCACGGCACGCACGAGAGCCCTCATCGTCGGCCGGCGTACGCGGACCGCGCACCTTCCAACGTGCGCACCTCGGAAAATCGTGCGTCGCCGCACCGCCTGGCGCCGCGCCGATACCTAGGACTACTATGCATTGCAGTTCTAGGGTTACGGCTCGGAGGTCTCATGAGGGTCACCAAGGATCTGGTCGCCGCCTCGGCCACACCTCTGGTGCTGGGCATCCTCTCCGAGGGGGAGAGCTACGGCTACGCCATCCTCAGACGGATCAACGAGCTGTCCGGGGGAGAACTCGACTGGACCGAGGGACTGCTCTACCCGCTGCTGCACCGGCTCGAGCGCCTCGGCTACGTGGAGTCGAACTGGCAGTCGGTGACGGGGGAGCGGCGGCGCAAGTACTACCACATCACCGGCAAGGGCCGGACCGAGCTTGCCGAGCAACGCCGCCAGTGGGACACGGTGGTGAGCGCGCTCAAGGAGATCTGGCACGGCCCCGGGGATTCCAGGCCGTTCGGGGCGATCCCCGTAGGAGGGCCGGCATGACCACCGCCGACAGTCAGGACGGCCTGGAGGCCCAGTTCGCGCAGTGGCGCCAGTACGTGCAGCGCCGGCGAGAACTCCAGCGGGCCGACGCCGAGGAACTCGAGGACCACCTCCGGGGCTCCGTCGACGAGTTGGTCGGCGTCGGCCTGCGCGCCGACGAGGCGTTCCTGGTCGCGGTCAAACGCATGGGCAGCCTCGACGACCTGTCCCGCGAGTTCGCCCGGGAGCATTCGGAACGGCTGTGGAAGCAACTGGTGCTGACCGGCGACACCGACAACCCGGTGGCGGCCACCCGGTCACGCCGTGACCTGCTCGCGATGGTCGTCTGCGCAGCGGGCGCGGCGGCGTCGGTCAAGGTGCCGGAGCTGTTCGGGATGAGCCTCGAAGAGGACGGCTCCTTCTACGGCCCGAACGCCGCCCTGTTCGCACTGCCCTGGCTGGCGGCCTTCCTGGCGTGGCGCCGTCAGGCCACGAAGGCGCTGATCGGTGTCCTGGTGGCGTTGTTCGCGCTCGGCGCCGTGGCGGCCAACGCCTACCCGCTCCGGGACGACTCCCAGTCGCTGGTCCTGACCAGCATCCATCTCCCCATCGCCCTGTGGTTCGTCGTCGGTCTCGCCTACGTGGCCGACGACCTGCGCTCGTCGCGCCGACGCATGGACTTCATCCGCTTCACCGGCGAATGCTTCATCTACTACGTCCTCATGGCCCTCGGTGGGGGCGTGCTGGTCGCGTTCATGTTCGGGACGTTCGAGGCCATCGGGGTCTCCCCGGAGTACTTCATCTCACAGTGGCTGCTGCCCTGCGGTGCCGCGGCCGCGTTGGTGGTGGCCGGGTGGCTCGTCGAGGCCAAGCAGAGTGTCGTCGAGAACATCGCCCCCGTGCTCACCCGACTGTTCACCCCCCTGTTCACCGCTGCGCTGCTGGCCTTCCTCGTGGCCCTCGTCGTGACCAACGCCGGCATCGACGTCGAGCGGGAAGCGCTGATCCTGTTCGACCTTCTGCTGGTCGTCGTGCTGGGGTTGCTGCTCTACTCGATCTCCGCCCGCGACCCGCTGGCTCCGCCCGGCCTGTTCGACCGGCTCCAGCTCGCCCTCGTGGTCAGCGCGCTGGTCATCGACGTGCTGGTGCTGGTGGAGATCACCGGGCGCATCACCGAGTACGGCACCACCCCCAACAAGGCGGCGGCCCTCGGGGAGAACGTCGTCCTGCTGGCCAACCTCGCGTGGTCGGCGTGGCTGGTGCTGGGTTTCGTCCGCCGTCGTACGCCGTTCGCCGCACTCGAGCGGTGGCAGACCGGGTACCTGCCGGTGTACGCGGTGTGGGCCTGGATCGTGGTCCTGGTCCTCCCCCCGTTGTTCGATCACCTCTGACCGGTCGGCAACGGCCCCGACTCCCACCCTGCCTGCGGAAACCGACGAGTACCCGGTCCACGGCACTCCGCCGTCCGGCAGCGTCTACGCTGTGACCGAGAAAGGCGGATCGTGGTCGTTACGTGTTGCCGGGCGCTGACTCCTCGCCTGTCGAGGGTCGGCCGATGAGCTCAGTCGCATTCCTCAACATCGCCATGCACGGGCACGTGAACCCGACACTGCCGGTCGTGGCCGAGCTTGTCCGTCGTGGCCACGCCGTCACCTACCACACGACGCCCGCCCACGCCGAGAAGATCGCGGCCACCGGCGCGCGGGTGCTCCTCTACTCCGGGGACGACGTACCGCTCGCTGGCCCGCCCACGCCGGTCACGGTGATGGAACAGCTCGCGCGCACCGCCGTACGCGTGCTGCCCGCCGTCCTCACCGATCTGCGCGGCACCCGGCCCGATCTGATCGTGCACGACTCGCTCTGCCCGTGGGGGCCGGTGGCCGCCCGGGAACTCGACGTGCCGGCGGCCTCGTCGTTCACCACGTTCGCGTTCAACCGACACGTGCCCAGCCCCACCCATGCCTCCTGGGAGCTGCTGGCCGCCGCGGCGGCCCGACCCCGCCACGCCGGGGGGTACCTGAAGTCGCGCTGGGAGCTGCGCCGCCGGTACGACACGCGTGGGGTGCCCCTGATCGACCTGGCGAACATCCGTCAGCCGCTGAACCTCGTCTACACCTCGCGGGCGTTCCACCCGGAGGCCGACAGTTTCGACCAGTCCTACCGGTTCGTCGGCCCGAGTGTCGGTGCCCGCGCGGCCGACCCGTCGTTCCCGATCGACCGACTGCGGGATCCGGTGCTGTACGCCTCGCTGGGCACGGTATTCAAGGCCGACCCGCAACTGCTGCGCGGCCTTGCCGACGCGCTCGCCCCGCTGGGCGGCACCGTGATCGTCTCCACCGGGAACACCGATCCCGCCGCGCTCGGCCCGCTGCCGGCCAACGTGATCGCCCACCGGTCCGTACCGCAGCCGGAGGTGCTGGCCCGCGCGGCGCTGTTCGTCACCCACGGCGGGGTGAACAGCGTCAACGAGGCCCTGTACGCCGGCGTCCCCATGCTGGTGGTACCGCAGGGCGCCGACCAGATGTTGGTGGCTTCCCGCATCGTCGAACTCGGTGCCGGCCTCTCGATCCGCACCGAGGACGTCACCGTGGACGTCGTACGCGCCACCGCCCGACGTCTGCTCGACGAGCCCCGGTTCCGCGCCGCCGCGAGCACCCTCCAGGCTGCCCAGCGTCAGGCCGGCGGCTATTCGCGCGCCGCCGACGAGCTCGAACGCTATGCGCAGCAGGCCGGGACGCTCACTCGGTCGGGATCCGGCGACCTGCGACGGCAGGGCTGACCGATGTCCCCCTTCGTCGCCATCCTTCTGCTGTTCGCCGGGCTCTCCGAGGCCGCCGGCCGTCTGGTACCCGTGGTGGCCCGTCTGTCCGGCGCGTCGCGCACCAGGGTGATCGCGTTGATGCTGGCCGGCGCGGTGGTCGACGGCGCGGTGTTCGCGCTCTGGCCGCTGTCCGCGTGGACCCTTGCCGAGCTGGTGCTGACCGCGGCACCCTCCGAACCGCCCGACGAGGCCGCGCTGGTCTGGACACCGGGCCTGGCCGCCCCGCTGCTGCTCGCCGCGGTCCTCGCGTTCCCGCTGCTCGGGCCGCTGCTGCACTTCGTGCTCATGCTGGGAGTGGGGGCCGGCCTCGCCGGTGCGCTCGCCACGGTGGCCGGGATCGACTGGTGGGACGCAGCCGGCTGTGTAGCCGTCGCAGGGGTCGGCCTCGCCGTTGCCGTCGAGGGCGTCCGCCGACTGGTCGTGTGGCTCCAAACGACAAGAGCACCGAAGCCAGCGACATGATCGAGTTCGCGCTCCTGCTGCTGCTCGCCGGGCTCGGACCGGTCCTGCTCGCCGAGGCTCTGCTCGCCCGCTACGAGGTGCTCGCCTATGCCGCAGGCTGGCGGGCTCCCACCACCGACCTCCCCACCGGCATGCCGTACGCCCGGGGCGCGGACCCGGACCGCCCACCGGACGCCTACCTCGTCTATCTGGACGGCATCGGGAAACGCCGCTTCCACGACACCCGTGACGGCGGCCGACTGGTCAAGTGCCTGATCAACGGCGCGCCGGAACTCCGGGTGCTGGGCCAGGTGCAGCCCTACTCCCCGCTGGCCCACCCGCTAGCCGACCGGCCGGTGTGGAAGTGGGTGCGTCGCCACGTCGGGCTGCTGCTGTTCCTGCACAACGTGATGCAGATCTTCGTCGCCGCCGACCGCCGGTACCGTCCCCTGTACAACCGTGCCGTCGGAACGCAGATCGCCACCCAGCTCCGGCTCGCCGGCTACCGGCGGGACAGCGGCATCCCCGTGGTGATGCTCAGTTACAGCGGCGGCGCGCAGGTCGCCACCGGCGCGGTGGACGAGCTGTGGTCCCAGCTGCGCACGCCGCTCTGGCTGATCACTCTCGGCGGGTTCCACAACGGCGCCAACGACATCTCCCACGCCCGGCACCTCTACCGGCTCACCAGCACCGGCGACTGGATCGAGCGAGTGAGCACCTGGATCTTCCCGCAGCGGTGGCGACTGTTCCGCCGGAGCGGATGGAACCGTGCTGACCGCGAAGGAAAGATCACCGTGCACCGGCTCGACCCGGCCACCCACGTCGGTCCGGACAGCTACATCAGCCCGGGGACCCGGCTTCCCGATGGTCGCAGCTATCTCGACCAGACGGCCGACACCGTGATCGCGCTGATCCGGGACTGCTGCAGCGCGAAGTCGGGAACCGACGGCCCGCTGCCCTGAACGCCCCCATCCGCGAAACACAGCGTGTCACGCCCAAGGCGGGCAGTGGGTCAGGAGGCCGTGGCGGGCTTCCTGGTGGGGTCGGCCGAGGTGACGCCGTGAGCGGGGCGGCGGGTCAGGACCTGGGGGCCGGCAGCCGTGATGGCGACGGTGTGTTCGGAGTGGGCGGTGCGGGAGCCGTCGGCGGAGCGGATCGTCCAGCCGTCGTTGTCGAAGGTGATTTTGTCGGTGGAGCGGCAGAACCAGGGCTCGATGGCGATGGTGAGGCCGGGGACGAGTTTCATGCCGCGGCGGGCGCGGCCGTTGTTGGGGACGTGCGGGGCCTCGTGCATGGTTCGGCCGATGCCGTGGCCGCCGAACTCGGCGTTGACGCCGTAGCCGTAGGCGTGGGCGACCTCGCCGATCGCGGCGGAGACGTCGCCGAGGCGGCCGCCGGGCTGGGCGGCGGTGATGCCGGCCTCCAGTGCGACCTCGGTGGCCTCGATCAGCTTCAGGTCGGCCGGGTCGGGGGTGCCGACGATGACGGAGAGCGCGGAGTCGGCGACCCAGCCGTCGATGCTGGCCGCCATGTCGATGCTGAGCAGGTCGCCGTCCCGCAAGACATAGTCGTGCGGCAGCCCGTGCAGCACCGCGTCGTTGACCGACAGGCACAGCACGTTGCGGAACGGGCCGCGGCCGAACGAGGGAGCGTAGTCCCAGTAGCAGGATTCGGCGCCGCGTTCCTTGATCCGGCGGCGGGCGTGGTGTTCGAGGTCCATCAGGTTGACGCCGACTGCGGCGACGTCGCTCAACTCGGCGAGCAGCTCGCCGACGAACTGGCCGGTCACCGCCATCCGGCCGATCTCCTCGGCGGACTTGAGCTCGATCACGACAGCCTCCCCTCGGTCTGCGGTATTTTTATACCACGCCGGGTCGGGAGGCTCGGAGGGATATCCTGCTGGCATGGTTCGCCAACCACTCACCGCCGAACAGATCGCAGCGGGCCAACGCCTCGGAGCCGCCCTCCGGGCCGCGCGGGCCGGCCGAAGCCTCGTC
Organism: Micromonospora sp. WMMC415; assembly: GCF_009707425.1. Classification (GTDB taxonomy): domain Bacteria; phylum Actinomycetota; class Actinomycetes; order Mycobacteriales; family Micromonosporaceae; genus Micromonospora. Next base: position 1,094,802 of record NZ_CP046104.1, on the reverse strand, counting down.
GAGGTGGCCGTGGCAGCCGGCATCTCCCCCGAGACGCTGCGCAAGATCGAGGCGGGCCGCCTTCCCGCGCCGGCGTTCGGCACGGTGGTCTGCCTCAGCCAGGCCCTCGACGTCCCCCTCAGCGACCTGGCCGACGTCTGGCTGGCCGACATGCCCGTCCGCCAGGCGTCGTAGCGACCAGCCGCCCAAGTACGGCGCGCCAGCATGGTCGGCGTTCATGCGACGGCGGCACGATCGCGGCGCGCCGGGATCACCCGGACGGGCTCGCAGCCCGCGGGGTGCACAACAAGACGCGTCTCGGATCCAGGAGGGGCTGTGGAACGGGTTACCGGCATCGGCGGGGTCTTCTTCCGCGCCAACGACCCTGACCGAATCAATCACTGGTACGCCACCCACCTCGGCGTTGATCTCGCGCCAGAGTCGTACGACGTTTCCTCATGGTGGCAGCAGTCCGGCCCGACCGTCCTGGCCGCCATGTCGGCGGACTCCGAACACTTCGGCGGTTCCGAGCACTCCTGGTCACTGAACTTCCGAGTGGCCGACCTGGACGCGATGGTCGGCCAGCTGCGTGGTGCGGGTATCGACGTCGAGGTCGACCCTGAGGAATACCCGAACGGCAGATTCGCCAGCCTGCGCGACCCAGAGGGCAATGTGGTCCAGCTCTGGGAGCCGGCAGGGTCCGACAGCCGCGGGCCCCGCCGACACTGACCTCGGCCGAGCTCAACGCCTTTGCTCGTCATGCCATGCTCGGCGCGTGACGCCATCCCACCATCAGCGTCATGAACCGTTCATGGTGTCGTCCCGCAGTTCCGTCGGCCGCGTGCGGGTGCCGTCCGGCCACGAAACGAATCTGTGGGCTTGGCGCGGATCGCCACAGCGAGGCGACGTCATCACCGTGGCCTACATCGAGGAACGCAACCGGGCTACGGATGCCCGCGTGTTCGTTCCGACATGCCTGCGGATGGCCCATGAGTCCAAAGATCACCTGGCTTGGAACCGGCCGGTCAGGCGATAGGCGGCGTGCATTTCCAGGACAACTCGGGTCTGTGCCTGCAGCGGGCCCGGCGGTGTAGCGGGATCAGCGAAAGCCACGTCGAGCACCTCGGTGCTCTCCGGCTCGATCACTCCTGACCATCGTCGGGCTTCGAAGCACATGGCGAAGCAGTGCATGCGGTCGCCGTTGGGGTAGGTGATGACGTGAACGCCTGGCTCAGAGAGGCACCCAAAGGCAACGAGATCGGAGCCTTCGACTATCAGTCCGGTCTCCTCTCGGACCTCGTCGATGGCGGTGCCGACGAAGCTTCCTCCCGGCTCGGCCGCCCCTGCCGGTATCTCCCACAGACCAGAGTCACGACGTCGCTGGAACAGGACGCGTTCGGCCGAGTCGAGGAGGACGACCTGCGCCCCGGGCATGAGTAGCAGTCGAGACCCGACCAACTGCCGAAGTTGCCAGGTGTAGGAACCGGCGTAGCCCATCCGATGATCGAACCAGACGGCTGGCATCGTCGGATGGACGGCTACCGTCGGGGAACCCTGCCTGCTCGTCCGGTGCCGCGTGCCTCCCTGTCGGCCGGAACTGCCAGTTCCCCGGCGGTAGGGCAGAACGGCCGCTACCGCCGGGGGGCCTCCAGGTCAGTGGGTCGACAGCGTTCCGCTGATCTCGTTCGGCACCGCGGGCAGCTCCACCGATCCGACGAGCTTGCCGGTGGTGAGGTCGAGCCGGTGCACCTTCTTCACGGCCGGCTCGGTGATGTAGGCGGTGTCGCCGCGGACGAACAGGGCCGGGCGGGGCTCCTGCCACTTCATCGGCTCCCTCCAGGCGGCGACGACGGGCCACGCGTTGGTGATCGTGCCGGCGGCGGGGTCGACGACGTGCAGCTTGCCGTCGGTACCCAGGATCAGGCCCTCGCCCTTGGGGCCGCGGGCCAGGGAGCGGAAGCTGTAGCTGACGCCCTCGGGCATCGGCACCACCTTGAGGGAGTTCGTGGCGGTGTCGATGAGCGCGAACTGCTCGGGGAACTCACGCTCGGCGTCCGGGTCGATCTTGTAGTCGCCGAGCAGGACGGGCGAGGCCTCGCTGCCGACCTGGGTGCCGACGGCACCGTACGCCCGGTCGCTCTTGACCTTGACGAAGGCGCCGTTCTTGAACAGCAGGACCCCGTCCTTGCAGCCGAGCCCGACGACCTCGCCCTGGGCGACGGCTTCGCCGTGGACGCCGGGGCACTCCTCACTGCGGGCGATCTCCTTGCCGTCCTTGTCGAGCGCGATCGCGCCAGGGCGGGATTCCTCGGTGCCGAGGGTGACCACGAGGGTGCCGTCGCCCAGCTCGACCGCCACGCCGTGGTGCGGCTGGGCGGTCTTGTACTGGCGTCCGGTGGGCTTGCCGTCGGCGAGGCCCGTCGGGTCGAAGCTGTGCACCTCTCCGGTGCCGTCGGTGAACAGGACGGTGCGGTCACCGTGCAGCACGACGTGACCGGGCTTCGCGCCGGGGTACGTGATGTCGGTCAGCTTTCCGGCAGCCGCGTCGAGCACCTGGAAGCCGGCCTCGGTGGAGACGATGACGCCGGTGTCGTTGCCGGCCGGGTTGATCCGGTTGAACCCGTCGAGGGCGACGGTGTGCGCCACCTTCAGGGTCTCGCCGTCGAGCACGTGGATGCCGCCCTCGTAGGTGACCGCCACCGGCTCGTTCACCGAAGCGGTGGCCGACGACGCGGAGGGGGCTCCACTCTCGCCCGTCGTTTCGGACCCGCAGGCGGCGAGCGCCAGCGATGCGGCCATGAGCGCGACCAGACCACGGCTGTTGGGTCGGTTCACTGAAACGTCCTCTCTTTAGTGCAACTGGCAATCGTTTTCAGTAACCTACACGGAGGTCCGCATGTCGAAGCCGCCAGGGGTCAGGTTCCGCTCAGGGCGCCGATGATCGCTTCGGCGTTGAAGCGCATCATGGCCAGGTAGCTGGCGGCCTCGCCGTCCGCGTCGCTGAGCGATTCCGAATACAGCCCGACGACGCGTACCGTGATGCCGGCCTCGGCGGCCAGGACCTCGGCGAGGCGGGCGGGTTGCGCGGTGTCGGCGAAGACGGCCGGCACCCGGTGGGTCTCGATGGCGGTGACCAGCGAGGCGAGGTCGGACGCGCTCGGCGAAGCCAGGGTGGTTCCACTGGGGATGATCGCGCCGACGACCGTGAGGTCGTAGCGGTCGGCCAGGTAGCCGAAGACGTGGTGGTTGGTGACCAGGACCCGACGCTCCGCCGGGATCGCGGCGAAACGCTCGGCAAGCCTCGCGTCGAGTTCGCGGACCTCGTTCGCGTACGACTCGGCGCGCCGGCGGACGACGCCGCCGTCCACGCCGTCGACATGCCTGACGATCTCGTCGGTCAGCAGCCGCACCGCGGTGACCACGCGCGCCGGATCGGTCCAAAAATGCGGATCCGGAAGCCCTGCGGCGTCGCCGTCCCGGTACTCCATCGGATCGATCCTCGCGCCCACCTCCACGGTGGGAACACCCTCGGCCTTCGCCGCCTCCACCTGGTGCAGCACGCCCTCCTCCAGGCCGAGACCGTTGTAGACGACCAGGTCGGCCGTCTGCATGGCGTGCGCCTCCCGTGCCGAGATGGCGAACGAGTGCGGGTCGGCGTTCGGCTTCATGAGCACGCTGACCTCGGCCTGGTCACCGACGATCTCCGCGACGACGTCCCCGAGGATGTTCGTGGTCACGACAATGCGAGTCCGCGTCGGCGAGGTGCAGGCGGCGCCGCCGGCCAGCAGGGCAGCCGCGGCGACGAGCGCTGCCAAGAGTCTCCTGGTCCTCATCGACCGACCTCCACGACGAGGTCCGGTCGTTCGGTGACCCGCAGCTTGCGGGCGGTGCGCAGTCCGTCGCGGTAGTCGATCTCGTGGATGAGCCGGGCGGCCGGCTCGGCCAGGTAGGCACGGTCGACATCCAGGGTCAGGTTCGCGGCCGGCACGGACGTCTGCGCGAGCACCTTTCCGGTCCCGAGGTCGTAGCTGATCAACGTGCCCGACCGGTCGAGGGCGAGCACCGTACTACCGTCGGCCGGTGACGCCGCCGCCACCAGCTGGCGTCCTCCAGCCGGGAGGTATCGCAGGGTGGCCTTCGCCGCGTTCACCGACCAGATGCCGGCACGATCGGCGACCGCCGCCTCGTTGCTCCGCGGCCGGTACCCGAACGTGCCCGTCGGGACCGGGCCACGTGGGCTGGGCAGGGTCTTGGCCGTGAGCTTCTCGCCGTCGAGCTTGACGCGGACGAGACTGTTCTCGCAGGCGATGACCGCGCCGCCGCGCAACACCGCCCAGCCGCGCGGCGCCGCGCAGGGCGCCTCCAGGGCGCCGGTCGGTTCGCCGCGCTCGTTCATCGCGACGATCCGGTTCGCCGGCCGGCCGGGATCGTCGCCGACGGCGACGAGAAGCTGATCCGCGTACGGCACGGCCAGTGCGGTGGTGCTGCGAGAGTCGATCGTGGCGAGGGTGGCGACCTTGCCGGCTTCGAGTTCCCGGCGGTCGAGCACGGTGACCATCCCGTCGGCCGTACCGATGGTGGTGTGGGCCTCGAAGCCGGCGACCGTGGTTATCGGCGCGTCGAGCGTCAGAGTGCCGACCGAGCGGGCCGGCGCCCGGTAGTAGTGGACGTGGTCGGTGTGATCGACGGTCCAGACGCCGGCGTCGACGACCTCGAGTTCTCGGTTGCCGTCGTCGGCGTAGACGAAACGGCCGTCCTCGGTGATCCGCTCCGCACCGAGCGAGAGGCCGACCTCCCTCTCCGACCCGGTGGCCAGATCGAGCAGGTGCAGCCGCCGGGCCCCGCGGGTCAGGTACGCGATGGCGGACTGGGCCTCGGCCACCTCCTCGGCACCGGCGACGTAGCCGTGCGGCGTCTCCTCGGCGGCCGGCGGATCACCCGACGAGCCGCACGCGGACACCGCGAGCGTGACACCCAGGGCGGCGGCAGCGGCGAGGCCCCTGACGTTGGTGACGATCACGAAATTCCTTCCAGTGAGGGGTTCGGGCCCGGCGCCCGGCGTCGACCCAGCGCGGTCGTGACCCGGCGTGCACCGAGAATCGCGAAGAAGATCAGCACGGCGACGGCGGCGATCGTGGCGCCGGCGGCGGTCGCGGCGTACCAGGAGATCCACAGGCCGACCAGGGTGGCGGCCGAGCCGATCACGAAGCTGGCCAGCATCACCGCGGGCAGCCGGCGCGCCACCAGCATGGCCGCCGCCGACGGCGCGATCAGCATGCCGAAGGCGAGCAGCGTGCCGACCACGCTGAAGGCGACCGCCATCGTGACGGTCAGCAGCGCCAGCATCACCGCGTTGGCCAGGTCCGGTCGCAAACCCAGTGTCCGGGCCTTACGTGGGTCGAAGGTCAACGCGAGGAACGGCCGGTAGCACGCGGCGGTGACCGCCGCGACCACGGCGACGGCCGCGGCCAGCATCAGCAGGTCGGGCTGCCGGATCGCGAGTACGTCGCCGAACAGGAAGGCCGTCAGGTCGGTCGCGAACGACCGCGAGTGCGACACGATGATGACCCCGACCGAAAGCATCCCCACGAACAGCAGCCCGATGCTGGTGTCCCGCCCGAACTCCCGGCTGTGCCGAAGGGCGTTGACCCCGGCCGCCATGGCGAAGGCGCTGGCAGCGGCGCCGACCACGAGGTTCCCGCCGACGATCGACGCGATCGCCACTCCCGGCAGCATGCCGTGGCTCATCGCCTCCCCCAGGAACGTCATCCCGCGGGCGATCACCCACACGCCGACCAGCGCGCACGCCGCGGCCAGCAGCACGCCACCGACGAGCGCACGGACGACGAAGGAGACGGTGAACGGCTCGATCAGGGACGACATCACCCGGTCGACTATACTGAAATGACAACCATTGTTGTTAAGGGGATGTGTTGAGCGCCGATGTCCTGACCGCCGAGCACATCGGCTTCCGCTACGCCGACGTTCCCGTCCTGCACGACGTGAGCCTGCGGGCCGAAGCCGGATCCATGCTGGCCCTCACCGGCGCGAACGGCACCGGCAAGAGCACGCTGCTGCACCTACTGGCGGGCGTCACACAGCCCACCGAAGGACGCGTCCACCGTCGACCGGGCACCCGCCTCGCCCTGCTGCCGCAGCGCACCAGCGACATCGACGCCCTGCCGCTGACCGTCGCCGAATGTGTGCAGATCGGACGGTTCACCCTGCGCCACCGCCTCAGCCGGGACGACCGCGCATCGGTAGCGAAGATCATGCAGAGGCTGGACATCGCCCACCTGGCCCGCCGGCGGCTCCGCGAACTCTCCGGCGGCCAGCGCCAGCGCACCCTCATCGCGCAGACGCTCGTGCAGCACGCCGACATCTACGTCCTGGACGAACCGACAACCGCCCTCGACACCGGCAGCCGGCGACAGGTCCACGACCTGCTCGCCGAACGCGTCGCCGCCGGCGCGGCGGTGGTCATCGCCAGCCACGACCCCACCGAGACCGCACTCGCCGAGCACATCATCCGCCTCGAGGGGCGAACACCGACGCCCCTGCGGTGACGATGAAATGTTGGAATGTGGCACCTGACGATTGTTCGTCGGAGCCGGCAATAGCTGCCCAGTTTCAATCGCGGTAATCAGCCGTACACCGATTGTGGCAGGTAAAGCAAGACTGACCTAAGAAAGGTAAGGCTACCTTCATTCGGCACGGCGTTTTCCGCATGATGAAAGGCGACGGGCCGCTGCGGACGATGGTTCGTTGCTACAGTGTTGGTCATTCTGGATAGATTCCAGGACGCCGACCGGCGAAGGTTTGCCTTTCGCCGCTGTGGCAATGAGGGACTGACAGACCAGTACGCGGAGCCGGGGCGTTCCTCCACCCCGGCGGCCCTCACGATATGGAGGCACCAATGAAAACCCTGCTGCAGTCGCCGCCGGTCCGCGAATGCGCCGCCACCGCGTGCAGTTTCAACGACAATGGCTGCCACGCTCCGGCGATCACCGTCGCGTCGACGGGTGCGGCCGCATCCTGCGCGACGTTCGTGGAGTCGTCGGTACAGGGCGGGATCGCCGAGGTGACCGGTTCCGTGGGCGCATGCGCGCGTTCCGAGTGCGTCTACAACACCAACCTCGCCTGCACGGCCGAGTCCATCACCGTCGGTCCAGGCGCCACCGCCAGCGACTGCCTCACCTACCAGCCCGCCTGACGAGGGTGGCCCAGCACGACGCCGCCTTGGCAAGGTAAGGCTTACCTACTACAGTCACGTTCCTAGGCCGAACTCACCTGCACTTCATGGCCGAGGGGACTGACATGGCGCTCCACCCGGCCGGGCGGCCAGCGGACCTGGCGCACGCGGCGCCCGCCACCGACGCGTCGACGGCGGGCGCCGTGACTGCGCGCTCCGCCCTGTCCGCCGCCGCGTCCCTGCGGCTCCGACTTGACGACGCCACCGTCGACCTCATCGGATCGCACACCGTCCTACCCGACGGCACGGTGGTCCTCGCGGTTGACGCGATGACCCGGACCGGCGGCCTGCTGGTTGCCGCCCGCGGTCGACCGGGGGCGGTACGGCTCGACGTGACGCAGCTCGTCCCGGTCGCCGTACGGTCGCGGGTACGGGCCCGAGTTCGGGTGCTGGGTACGGCCCGCCGGTTCGACCCGGCGAGCCTGGACTCGTGCGACAGCGACACCGTCATGTCCCTGCTCGACCTACCCCCCGTCGCGCTGTGGGCCGTCGAACCGGTCCAGGTCGGCCTCACCCGCGATCGCGGCGAAGCCACCGTGAGCATCAGCGCCTATCGTGCCGCGCGGCCGGACCCGCTCGCCACCGTCGAAGCCGTACACCTGCAGCACCTCACCCAGCGGCACAGCGACGTCCTTGACCAGCTCGCGACACTGCTCGATCCGGCGTTGACCGCCAGGTCGACGCGGGTCCTACCGGTCGCGGTCGACGCCGACGGCGTGGTGCTCCGCGCCGAAGCATCGCACGGACACACCGACGTCCGGCTGCCGTTCGCCCGCCGCGTCACCGAGGGTGCCGGCCTCGCCGAAGGACTGCGTACGCTGCTTGCCGAGGCGGCACAGCGCCGATCCGCGCGGCCATCCCGCCCGGCCAACACGGAGCGACCTCCGGCGGCCGCGTGCGACTGCGACCTACGCGCCCGGTGACCGTGCGGGTGACGTCCGGGCGGTGAACAGGCCAGTGGCGAGAACACCCGGGCGATGCTGGCACATGGATGGCACGCGGCCACGCGTTACGTGATGGACCGCTAGCCGGTCCACACCGGCAGTTCCTCGGCCTGCACCAGGCTCATTACAGGGCCCAGTGCCGCCCGCCGATCGTCACAGAGCTGATCGACGAGGACGCTGCACCCTCCCGGTCGTGTGATCCAAGCGAGGATCGCTGCAAGCGCAAGGTGTGCGACTGCCGCCGGTAGTCCGGCTCGGCTACCGCTGTGATCTTCTCGCCAGGAAACAGCCCTTCACGGTTAGCACTGGTATGTGGAGGATGGGGGCATGGAGAGGTCGACGTTCGTATACGACGGGGACTGCGCCTTCTGCACGAAGTCCGCCGAGTTCATCGAGCGGCGGATCCCCACCAACGCGCGGGTCGTGCCCTGGCAGTTCGCCGACCTGGACGCGCTCGGCCTGACCGAGGCCGAGTGCGAGGCGGCGGTGCAGTGGGTCGGCGCCGACGGGTCCCGCGCCGCCGGGCCTGACGCGATCGCTCGGTTGCTTGGCGACAGCGGTCCCCTCTGGCGGGTCGCCGGTGCCGGTCTCCGGTTCCCTCCGGTACGCGCCGCCGCCTGGCCCACGTACCGCTGGGTGGCCCGCAACCGGCACCGGCTTCCCGGCGGCACCGCCGCGTGCTCGTTGCCGCAGGAGGCGCGGGAATCCCTCTACGGCCCGACCGCCCGCCCCACGGCGGACGCCTGAACGTATTCGGCCGCCACATCCTCCGGGTCGGCGTCGACGCCGTCGCGTCGGCGGAGGAGCCGGCGCGCCCAGACGACCGGGCGGACGCGTTCCAGGGGCAGGAAGCTCGTCATCGCGGCCAGGTGCGGGGCGAACGAGATGGTGATGGTCGCCATGGTGACCAGGTGGAACGAGTAGAAGAAGCCGATCGTGGCGAGCCGCCAGCGTTCCCGCAGCACGAAAACCACCGGGCTGAGCAGCTCGAACGCGACGATGCCGAACTGGGCGACGATCAGCAGGTACGGCACCTGCGCGATCAGGTCGGCCAGCTCGGTGCCGCGCCGGATGATCGCCCGGGCCAGCACCGAGCCGGTCAGCCACTCGGGCCCGCCGAACCGCACCTTGGCCCAGGCGGCCAGGAAGTACGTGCAGATGACCGCGATCTGGGTGGCCCGCAACGCCCAGCCCCCGGCCTCGGTGCGGGTGGCGTCCCCGTGCCGGGCACGCCCGGCGGTGGGGAGCACGGCCAGGGCGACGAGCAGGCCGAACCGGTCGTGGTCGACCTTGCCGTAGCTCATCGCGACGATCATCCACTCGAGGTAGAGCGCGAAGACCGACCAGCCCAGCAGTCGAGGTGCCCGGCCGGTGGCGGCGAGCAGGGCGAGCAGCAGCAGGACCCAGAAGATCACCGCGACCAGCGCCGGGGTCGGCGTGGGCAGCGGCAGCAGCCGACCGATCAGCAGCGGCTGGTAGAGCTCGCCGGGTACCGCGACCCGGGTCCGCACCCACGGGGTGAAGACCACCAGGTCCGCGGCGACGAAGAGATAGATCAGCGTACGAAAGGCGGCGACCCGGCCGCGCGGGACCGGCTCGGTCAACCAGCGGCTCATCGGCCCGCCCGCCAGCTGACCACGGTCTCGTCCGTCCAGCGGCCGGTCGGGCGCCCCTCCTGGATGCCGTACCAGCGGATCACGATGCGGACCTCGACCAGCTTCGCCGCGCCGAGGTTGCGTTCGGCGTACGCGTCGGCCACCTCTGCGAGCAGCGCGGGGTCGGCGACGTAGCGGGCCTGCTGCCCCTCGATCTCGGCCCGCCGGATGCCGGTGGCCTCCTGGCCGAGGCCGACCACCGCGCCCGTGGAATCGACGCCCTCCACCCGCGTGTCCGGTGCCGGGGCGTCCGGCGGGTTCGACGTCGAGTACATCCGGAACGGCCCGAACGGGAAGTGGTCGTCGGTGCCCCAGCTGGTGCCGGCCACCAGCAAGGCCAGACCGAGTGCGGTGGCGGCGAATCGGGCCGCGCGACCGCGGGTGGTCAAGGTCTCCATCGCGTCGTGACGCTACGGGATGCAGCGGCCCCCGGGGGTCCCTCCGGCGGTCACTCCTGGTCGCCCGAGTCGCCCGGGTTGGCCGCCGTGGCCGCCGAGGGCCCGGCCGTGGCCGCGGTGGCTGGTCAGCTCCGTGCTTGTGCACGGCCAGCTTCTTGCCGACGTCCTCCATGTCGAGCGCCTCGACCTGCTGGATGAGGTTCTCCAGGGCCGATTCGGGGAGGCCGCCTGAACCTGCCGCTGTTGCCCTCGCCTCGATCGCACGCCGATGTGCCATCGACAGACACGCTCAAACGCCCGCAAGCATCGATGCTTGCCGCTGGAATCGGTGATCCACTTCGCCCCCGCTGCCAAGACCAACCCGGACCCACCCGCACCCCACCGGACGGGCCGGGACGTAGGGATGCTCGTCGGACGAGCAGCCACCGAGCAGCCACAGGTCCACAAGGGACGAACAAGCAAAGGGACCTGGCCCACGTTTCCGCAGGTCAGGCCCTTGTAATCTTGCGCGCCCGAAGGGACTCGAACCCCTAACCTTCTTGATCCGTAGGCGGAAGGGGAGGCTGCCCCTAACCTGCGCTTGTGCCAGCTTGTCCAGATTCGGTATGTAGCATTGTCGGCGGAACGTGACGCTAGACCGCGCTTCCCCCATGCAATGTGCCACCTGAGTGGCACGATTGCATTCATATGTATCGGTCGGTTTCGCGCGGTAGCGACTGCCGCTGGTCGAGCCTTGATGGGCAGCCGCTACTCGCTCTGCCGTCGGGCGGACACTTGCCGCACGGCGAACAGCCGGTCGGCGGCCCAGCCGTCCTCCTGCTCCCAGGCCACGATCAGCGTCGTGAGGGCTTGGCCTGCTCGCGGTGGTCCCAGCCCGCCCAGCCGACCAGCGGCGACGGGCCACCGTCGCGGCTGGCACCTGCGTACGAGACGAACCGCTCCTTGGGCAACGCGGGATCGGATCCTGGCCGCGACGCAAGGTGCATGACGACGGGATACCGGTGCAGTGGACGATCAGCGTCGACTCGTCGATCGCGCGGGCGCGTCAGCATCCCGCCGGCGTCCGCAAGAGGGTCTCCTCAACAAGTCCGACTTGACCTCAAGCTTCCTTGAACTTCTACCGTGGCGAGGTCTGTGGAACTGGTCAGAAGGAGCCATGAGCGTGGTTTTGAAGGAGTACTCCCAAGACAAGCTTGCCTCCCAGCCCATCGGCTACTGGAGCGGCGAGGCATACCGCAGAGTGGTCGGACGCATCCGGGCGGAGCTCGCTGTGGAGGATCTCACCCAGCCGCACTGGTGGACGCTCAACCATGTCGCTGGCTCCCCCGGCACCTGGAGCCGCGCCGACCTCGCCGAACGGCTCGCCCCGTTCGATGACCTCGGTATCGATTTCGACGAGGTGTTCAACGACCTGATCGCTCGTGGATGGATGAAGGAAAACGGGGGAACCTTGACGCTCACCGAGCCGGGCGAGGCGGGACGGCTCCGCGCCAAGGCACGAAACGCACGGGCTCACGAGCAGATGCACGAAGGCATCGGGACCGCCGAGTACGTCGCGGCCCTCAACGTCCTGCGCCGCATGATCGCCAACCTGGGTGGTAACGGCGACCTCCCCTAGGTGTTCGACGTCGGCTGTGGCGTGTGAGCTGGCTTGACGAACTGGGCGCGGGTCGGAGATCGAAATGGGCGAGGTCTCCGGTAGATGGTTCATCGACCAAGAAGAATGACACCGGAGACCTTGGACACCCTGGCGGTGACCGGGCGGTTCGACCGCCATCCGACGGGACGCATCCCCATCCTCGCGGTCAGCCGGAAAGGGTGGCGAGCAGTTCCCGGACCTCCTGCCCGGTGCGCGGATGATTGTGGCTGTCGACATACCAGTCGAAGCGCCCAAACTTGCCCTCGTCGAGCAGCGACCGGATCAGCTCCCCGTCGTACGTGTCACCCGGCTGCCGCAGATGATACGGCGGCGGATAGAAACAGTCCCCGAGCAGCACGCCGGAGTCCGGCACCGCGACCACCGTCGAGTCCTCGGCATGCCGGCCACCGACGTGGCGAACCTCAACCCCACCCGGCAGGGTCAGCGCGTCGTCGAACTCGGTGCACGGCGGCACGACGGCGAAACCGTCCCAGGAGACCATCGCCCAGGCCCGGGCCCGGAAGCTTGGCCCGAGCGGAGATCGGCGGCCACCTCCTCGCGCAGATACCGGTGCCCCCACGGACGTCGGGCCTCTGCCTGCAGGATGCGTGCACCGGTCCGGTGTTCGATGACCTCCACGTCCGGCCAGGCGCACGCCCCCCAGACGTGGTTCCAGTGGTGATGGGTGCAGACCAGCCGGCGTGGTGCCGGCAGTCCGGCCGCCTCGATCTCCGCTCGGATCCGCCGGGCGGCCGCCGGGCTGTTGCCGGCGTCGACCAGCACACTTCCCGACTCGTCCGCGATAACCGCGACCCCACCCTGGATGTTGTCGTGGTCCTCGTCGTGCGAATACCACCACACTCGACCGGCCAAATTCCGCAACGATCCTTGCGTCGCACGCACGGCAACAACGACGACAGGAGCATCATGAACCAGGTCAGCCGCCGCGCCCGAGACCTCGGGGTCGTCGTAGGGCCGCTGTCTACCGGGCCGCACAACGCGATCACCGACGTCCCCGGGATCCTCGTCGGGCACACCACCATCGACGACGGCGCCGACCTGCACACCGGTGTCACGGCAGTCGTACCGAGCCAACTCGGCCCCGGACGGTGGACGCTGCCGGCCGCCGTGTACTCCGGCAACGGCCACGGGAAACTCGTCGGCTCAACCCAGGTGGACGAACTCGGTGTACTGGAGTCACCCATCGTCCTGACCGCCACCCTGTCCGTCTTCCGGGCCGCGGACGCGCTGCTGACCTACCTGATAGACCGCCGACCGGACGGCCTGTCGTTCAACCCCCTGGTAGGCGAGACCAACGACGGCCACCTGTCGGACATCCGCCGCCGCCCGATCACGGAGGAACACGTGCTCGCCGCTGTCACCGGGGCATCCGACCAACCGCCGGCGGAGGGCTGCGTCGGGGCCGGCACCGGTACCACGGCCCTGGGCTTCAAGGCCGGCATCGGCACCTCGTCGAGGACGGTACGGGTCGCCGACCGTCCGGCGACGGTCGGCGCCCTCGTCCAGTCCAACTTCGGCGGAGTGCTGACCGCCCTCGGCGTCCCGCTGCCGGCCGACGAGCTGATCCCGGACGCCGACCGAGTCGAGCCACCCGGCAACTCGTGCATGATCGTCGTGGCCACCGACGCGCCCCTGGACGCCCGGCAGCTCGGACGCCTCGCTCGGCGGGCGGTCTTCGCGATGGGTCGGGTCGGGGCGTCCTACAGCAACGCCAGCGGCGACTACGCGATCGCGTTCAGCACGGCTCAACCGGACCAGTCACCGATCCCCGACGGGGAAATCAACCCGGTCTTCGCCGCCGTCATGGACGCGGTTGAGGAAGCGCTACTCAATTCGCTCTTCACCGCCGCCACCACCACTGGCGTGGGCGGTCATACCAGTCACGCTGTTCCGCACCGAGCCGTGATCCGGCGGTTGTCAGCGGCCGGCCGGATAGCGGCGCCAGCCTGACTCCCGGGCTGGCGAGGACCGGCACCGGGGACGCCTCGTCCGGTCGACTCCCGTCGATCACGTGACGGGCGTTCGCCTGCTCGGAACTCTGCACGCTCGAGGTCACGATTTATCTCATTCCATCCGCACTCGGCGGATGTCGAGCATCTCGCGCCTCCGCACATTCCAGCCAGGAAGATCGTCAGGTAACGTGAGACCACCTTGCGAACCTGCCCGCCGGGTCAGGCCCAGGGGGGCATCGGCTCTCGGTGCAGCCGCAGAGCCTGCCGGGCTCCGGTGGGACCATCTGGGATCGGCAAGGACGTCCAGTGAGCGCGGAGGACAATTCTCAGTGCCGATCATCGCACCGCGATCAGCTCCAGCATGGGCTGCGGCGAGCTGGAGAGAGAACTTCCAGCCGGGCCACGGCTGGACCGCCACGGGCGGCAACGTCGGGTGGTCGAACCTCAACGACACCAGCGAGTTCGTACGCGGCACGCAGTCCGCCACGATCAACACCGCCGGACGCGCCACCGCGAACGGAGCCACCGCGGACCAGGCCAACATCCAAAGGTTGGGCGGGGCGCCGCTTGACCTGACCGGCAAGGCGATCCGTCTGCTGTTCAAGGTCTCCGACGTCACCCGGCTGCGATGGATCAGCTTCTACGTCGGGACGTCCGGCCTGGCCAACAACTTCCGGTGGCGGGTCCACACCCATACGACCAGCCAGAACTGGGTGCAGTCCGGCGAGTGGGTGCTGGTCACCCTGCAGTGGGGAGACGTCCAGACCGCCTCCGGGGCCTTCTCTCTCTCACCCGCCCGTGTCCCGTCCACGACGTCCGGGTTCACCGACCTCCGGTTCCAGGTGATCGACGCCGGCACCGGTCCCGTCACCGTCCGACTGCAGTCGGTCGAGCTCGTCGACGACACGACGGTGACCTACCCGGACGGTCTGGTGTCGATAACCTTCGACGACTCCTGGGCCGACGTCTTCGACAACGCCCGCCCAGCGATGGACGCCTACGGATTCCGGGCAACCACGTACACGATCGCCGACCAGATCGGCAAGCCGGGGAACTACACCATGGCCCAGCTGCAGGCGGCGCAGAACCTGTCCGGGTGGGAGGTGGCCGGACACGCGTACCAGAACGCCGCACACGAGGCACGGTACGACGGTTTGACGGCGGCCGAGGTCGATGCAGACGCGGGGAATCTGCGGGCGTGGCTGGTCGAGAACGGCTTCCACGGCGACTCGTTCGCCTACCCCGGCGGGCGTTTCGGGCAGACAACGGACGGTGTGAGTATCGAGGCGATCGTCTCGCGCTACTTCGCCGCCGGACGGTCCATCATCTCCGCCGACAACCGTGAGGCCACACCGCCTCCGATGCCACGCCGGCTCCGATCCCTCACCGGGATCAGCTCAGTTTCCAGCGGCGCGGCGAACCCCGCTTCCCTGGCCGGCCCTGGCGGGCTCCTCGACCGCGCGCAGCTGTCCGGCGGCTGGCTCATCCTGTGCTTTCACCGCGTCGTCACCACCTCTCCTAAGGACAACATCGAGTGTCACCGGGACGACTTCGCGGCGATCATGCGGGCTATCAACGTTCGGGGCATGACGGTCCTGCCGGTCGCCGAAGTCATGAGGTGAGCACCCCGCCGCACACCTTCTGACGGTGTGGCGGCGGTGGGAGCGACCGACGTCGTGGGCGTGCCGACGGTCTTCGCCGGAGCGCCGCTACCCGTCCGCGAGACGAGCGAAGCCGGCGAACCCGGCCATGTGCTCCACCATCCGCGCACGCTGGTCGTCGTCGGGAAGTACACCTCGCAGGACCGACATGTTCTCCTCAGCGTGTGCCGGGTTGCCGGTGGACTGGAGGACGACCGTGACGGCCGGGTGTGCCAGGACGTACTTCAGGAAGAATCGAGCCCAGGTCGTAGCACCGAAATCCGCCGCCCAGTCCGGCAGGTGACGGCCCTCGACCAACCGGTGCAGGCGGCCTCCCTCCATTGGCATCGTGACGATGACGCCGATGCCGTACTCGGCGGCGAGCGGCAGGAGCTGCTCCTCGGCCGACCGGGTGAGGAGGGAGTAGCGGATCTGGATGACGTCGACATCGAAGTTCCGCATCATGACTTCGATCGCCGGGTAGTACCGGGTCGAATGATGGCCGACGCCGACGTAACGGGTCCGTCCCGCACTCTTCCACCGGGTCAGCATGGGAACGACAACCTCAGCGCTTGCCAGGTCGGGCACCTGAAGGACGTCGACCCGGTCGCGTCCGAGCCCGGCCCTGACAGCTCGCCACTGGCGCAGCATGTCGTTCTCCTCGAAGCCACCCGCGGCTGGCAGCTTCTGGGTCACGAACAAGTCACTGGTCGCGCCGAGAGCGGTGGGAACCTCACCCCCGGAAGGATCGGAGTCGCCGTACAGCCGGGAGGTGTCGACCACCCGGCCACCGGCCTCGCCGTAAACCCGCATGACATCCGGCAACTGAGCACGCCCGGCCCCGGATCGCGTGCCGGAGCCTGGCACGACACCGAGGCCGATCGCGGGAAGTCGTTCACCGGTACGGCCTATGGTGCGAACGATGGCATCGCGGCGGGCTGCCACCGACCCGGTCGAGGCACCGTGCGCGGCCTGTGCCTGACCGCCGACCCCGGGAACGACGAGCGTGGCCGCTCCGGCCGCGCCTGCTGCCAACAGCCTCCGCCGAGTGGGCCGGCCAAGCAGGGACGCGCTGTAGTCATCCACGAATGTCACGCCGCTCCGCCACGTGGGCAGGATAGCCGAAACCTCAGCGAGGATCCTCTCGGGTCGGATCCTGGCCGGCACGCCGGTCGACCAGCTCGAGGCAGGCGCGCCTGCCGCTACCCAGTCCCCGTCGGGGACGGCGCCGGGACCAGCCGCGACTCAGGAGGCAGCCAGCCACTGTCGGGCGCTCTGCAGCGGAACCGCGAAGAACGTCGCGTTACCCCATCGGATCGTCTGTCCGGGCTTGTCGATCGGCTCGATCATCCACGCATCGACGATACGGCGACCATCGATGTTCACGCTGTCGCCGCCGCGGCCGTCCGCGAACTCGATGCCGCGCAGCCATCCAACGCCATCCGGGTCGCCACGCTGCCCCGCGGAGAACTCGACGACCAGGTCACCGACGCGCGGCCGCTTCATCCGCTCGCGCAGCTCGGCGCTCAGCCAGGGTACGCCGGGGCTGAGAGTTGAGCACCACAACTCGTTACCGAGCACGGCGATCAGTTGGGTCTTGCTGATAGGCACGGTAGAGATTATCTCACGTCCGGTGCGACCAGGTGAAATCCATGATCCACGCCCCGCCCGGTCCCCGCCTGGACGGCCCGCGAAGGACGATCGGTGAGTCGCACGTGCCTCGTCACGACGGCCGCGTCGAGGCCACCACCTTCGGACCGGTACCGGTCTCGCGCTTCTGGATCACGAGGTCGCCGAAGTGCCTTTCGACCAGGTCGGTCCGGACCTGTTGGGTGCGGGGATCGTCCGCCGCAATCGCACTGCCGTCCGCGTTCGCGATGAGGCAGTACACAAGGTAGTGGCCGCGTACGTCCCACGCCACGTTCGCGGCGGCACGACTGATGATGTCCGACGCACCGCCCGCGACCAGGCCGCTGAACCGGCCCTTTCCCGCATCGACGGCATCCTTGATCGCGACCGACGCCTTCTCGGCCTTCCGATCGGTTTCGAGGTTGAAGACGCCGGTCGTGATGACAAGGGCTCCATCCGACGACATCAGCGTGGCCCGTACCACCTGGGTGCAGCCAGCCGTCGCCAGGATCTCCGCGATGGCTCCACCCGCGGCCACCTTGCACTCGGTCGACGCCTGCGTCTTGAGGATCTTGTACGGTCCCCGGCCCTCGGCACCGGGAATCGTCCCGGAGCCGAAGACCTCGGTCGCGGTCAGCGGCACCGGGTCGACCTTCTGGTCCGCGACCCTGCGCTCCTGTTCGGTGCGAGGCGCATCCGCCGCGCTTCGCAGGTGATACCAGCCGGCACCGCCGCCGGCCACCAGCATCACGAGGACGATGACGAAGACGAGGGGCCTGCGCGATCGGCGCCGGGCCGGGGATCCCGCGTCGGCCTGCTCCGGCCTGCGGGAGCTCGCCTGGGTCTGGTGCCGGGCCGCTCCGTACAGCTGCTCCGGCTCGCGGCGGGGAACGGCGCCGTGTTCACCCGATGGGACGCCGTAGACGGCGCCGCTGCCGCTCAAGCCCGGATCGCGGCCATACGCCTGATCGGTGGCACCGTACTCGCCGCCTCGATACGGACCGCTCCGCTGGGCCACGTCACGCCGCGACGCCGAAGACCGTGGCGGTGAACTGAAGCCCGCCGGCATCTCCGCCTGGCCACCCTGGTGCGGCGGCGACCCGCCAGGATCCGGGTGGGGCCGGCGGTTGCTGGGCCAACCCTCGCCAGCCCATTGCGAAGGCTGCCCGTAGGAGGGCTGCTGCCGCCGAACGTCGCCGTGCGGGGAAGTACCGACGCCAGAAGGATCGTTCCGCTGGTCCCAGGACGGCCCCCGACCACGTGGGGGCGAACCCTCGCCGTAGCCGTACGTCATGCCGCACACCGTAGCGGAAGAACGCGGGGAGGAACCCCCCCAGGGATCTGCGACCCCCACACCGCCCGGCCGGCGGCTCTCCGTGGCGCTCACGAACTGCCATATGGCCCACAAATTGGATGAAGCCGCCGGAAGAATTAGCAATGCGAAGGATTTCCTGCTCCGCCGTCCGGGGGACAGTGCCCGACCGCCATCTCTGTGTAGCATGTCCGGGCTGCTACGGGCTGCCGTCCCTTGATCGAAAGCTAGGTTCGCGTGCCTCCCCATCTCGGGTTGTTCGAAATCCTCCTTGCCGCGGTCGGCGTCGTAACGCTTTTCGCGACGTCCGTGCGCCTCTTCTGGCGACGCGGGAAGAAGCCGTGAGCAAGGCCTCCAAGACCGCACGGTGGGTCCCTGGCCGCGCGCTGCCCGCCGTGGTCCTCATGCTCGGCGCCTCCTCGCTGTGGCTCTTCCACCACGTGACCCGCATCGAGGACCCGACCACCAGCCTGTCCGCGTTCGAAGTCGTCTACACGTTCGCCTTCGTCGTGTACTTCCTGCACCTTGTCCTCGCGACCTTCGACCGCCCCAGACGCGTCACCGCCAAGCAGGCGGCCGAGCTGGCGAAGTTGAGGGTCGTGGCGGTCGTGCCGCTCTACAACGAAGACGTCGATGCCGTCATCGCGACCATCCGCGGCCTTCTCGCGCAGACCCGCCTGCCCGACGCGATCTATGTGCGGGACGACGGGTCGAACAAGGTGGACTACCTGCCCACCGAGCTGTGGGCTACCGACGCCGCGAACACGGTGGGGGTCCCACTCGTCTGGGTGCGCGACCGAAACCGGGGCAAGCGAGCGACCCACGTCGCCGCGTCCCTACGCTTCGCCGGCTGGGCGGACGCCTACCTCACGATCGACTCCGACTCGGTCCTCGCGCCGGACGCCCTCGAGAACTTGATTAAACCGCTCGCCGATCCCAAGGTGATGTCGGTCGCCGGAGTGTTCCTCACCTACAACCTGAACGGGCCGATCGCCCGGGCCGTGGATCTGATCACCACAGCCTCGCAGTTGACTGACAGGTCCGCCACGTCGGCGCTGGGGTCGGTGCTTGTCAACTCGGGCGGGATCTCGCTGTACCGCGCGCGCGTGATCGACGAGTGCCGCCTCGGCTACTCCAACGAGGAGTTCTTCGGACGACGGGTCGAGTTCTCCGACGACTCCTACCTGACGCTTCAGGCGTTGCTCCGGGGCAAGACCGTCCAGCAGTCGAACGCTTTCGCCTTCTGTGTCATGCCGGAGCGCCTCTCCAACCACCGGCGCCAGTTCATGCGTTGGCTGCGAGGATCGTTCATCAGATCTTTCTGGCGCTTCAAGTACCTGCCGATGAACCGGATCGCGTACTGGCTGCACGCGCTGAAATGGGTCCAGGCCATCGCGTCGACCATCGTCGTGTCGTCACTCTTCGTGGTGAAACCGGTGGCCGATGTCGTCGCGTGGGCGCGCGGCGCGGGGACCGACGCGTTGATCGCGGATGCGAAGCTGCTGCTGCTGACGCTCGGGATGCTGATCGTGCTCGGCTACGTCCAACTGTTGCGGATCTTCACGGTTCGGCGGTCCGACCAGAGGATGCCCGCCCAGTTGGGTTGGTTCCTCTTTCTGGCGCCGATCGCGATCCTGTGGCAGTGGTCGGTGTTGCGGGTGTGGCGGCTCTGGGCCATCGCCTCCTGCATGCGTTTCAAATGGGGCACTCGTCAGCAGGTCGAGGTCGAGATCGGGGGGGACCATGAGAAGGTACTTGCTGGTGCTGCCGCTGCTGCTACTGGCTGGATGCGCGATGAAACCGTCATCCATCAGTTCGGAGGGCCGGCAGTCCGCAGTTGCCGCAACAGATCCGGCTCTGCGAGCTAGCGCGATTCGTGCCGACGTCTCCATGCTGCGGACGGACAAGCCCGCATTCGGTGTGACCTCGGAGCAGGACGCTGCGGAAGAGGCTGACCGGACAGCGAAAGAGATCGGATGCCGGCCGGTGTGGCGCGGGGTCTACGCCTCCATCGGAGCCCCGTTCGAGTTGTCCAGGCTGACAAATGCTGCGGGTATCCCGTTTCTCACGGTTCAGCCGAAGGATCTGGGCCCGGCCGTGGAGCAGAAGTCATGGTCGCTCGCGGCCACCGTGGCGGGCAAGAACGACGCCAAGCTGCGTGCCGTCGCGGACACCGTTGTGGAGTACGGCGACCTGGTGGTCATCCGCTATGCGCCCGAGATGAACGGGGACTGGTCACCGTGGGCGGCCGGTGTCAACGGCAACACCCCGTCCCTGTACGTCAAGGCCTGGCAGCACGTGGTCACGCTGTTCCGCGAGGCCGGTGCGACCAACGTCCTGTGGCTCTGGGCTCCGAACATCATTCGCGGCGCCACCGTCGAGGGCGTCTCCCAGTTCTGGCCCGGCGACGAATGGGTCGATCTTATCGGCTTCACCGGTTACGGAGTCAACAGCTCCGTCTTCGGATTCGAGTCGTCCGCAGGGCAGACGTTCGATCCCACCATGAAGCTGCTCGCTCGCCTCTCGAAGAAGCCGGTCGTCCTCGCCGAGACCGGCGTGGAGGGGAGGGAGAAGGACCGGTGGATGGCCACGTTGGGCCCCTGGTTGCGCGCCCACCCGAATGTCATCGGCCTGATCTGGACCCAGGCGCCGCCGCCGCACTCCAGTGCAGACTGGCGATACAACAACACGCCTCGCAACATGAAGGCATTCAAGAAATCTGTCGTCCCGCACCTGGGCTGCGCTCGCAGCAGATAGGGGCGCATTGTCTCGTGGGCGCGGCGTGGAACGTTCACGACTAATCGACGTTGGTTGAGTTTCGGCAACATCATCCGGTTCGGGTGTCGCTTGAACCGGCTCGTTACGGCTGGGCATACGGGGCCTGGTCACCCAGCAGAGGAGCGACCGTGAGTGTCGACGTAGTTGTTATTGGGCTCGGATACGTGGGGCTTCCGCTAGCCCGTGAGGCGACATCGGCGGGCCTGTCGGTGATCGGATTCGACGTCAGTGCACCGTTGGTGAAGGCACTCAACGATGGCCGGTCACACGTCGATGATCTGTCCGATGACGACGTCGTCCAGATGAGGGAAGGCGGCTTCCGCGCGACGACCGACGAGGGCGAGATCGCTGCCGCCAAGGCGGTGGTCATCTGTGTCCCGACACCGTTGTCCGCCGAGGGCGGGCCCGACCTCGGTGCGGTCCAGTTGGCCACCGAGGCCGTTGCCCGCAATCTCCGCCCCGGGATGCTCGTCGTTCTCGAATCAACCACGTACCCCGGCACCACCGACGAACTGGTGCGTCCCATCCTGGAGGCTGGCGGCCTGATCGCCGGCACGGACTTCCACCTGGCGTTCTCGCCGGAGCGCATCGACCCGGGCAACAAGGAGTTCGGTCCACGCAACACGCCCAAGGTCGTCGGCGGCCACACGCCGGCATGCACGGAAGCCGCGGCGGCCCTCTACGGGCGTTTCGTCGACACGGTCGTGCGTACCAAGGGAACCCGGGAGGCCGAGACGGCCAAGCTGCTCGAGAACACCTACCGGCACGTCAACATCGCGCTCGTCAACGAGATGGCCAAGTTCTGCCACCGACTCGGTATCGACCTGTGGGACGTCATCCGCGCCGCGTCGAGCAAGCCGTTCGGATTTCAGGCCTTCTACCCCGGGCCGGGTGTGGGTGGTCACTGCATCCCGATCGATCCGAACTACCTGAGCCACAACGTGCGGGTGAAGCTCGGCTACCCGTTCCGGTTCGTCGAGCTGGCGGAGGAGATCAACGCCACGATGCCGGCGTACGTGGCAAGACGCGCCCAGAACATCCTCAACGAAGCCGGGCTGGCGACGACCGGCGCGAACATCCTGCTGCTGGGTGTCACGTACAAGGCGAACATCGCAGATGAGCGCGAATCCCCGGCCATTCCCCTCGCTCGTGACCTCAACGGTCTCGGTGCGAAGATCAGCTACCACGATCCGTTCGTTGCGGAATGGCAGCCGGGCATCGGCGTCATGAAGGTCGATGATCTGGAAGCCGCGGTCGCGTCGGCTGACCTCGTGATCCTCGTCCAGCACCATCGTGACTACGATGCTGACCGGCTCGCCGCGTTGGCCAAGCGCTTCTTCGACACGCGCGGCATCACGCGCACCGATGACGCGATCCGTCTCTAGTGCCGTGACCACGAACGTTGACGGTGTGGGGTCAGGCTGCGCGGGTGGTGGGTTGGCCCCAGCGTCGTTGTCGTTCGCTGCGGATGCGGGCGCGTTCGCGGCGTTGGGCGGCCAGGACGTCGGGGTGGCGGGCGTTGGCGTTGCGCCACCGCAGGTAGGCCTGCAGCCGCCGGGTCAGCACGGTGTGGTTGGGGTGGTTCGAGCCGGCGATGACGAAGGTGCGTAGCGGCCCGAACTGGGCCTCGATCGGGTTGGCCCAGGAGGCGTATGTCGGGGTGAAGCAGAGCTCGACCTTGTTCCGGGCCGCCCACCTGCGGATCTTGAGGCCTTTGTGCGCGGATTGTCCAGGATGACGTAGATCGGCGCGCCGTCCGGCCGTGCGGCGCGGATCGACTTCAAGGCGGCGAGGGTGTTCGCGGCGCTCTTGCGCCTGCGGACGACGCCCCAGAGTTGGTCGTCGCCGACGCTGTAGCAGCCGTGGAACTGCCGGACTCCGTACAGCTTGTGGTAGTTCGCGGGCAGCCGGTGCGGATGGCCGGCGGGCGCCCACCCTGTGCCGGCCTGAGGGCGGATCACCAAGGGCCCGAACTCGTCGAAGGCGAACGTCCGCTGCGGGAAGTGGCTGCTGACGTACTCGATCCGGGCGAGCTTGACGTCCCGGTCAGGGTCGGTGGACTCCTTCCACGTCTTGGTCCGCTGGAAGGTGATCCGGTGCCGGTGCAGGAGCTGCCGCAGCCGTTCCCGCCCGATCCGGACCCGCCGGGTGGCATGCAGGCGCAGGTGGTCGGCGAGCTTGCGGATGCTCCAGCGGATGAACGGCCGCCCCAGTTTCTCGGGTCGGGTGTTGGCCGTCTCGACGATGAACTGTTCCTCGTCGCTACTGATCTGGCGGGGACGGCCACCCGCCCACTGAGGGTCCAGGCTGGCCATCCCCATCTCGTTGAACCGGTGGATGACCTGCCGGATCGTGTCCTCATCGGCCTGCACGAGACGGGCGATGGCCGGCACCGTGTTCCCACCGGCCGAGGCGAGCACGACCATGGCCCGCCGTAACCGGATCGGCGAGCCGGTACCTCTACGAGTGATCCTCAGCAGCTGCTGACCCTCCTGGTCACTGAGCCGCCGAACGCGAACGGGTTCTGCCACCGCCACAGCCTGACCGCCACAACGCCGCCCGGCCGACAGGCCGGACGGCGTGTCATCCAACACCGTGAACGTTCGTGGTCACGGCACTAGGGGGCGTCGATGACCTCGCGTCCGAGAGGCCAGAACGCGGCGGGGACGAGCTTGAAGTTGGCGATGCCGAACGGGATGCCGATGACCGTGAGGCAGAGCGCGATGCCGGCGAGGATGTGGGACAGGGCCAGCCACCAGCCGGCAAGCACCACCCAGAGGACGTTAGCCAGTCCGGAGGCGACCCCGGCGCCGGGTTTGGGAACGAGGGTGCGGCCGAACGGCCACAGGGAGTAGACCGCCAGGCGCAGCGACGCGACGCCGAACGGGATCGTGATCACCAGTACGAAGCAGATCAGCGCGGCGATGCCGTAGCCGGCGGCGAGGACGATGCCGCCGCCGAAGATGAGCCACAGCACGTTGAGCACAAACCGGATCATGTTCTGAGCATGACCGACGCCTGCCACCTGGCTGGCGCTGCCGACAGGGCGATCAGCATGGTGTGTCCGGGGCGGCTACGGTTGGTGCTCCGGAGGGTCCGGTCGAGGAGGCGTCGAACAGGCCGTGGGCGGCTATGGCGTGCAGGTCACGCTGGTGTTCGTGTTGGTGTTGGTGAACGCGGTGTTCGCGGGCAGCGAGATGGCGTTGGTGTCGCTGCGGGAGAGCCAGTTGCAGCGCCTGGAGCGGACCTCCCGGGCGGGGCGGGTGCTAGCGCGGTTGGCGCGGGATCCGAATCGATTCCTGGCCACGATTCAGATCGGTATCACCCTGGCTGGGTTCCTGGCCTCGGCGGCCGCGGCGGTGTCGCTCGCGGCACCGCTGGTGGGGCCGCTGGGGTTCCTGGGGTCGGCGGCAGAGCCGGTAGCGATCGTCATCGTGACGATTCTGCTGACCTTCGTCACCCTGGTGCTGGGTGAGCTGGCGCCGAAGCGGATCGCGATGCAGCGCGCGGAGAGCTGGGCGCTACTGGTCGCCCGCCCCCTCGACGCGTTGTCGGCGTTCTCCCGCCCGGCGGTGTGGCTGCTAAGCAAGGCCAGCGACGCGGTGGTGCGGCTGACCGGTGGAGACCCGCGCGCCCGGCGGGAAGAGGTCACCACCGAGGAACTGCGGGACATGGTCGCCGCGCAGCGCAACCTCACTCCCGAACACCGGATGATCATTTCGGGGGCGTTCGAGGTGGCCGAGCGGATCCTGCGGGAGATCCTCGTCCCGCGCCGCGAGGTGGTCACCCTGTCCGAGTCGCTGTCCGCGCCGCAGGCGCTGCGGGAACTGGCCGCATCGGGGCAGACCCGCGCCCCGGTTGTCGGTCGCGGCGGACTCGACGACACCGTAGGCGTGGTGCACATGCGCGACCTGCTCGACCAGGACGGCCCGGTCGGCGAGTACGCCAGCCCTGCGGTGTATCTGCCGGAGACGTTGAAGGTGACCGAGGCGATCCGGGAAATGCGGTCGCAGCGGCAGCAGTTCGCCCTCGTGGTGGACGAGCGGGGCTCCATCGACGGGATCGTGACGATGGAGGACCTGGTCGAGGAGATCGTCGGGGAGATCTACGACGAGACCGACCGGGACGTGCAGGCCGTCGTCCGGGAGGCGGAGGGGTCGCTGCTGATGTCGGGTGGTTTCCCGCTGCACGACTTGCCGGACGTGGGCATCGATCTCGAGGAGGACACCCTCGAGGCCGGCGACTACACCACCGTGGCGGGCCTGGTCCTGGCGCACCTCGGTCACATTCCGAAGACGCCCGGTGAGGTGGTTGAGCTGCCGGGCCTTACCGCCGAGGTGGCCGAGGTGACGGGGCGGGCCATCACCCGGGTACGCCTGCGGACCACGCCGACGCGCGCCGACGGCCACGAGGGCGGCGAGGACGAGGCGAGTTCCTGAACGGGCCGGATCGGCGACTACCGCAGAGGTGGGATGGAACCCGCCTCTGCGGTAGGGTCACGCCGGCCCTGCCCAACAGTAACCATGCGGATGCACTCAGCTACTTCTCAGGTGGCGTTGGTAGTTTCCC
This sequence comes from Micromonospora sp. WMMC415, assembly GCF_009707425.1. GTDB lineage: Bacteria > Actinomycetota > Actinomycetes > Mycobacteriales > Micromonosporaceae > Micromonospora. The sequence goes on along the minus strand of NZ_CP046104.1, from coordinate 1,069,034 downwards.
GGCGCAGCGGCATCCATTATGGAGGTCGTTGATCTCGTTGCGGCGCAAGGATTTGCGTGGAAGTTCCACCGGATCCGGGCGTCGCACGGTCGTGTGGTCGTCGAGGGAGAGGTCCGTGGTGTTCAAGAAGATGCTGGGCGCGTTCGGGGTGGGCGGCCCCAGCGTCGATACCGTCCTGTCCAATCCGAACACCCGCCCGGGCCTGATGCTGGGCGGGCAGGTGAACCTGACCGGCGGCAGCCACGATGTAGAGGTCGACCACATCACCGTCGGCCTGGTCACCCGGGTGGAGGTCGACGGCGCGGAGGAGGAGTACGACGCCCTCGTCGAGTTCCACCGCGTACAGGTCGCCGGTGGCCTGCACCTGCGCGAAGGCCAGCAGTTGTCGCTGCCGTTGCAGGTGGCGATGCCGTGGGAGACCCCGGTGACCGACCTGTACGGGCAGCACCTGCACGGCATGACGATGGGCCTGCGCACCGAGGTGGCCATCCGCGGCGCGGTCGACAAGGGCGACCTGGACCCGGTGTACGTGCATCCGCTGCCGGCGCAGGAACGCATCCTGGAGGCCTTCGGCCGACTCGGCTTCGGGTTCAAGGGCGCCGACCTAGAACGCGGGCACATCTCCGGCCTGCACCAGAGCCTGCCGTTCTACCAGGAGATCGAGTACTACGCCGCCCCCCAGTACGCCCACACCGTCAACGAGGTCGAACTGACCTTCGTCGCCAACGAGCACGGCGTCGATGCCGTCCTCGAATTCGACAAGCGCGGCGGCCTGTTCACCGGAGGCCACGACTCCTTCGGCCGCTACCACGCCGCGCACGCCGACGCCGACCGCGTCGACTGGGCCGCGCAGGTCGACACCTGGGTCCGCCAGGCCCTCGACGGCTACCAGAGCCTGCACGCCGGCCACGGCTACGCCCCGCCCGCCCAGGGCTACGGCGCCCCCGGCTATCCGCCGCCCCCGCCGCCCGGCTACGGGCAGCCCGCCTACGGCGCCCCCGGCCACGGGCACGCCGGATACGGCCACCCCGGCGGCCACTACAAGGATGAGCACCACCACGAGCGGCACGGCGGCCCCGGTATGGGCGCCGTCGCCGCGGGTGTGGTCGGTGGCGCGGCGCTCGGCTTCGCCGGCGGCATGGTCGCCGACGAGGTCTTCGACTCCTTCGGCGACGACGAGGGCGGCGACGAGGAAGCCTGAACCCCTCCAATCCACAGTGGAAGCGCGCACCCGCTCCATGATCTAATTCTGCAGGTTTGTCCGCAACCGGTCGGATTGTCCGGCCGGGATTTCGAAGGAGTGTGCATGCCCGTCACCGCCGACCTCACCAAGCTGGTCGACAAGGCCTACCAGGACAAGACCCTCACCGAGATCGTCGACGCCCCGGTGTCCGCCCTCGCCGGGGTCAGCGACGGCGACGCCAAGCTGCTCAAGGACGCCTTCAACATCACCACCGTCGGCGACCTCGGCCGCAACCCGTACTTCCGCACCGCCAACGCCCTGGTCGCCCTCGCCGGCGGCAAGTAGTTCCCTCGCGGCGTGGTGCCGGGCTTCCGGCGCCACGCCACACGGTGTGGACGTGCGCTACCGGCCTGCCAGCGCATCGGGTTTCGCTCTCCCACTGCGGCGAGCACACCCCAGGCACGAGCCGACAGCCGCGTAGGTGGTCGGACTCGGGTTCCGGTGTCAAGGACGGCGACGACGGCGAGGTAGCCACCCAGCAACAGAAATGCCCTCGAAGCCGACTCGGCCCGGCCGCGGGGCCGGCGGACCAGCATGCCGGCGAGGACGACGGCGGTCATGAACACCCCGCGGCAGTGACCAAGAGCTCGTCGGTCTGCGCGGCGTGGAACAGGGAGCCCGGCGATGACGAACACCGCGATGCTCCACGCCAGCGGCCACTGAGGGGTCGGATCAGGCATGGCAGCCAGCGTTACCGCCGTTACCGAGCCGGTGAGCCTGGTCGCGGGAGGGTCCAGCGGACCCCGGACCGTGTCGCCGCTGACGCCGGTTGACGACCGGTGCACGGTTGCATGACAGGTGTACGAAGAAGCGGCGGCAGGCCGTCAGGAAGGTTTCGCCGACGGCACCGCGCGGGCACCAGTGACCCCGGCAGACAACCTTTGAAGGGACGGCTCTCGTGGAAGTTACCGGCTTCTTCACCGCCATCATCATCGGTCTGGTCATCGGCGCGCTCGGCCGCCTGGTGGTGCCGGGCAAGCAGAACATTCCGATCTGGCTGACCCTGCTCATCGGCGTGGTCGCCGCGATCCTCGGCACGCTCGTCGCTGGCGCTCTCGGCGTGGACGACACCGCCGGCATCGACTGGATCGAGTTGGCCCTTCAGGTGGCCTTCGCCGCGATCGGCGTCGCGGTCGCCGCCGGCACCTACGGCCGCCGCCGCGTCCACTGACCACTCGCCGCCCGCACCGGCCTGCCCCTGGCAAGGGACAGGCCGCAGAGCTGCCCGGACTCTGGCGGAGCGCGGCAGGGCGAGATGGTACGCGACGGCCACGGCGGTCACGACCGCCGTGGCCGTTGTCTGCACCGGCGGCGGGCACGGGTGACGGCTACCGATCGCCGGCCGCTTCCGACTTGACGTAGGTGGGGTGCAGATGGACGGGTTCAGCCGCACGGCGCTGCTGGCGGGCCCGTACACGCAGGTTGAGAAACTCGACGAAGATCGAGAAAGCGATGGGTCCGTACACGTAGCCCTTGGGGATGTGCTGGTCGAAACCTTCGGCGATGAGGCTGGCGCCGATGAGCAGCAGGAACGACAGGGCGAGCATCTTGACCGTGGGGTGCTCGTTGACGAAACGGCTGACCGCGCCGGCGGACACCAGCATGATGATCATCGCCACAACGACCGCGGCGACCATGATGAATAGCTCGTCCACCATGCCGACGGCGGTGATGACCGAGTCGAGGGAGAACACCACGTCGAGCACGAGGATCTGGGCGATGACTGCGGCGAACGACGCCGCCTTGCCGCTCGATCCGTGTTCCGCACCCTCAAGATGCTCGTGGATCTCGTAGGTGGCCTTGCCGAGCAGGAACAGCCCGCCGAGCAACAGGATCAGGTCACGCCCGGATATCTCCTGCCCGGCGACGGTGAACAGCGGCGCGGTCAGTCCGATCACCCAGGACAGCGAGGCGAGCAGCAGCAGCCGGGTGATCAGCGCGAGCGACAGCCCGATGGTGCGCGCCCGGGCCTGCTGGTGCGCAGGTAGACGGCCGGCCAGGATGGAGATGAACACGACGTTGTCGATGCCGAGTACGACCTCGAGCAGCAGCAGGGTCGCGAACGCGATCCAAAGCTCGGGGCTGGTGAACAGTTCCATGTCGCTCCCGGTAGAGGTTGGGTCTGCGCCGGCGCGGCGTCCACGACCGTACAACGGCCGCAGGTGATCCACCCGAGAAGGCCCGCGAGGAACGAGGAACACAGCGCAGGCGAGACAAGGAACCCGGGTGGCGTTCTGACGGCGCATACCGCCGACTGACCCGGGCACACCGCTGGGATTGCTCGCTACCGGTCATCCACTGTCCCGGCCCCAGCGCCGAACGGCCACGGCCTCACACGCCGGCCCGGCACGTGCCCAGCCCAGCCCGGCCGCGACAGCCAACCGCGACAAAGGAGTCGGACGAAGACAAGCCCTTAGCCTCTCCGGGCCGCGGTGCCCACCCCCGATCCTCGTCGCGACCGCCCGTGTCCGGCAGATCCCGCAGCACCACCATGTCGGCCGCGAGCGGCAGCCGGCCGCGGCCCAGCGCGCCTATCACGGTGGCCGTCGCGGAATCCGGGTCGGCCTCATCCGAGGTCGAGCGCGGCGGCGACCTGCCGTACCAGGTTTTGGTCCTCGCCGAGGACGAGAACGGTGTGCGGGCTGCGCGAGCAGAGCACCACCACCCCACGGTGGTGGGTGATACCCGAGCCGGACGGTCCGTTCGGATGATCGGCTCGGGCAGGCATGGGAAACGGCTCGTCGGACAGGTAGATCAGCAGCCGCCGTCCGGTGTCGTCACGGTAGGCGTACCCGGTGACCGGATGGCCGGCCAGCCGGCCGGTGCCGGCGGCGGTGCCGGCCAGCCGCAACGCGGACAGGTCCGGTGCGGCCTGCAGGGGGATACCGGAACCGGGCAGTTGCTCGTCGTGGTAGCCGGCGACCGCGGCGGCGATCGGCGCAGGCTGCCCGTCTGGCACGGCGACGAGGACCGCCGCGGCGACGGAAAGCGTTGCGACGAGGGTCAACACGGCAGCCACCAGCACCCACGCCCGGGTGCGGTGCCGGGCGGGCGGCTCGGCGGTGACCGCCGCGTGGGCCCGCAGGAGCAGGCGCGCAGGCGCCGGCTCGTAGGCCTGCATGGCGAGAGTACGACCGCGCCGGCCGGCGTCGACCTCGGCCCAGCACCGGTCGCAGGTCAGCAGGTGTTCCTCAAACGCGTCCCGCTGGTCAGCGGGCAGCTCGCCTGCCAGGTAGGCCCCGATCGTGGCGTCGTCGTGGTCATGCCTCACCGGGTGTCACCCCTTGCTGCTGCAGCAACGCCGCGAGACGCTTGTGGCCGCGGTGCACCCGGGCCAGTATCGTGCCGCGTGGCGTGCCGGTCATGGTGGCGACCTGCGCCGCGGTGAACCCGCACAGGTCCATCAGGGTGATCGCCTCCCGCTGCGCGGCCGGTAATTGCCACATCGCCTGGTGCACCTGGTCCCGCACCGCGGCGCTGATCGCCTCGGCGGCGGTGTCGTGGGCGGAGACCAGCGTTACGCCCGCGTCCGGGTCGAGCACTTCTGCCGGCCGAGCCGCCTCCCTCCGGTAGCCGGTCCGGGCCGTGTTCAGGCAGATCGTGGCCAGCCAGGCGCGCACGTCCTCCGGCGGCCGACGCCGCCACCCGCGCAACGCCCGCAGGTACGTCTCCTGCACCAGGTCCTCCGCGGCTGGCCGCGAGCGGGTCAGCCGCCTGGCCAGGTTGTAGACCAGATCCAGATGCTCGCTGACCGCGTGTAGAAACTCGTCGTCGTCACTCATCAGCCCACCCATCTTCCGGGTAGGACTCATCGCCGCCACCGCTGATTGCATCCGCCTGCCAGCGCCCGCCGCTATCCCCTCCTCGGTGGGAAGACGGGCGACCGACACCCGTACGGGCGGCGCCCGTACGCCCCAACGCAATCACCGCGACGGCAGCAGCGTCCCCACCAGCAAGTGGCGTAACGGTCGGTCACCGACCGGTCAGCGGACATCAGGAGGTTAGCGATGACGACCGCACACACCGCGGCGGGCACGGTGAGCCTGCCGGCCCGCCTCGTCGCGGGGATTTCCGGCGGCCTGGCCGGCGGCATCGTATTCGGGATCCTCATGCAAACGTGGGGCATGATGCCGATGGTGGCGATGCTGGTGGACAGCGAGTCGATCACCGTCGGCTGGCTGGTCCACCTGGCCAACTCGGCCCTGTTCGGGGCGATCTTCGCGGCGCTGTTCGGGCGCTGGGCGGCAACACCGGCGACCTCGGCCGGTCTCGGCCTGCTGTACGGGGCGCTGTGGTGGGTCCTCGGCGCCCTGCTGATCATGCCCGCCTGGCTCGGCATGAACGAAATGATCTTCCAGGTGAACGCCGACGCGTGGCGCAGCCTGCTCGGCCACCTGATCTACGGCCTACTGCTAGGCGTCGTCTACGCCCTCACCTTGCCGAGGCTGCGGCGAGGCTGAGCACCGGCGGTCGAGTAGGAGGGGGTCGCGTTGGAACAGGGCGACCTGGCTGCCCATCCGGACCGGGACCTGCTCCTACCGCCTGAAGTCGCGGATCGTGCGCCGGGTCACCAGCTCGTCGGCGAACGCCGGGACCCGGGCCAGGCCAGCCTCGGCCGGCACGGCCGAGACTGGCGCCGGCCGGCTGGCGGGCGCGATCGGCGGGTTCGGCGTCAGGTCCGGGTGCACCGGCCCAGTCTGCCCCACCGGCCTCCGCCGCGACATCCAACGGGCACTGACCGCCGCCCCTTGCCGCTCGTGGCACAGGTCGGGTCGGTGAGGACGCCGGCCGGGAGTTCGGTACGGCGGTTACAGAACGGCGAGAAATCCAGCCCGTACGGTCGGAGGTATGTGGTTGCGACTCATCCTCGGCGTGGTGTACGTCGGCATGGCGGTCGGGCAGCTGGCGTCGTGGACGCACATGCCGGAGATCCTGGCGGCCTACCAGGCGGGCGGACCGGCGGCGATGAGGGCGCTGGCCGTCGTCCTGGTCGCCGGGGAGCTGACCTGCGGACTGTGGTTCCTGACCCGGCCGCGGTCACGGGCACTGACCCCGGTGTGGATCTACACCGGGGTGTCGGTGCTGTGGGCGACGCTTGGTGCGCAGGCATTCGCGCGCGGAATAGAGGTCACCAACTGCGGCTGCTTCGGCCGGCATCTGTCCCAGCGGTTGAGCTGGCTAGTGCTGGCTCAAGACGCGCTGCTGCTGGCGTACGCGGCCTGGATGATCCGCTCGGCCCGCCGCCGGCCCGTACCGCCCGGGCCGGTGCCGGCCGAAGCCGATGCTACTCACCACACGGCGGCCAGTCAGGAGAGAACATGAGCGACAAGCCCGGCCCCACGGGGGCGCGAAAGCACGACCGGGACGAGATCTTCGTCGAGTACACGAAGTCGATCCGCCCGGTCTGCAAGGCGGTCGTGGACGGGCAGGTGAACCTCCGCGACGGCAAGGTCTACCTCCGCAAGCGGTGCCGCGAGCACGGGGCGTTTGAGGCGTTGGTGTACGGGGATGCGCAGATGTACCTGGACTCGGCGCGGTTCAACAAGCCCGGCACGATCCCGCTGATGTTCCAGACCGAGGTCAGGGACGGCTGCCCGAGCGACTGCGGGCTGTGCCCGGAGCACAAGCAGCACGCCTGTCTGGGGATCATCGAGGTCAACACCGGCTGCAACCTGGACTGCCCGATCTGCTTCGCCGACTCCGGTCACCAGCCCGACGGGTACGCCATCGACCTGGAGCAGTGCGAGCGGATGCTCGACGTGTTCGTCGCGTCCGAGGGCGAAGCCGAGGTGGTGATGTTCTCCGGCGGCGAACCCACCATCCACAAGCAGATCCTGCAGTTCGTCGACGCCGCCCAGGCCCGCCCGATCAAGGCGGTCAACCTCAACACCAACGGCATCCGCCTGGCATCGGACCGGGCGTTCGTGGCGGCCCTTGGCGAGCGCAACCGGCCCGGCCGGGCGGTGAACATCTACCTGCAGTTCGACGGCTTCGACGAGCGTACCCACCGGGAGATCCGCGGCCGGGACCTGCGGGCGATCAAGCAGAAGGCGCTGGACAACTGCGCCGAGGCGGGGCTGACCGTCACCCTGGTCGCGGCGGTGGAGCGCGGCCTCAACGACCACGAGCTCGGCGCGATCATCGAGTACGGCCTGGCCCACCCGGCCGTACGCAGCGTGTCGTTCCAGCCGGTCACCCACTCCGGACGGCACGTGGAATTCGACCCGCTCACCCGACTGACCAACTCCGACATCATCCACGGCATCGCCGCTCAACGCCCCGACTGGTTCCGGGCGTCGGACTTCTTCCCGGTCCCGTGCTGCTTCCCCACCTGCCGGTCGATCACCTACCTGCTCACCGAGGGCACTCCCGGCAGCCCGGACTTCGGTCTGGTGCCGATCCCACGGTTGCTCAACGTCGCCGACTACCTCGACTACGTGTCGAACCGGGTGATCCCCGACCACGCGATCCGGGAGGCCCTGGAGAAGCTGTGGTCCGCCTCGGCGTTCATGGGCACCGACACCACGCACGAGAAACTGGCCGCCGCCGCGGCGGCCCTGGACTGCGCCGACGCCTGCGGCGTCAACCTGCCCGAAGCGATCGCCGACCTGACCGACCGCGCCTTCATGATCGTCATTCAGGACTTCCAGGACCCGTACACCCTCAACGTCAAGCAGCTGATGAAGTGCTGCGTGGAGGAGATCACCCCGGACGGCAGGCTGATCCCGTTCTGCGCCTACAACTCCGTCGGCTACCGCGAGCAGGTCCGCGAACAGATGTCCGGCGTCCGGGTCGCCGACGTCGTCCCCAACGCCGTCGGATTGCAGCCGATCCTGAGCGACTCCCCGTACGGGTCGAAGATCGCCCGCCATGACCGCACCGCGACCGCAGCGGACGATGACCAGCGCGGTGTGGCGCGCGACGCCACCAACGTGGGCAGGCGCATCCGATGAACCCCGCCGAACCCGAAGCGGCGGCCCGGGCCAAGACCTGCTGCGCCGCCACGTACGGCTCCGACCTGGTCGCGCTCCTACTCGGCGACACCTACCATCCCGGCGGCCTCGCGTTGACCCGGCGGCTGGCCTCCCGGTTGGACCTGCGCGCCGGCGACCGGGTCCTCGACGTGGCCAGCGGTCGCGGCGCCACCGCCCTGGCGCTCGCGGCCGAGTACGGCGCCGATGTCACCGGTGTCGACCTGTCCGATTCCAACGTCGCGTACGCCGCCGGCGCGGCACTGGCCGCCGGCCTTGACGACCGGGTTCGGTTCCGGGTCGGCGACGCCGAGCGGCTGCCCATCGAGACGCAGTCATCTGACGTAATCGTGTGCGAGTGCGCGTTCTGCACGTTCCCCGACAAGCCCACCGCCGCCAGGGAACTGGCCCGGGTGCTGCGCCCCGGCGGCCGGCTCGGGATCGCCGATGTCACCGTCGACCCCGACCGGCTCCCGCCCGAGCTGACCGGGTTGGGGGCGTGGATCGCATGCGTCGCCGACGCCCGCCCCGCCGACGAGTACGCCGCCCTGCTGACCACCGCCGGGCTGACCGTCACGCAGGTGGAACGGCATGACGACGCGGTCGCGGTGATGATCGATCAGATCGAGGCCCGCCTCGCCGTCGTCCGGATGACCGCCCGGTCGCGGGCCGAGGCCCTCGGCGTGGACTTCACCCGCGCCCCGGCGGTACTGGCCGCCGCCCGCGCCGCCGTCGCTGACGGCGTCCTCGGCTACGCGCTGCTGACCGCCAGCAAACCACGGTGACCGCGAACGGGCGCTCCGCCCGGACAGGAAGAATGGAGACGATCATGACGGGACTGCGTATGGCCTCGGTCCTGGTAGCGACCGCGGCGGCCGGCGCGGCCGGATACCTGGGGCTGGTCACCGGACGGCTCACCCTCGATCTGGGCATCGGCCGGCGAGTACGCCCACTCGGCCCGCAGGTGGTGGACATCGCCGCGCCCCGCGAGTTGGTCTTCGACGTGATCGCCCAGCCCTACCTCGGCCGGGCCACACGGGCCCAGCAGGACAAGATTCAGGTGTGGGAACGCGGCGACGGGATGGTCCTAGCCGCCCACCGCACACCGATCGGCCGTGGTCTGGTCACCCAGACGGTGGAGACGGTCGCCTTCACCCGCCCCGACACGGTCGACTTCCGCCTCGTCCGCGGCCCCGTGCCACACGTACGGGAACGCTTCACCCTCACCGGCGACGGCGACCACACCCGCCTGGAATACACCGGCGAGATGGGCACCGACGGCTGGGCGCTGGGCAACAGGTGGGCCGCGATCGTCGCCCAGCAGTGGGAGGCAACCGTCGCCGACTCCCTCGCCACCCTGAAATCCGAGGCCGAACGCCGGCACAACCGCCAGCGCAAGACGCCCACCGGCCGCCCATCAGGAGCGACCACCGAGCACCCCGCGCCAGGCCCAACGCAGTGACGAATCCCGCCCGCCACGCCATCAAGATCCGGCCGGTGGGCGCGCCCTGCGACGCGTGCGCGTGACCACGATCATGGCCGCCATTGTCGCCACCCAGGCCAACTTCTGCGCCCTCGCCGCCGCCGGCATGATCGTCCACGCCACCGGCACAGCACACGACGCCGCCACCTCTTGCTGGCTGCAGCGGGGGCCGTGGGGCGCCCGCACCGACCCGAAGACGCGGCAGCCGCACAACGACGACGGCAGCCATGACGGCCGCCGCAGCGACGGCGCATCCTGCCTCTCACCCGAGCGAGAGAGGTGATTGACATGACGACGACAGGTGTGATTTTCAAGCGATGCGGATGCCGCGGACCCAGCGGTCGACGGCTGGAGAAGTCCTGCCCCCGGCTGGGCGAGCGCGGACACGGCACCTGGTACTTCCACGCCTCCGCAACCAACCTCCTCGGCCGCTCCGAGCGAGTCCGTCGCGGCGGATTCCCGACCCAGAAGGCCGCCCGCCGAGCACGAGACGAATGGCTGGCGTCCACGGGCGAGGAACGCACCGCCCAGTCGTGGACGGTGGAGCGGTGGCTGCGGTACTGGCTGTCCACCCGCACACGGTTGCGGCCGACCACCTTGCTGCACTACACCCGCGACGTGGAGCAGGTCCTCATCCCCTGGCTCGGAACGCTCTGCCTTGCCGACCTGGACGGCCGACTGCTTCGCGCGGTGTTCGCCGAGATCGCCAAGACCACCAACCGCAAGGGCCTACCGCAGTCCGCGTCGGCGATGCAGCACCTGCGCACCACCCTCCGCGCGGCACTCAACCTCGCCGTGCGGGAGGGCGTGATCGCCTCAAACCCGGCCCGGCACATCGAGGTCACCGGCTACCGCAAACCCCACGCCCAGGTCTGGACCGACGCCCGGGTGCAGCAGTGGCAGCAGACCGGGCAACGGCCGGCCGTGGCGGTGTGGACCGTCGAACACCTGGCCACCTTCCTCACCACCGTCGTGAATGACTCGCTGTTCGCCCTGTGGTGGCTGATCGCCCTGCGCGGCCTGCGCCGCGGCGAAGCCTGCGGACTGCGCTGGACCGAACTCGACCTCGACCATGGTCTGCTGTTCATCGTGCGCAACCGCACCACCGCCGGCTACCAGGTCGTCGAAGGCGCACCCAAAACGTCGGCGGGCGCACGCGCGGTCGCCCTCGACAAGCACACCGTCAAGGTCCTGCGTGAGCACCGCCGCCGCCAAGCCGAACAGCGGGAACGGCGGCTCGCCGGCGGGCAAGCCTGGACCGACTCCGGGTACGTGTTCGTCCGCTCCGACGGCACACCCATCCACCCCGGCTACGCCAGCTGCCGGTTCCGGCTCCTGGTCGCCCAGACCGACGTGCCACCGATCCGGCTGCACGACCTGCGCCACGGCGCCGCGTCACTGGCCCACGAGGCTGGCGCCGACCTGAAGACCATCCAAGACCTGCTCGGCCACGCCAGCATCGTGATCACCGCCGACACCTACACCAGCGTCCTACCCCTCGCCCAGCGCCGCTGCGCCGACGCCACCGCCAAGCTCGTCCTCACCGCCGCCCGCCGCACCCGCGACAAGATCCGCAAGAAGGGGCGCCGTAACCGGCCGCAGCGCCGACCAGTGACAGGTACTCCCGCCCCCACCGGCCCCGCCAGCGGAAAGAATCCGCAGGTCAGGAAGGACCGCGCTAAGCGGCGGTCATGCACTGGGATGACACCCGAGTGGCACCCACGTGACACCCACCATCCACAGCGGACAGAAACGAGCAAGGGCCTGGCCCGCGTCTCCGCAGACCAGACCCCTTATGATCTTGCGCGCCCGAAGGGACTCGAACCCCTAACCTTCTGATCCGTAGTCAGATGCTCTATCCGTTGAGCTACGGGCGCTGGTGCTCAGCCAGCCTACACGACCGACTTTCGCGCGGAGACTCCGGGATTCGAACCCGGGAGGGGCTTTAAAACCCCAACCGCATTAGCAGTGCGGCGCCATAGACCAGACTAGGCGAAGTCTCCCCGGCGACCCCTGGAGGCCACCGGGCCCGAGGATACAGGGCCCCGGCCATCGGGAGCAAAGCGACTTCCCCGGGACGCCCGACGATGGCTCCGGGTCGCGGCGGATTCTCCGCTGTGCGGGGGCGTGATCAAGACTACGCTCCATCGATATGCACGAGCAGCCGTCGAGCGAGCCGAACCGTCGAGAGCCTGCTGCCGGGAAGCGGCGGCGCTCCCCGAAGGCCACGTTCACCCCGCCCCCCGCTCCGGTGCAGCCCGCTCCGGCTGCCGGCACCGGACAGCAGCGGGCACAGCGGACAAAGCCGGCACCGACCGTGCTCTTCCAGCCTCCCGCGCCGCAGCCGCCGGCACCCCGACAGCCCGACTCCGGACCGCAGTCCGAGGCCGGGACCGGGCAGCCGGAGTCGACACCGCCCACCCGCGCCGGCCGGCTGGACGCGGCAACGTCGGGCGAACCGACGAGCCCCGCACCGGAGCCGACACCGGTCGGACCCGAGGCCGAGGCAACGTCGGGCGAGCCCACGAGCCCCGCACCGGAGCCGACACCGGTCGGACCCGAGGCCGAGGCAACGTCGGGCGAGCCCACGAGCCCCGCACCGGAGCCGACACCGGTCGGACCCGAGGCGACCGCGGCGGAGCTACCGACGGCACCGCCGGCAGGCGCAGCGGCGACCGACGACGTGACCGACGACACAGGCGGCAGTCCGTCCACCCCGGCGCCCGGGAAGACCAGGGCGCCCCGGGCGAAGCGGACGGCGGCGAAGAAGGCCGCGTCCGGTCGCACCGCCCGGACCGAGGTTGAGTCCCCGACCGGCGTCGACGCACCCGCTGCCGACGCGCCGACCGCCGGCCGCGCCCGGACGGGCACCAAGCGCACGGGCGCCACGAAGGCCGCGCCGAAGGACGGCCCCGCACGCCCCCGCAAGACCACCCGCACGGTAGCGAAGCCGGCGACCGAGCAGGCGGGCCCGACCACGGCGGTGCCTCCGGCGGCAGCCGCCGCGTCGACGGCCGAGGACGATTCCACGGCGACCGCCCCGCACGGCGCGACCCCCGCACCCGTTCCGGCCGCCACGACCGCTCCGCGACCGGCGGAGCCGGCCGAGCCGCCGGCCCTGACGCGTACGCCCGAGGTGGTCGCCCGGCGGGTGCTCGACCATCCGGGGTACGCGCCGGAGCTGCTCGCCCTCGCCGCCGTGCAGGGCGTCGGACCTCGGGCGCGTGACTGGGCCGAGCGGCTGCGGTCGGCGTACCCGAAGGCGACGGGTGACGGCCTGGCCCGGCTCGCCACCCGGCGGTACGTCCGGCAGGCCGGGGTGGGTGGCGCGGCGGCCGCCCTGGCCGGCGTGTTCGCGCCGGTGGCGGAGTTGGGCGCGGTGCTGTGGACGCAGGCGGGCCTGGTGCTGCACCTGGCGGCGGCGTACGACCGGGATCCGACGCACCCGGACCGGGCGGTGGAGTTGCTGGTGCTGACGCAGGTGCACCCGGACGAGGACAGCGCCCGGGCGGCGCTCCGGGCGGCCCGGGCGGCGGACGGGCCGGGCGAGGCGCCCTGGCCGCGGGCGGTGGAGGCCGCCTGGCGGCTGGCCGCGCCGCTCGCGGCGCAGGCGGGTGGCTGGCTGGCGTTGCGGCTGGCGTCCCGGCTGCTGCCCGGCGCGGCGGCGCTCGCGGCCGCGACCGGCGACGCGGCGGCGACCGAGCGCCTGGCGGCCCGCGCCGTCGCGGCCTACCGACCGGCGCGCGCTGCCCGCATCGGCTGAGATCCCAACAATTTCCCTGGCATCGCGGCCTTTCCGGCCTCGGGACACCGCGATGCCGGAGGCATCGTGACCCGGGACACCTCGCGCCGGCCCGCGCCGACGCCGCGAGCGGACACGGCACGCCGAGCCCGGTCGAAGACCGCCGGACCCGGTCAGAGCCAGTCGAACCAGTCTCGCGGGAGCAGGGCGTAGCCGACGAAGGCCACGATGTCGAGCAGGGTGTGCGCCACCACCAGCGGCATCACCCTCGGGGTCCGCAGGTAGAACAGGCTGAACACGACGCCCATGACGGCGTTGCCGAGGAAGGCGCCGAAGCCCTGGTAGAGGTGGTACGAGCCGCGTAGCAGCGCACTCGTCGCGATGACCGCGCCGAGCCGCCACTGGAGCTGCCGGAGCCGGGTCATCAGGTACCCGACGACGATCACCTCCTCCAGCACCGCGTTCTGCACGGCGGCGAGGATCAGCACCGGGACCGTCCACCACAGGTCGGGCAGTGCGGCGGGCACCAGCGTCGCGTTGAGGCCGAGCTGCGCCGCCACCCAGAACAGGGCCAGGCCGGGCAGCCCGATCAGCGCGGCCAGGCCGGCGCCGCGGGCCAGGTCCTGACCGGGCCGCCGGGCGTCCAGGCCGAGGGTCCGCGCCGGGGCACCGGGGTCCCGGGCCAGCAGGTGTACGGCGAGCAGCACCGGCAGCAGGGCGAACGCGATGCCGAGCACCTGGTACGTGAGGTCGAGGTAGGGCCGGGCGGACCGGGACGTGTTCAGCGCCGCGGTCTGCGCCGAGAGCGGGCCGTCGGCGGTGAGCTTGGCGACGATCGACACGAGGGCGTAGACGGCCGACTGACCGAGGGACAGGCCGAGCACCAGCATCGTCTCGGTGCCGAGGGTCCGGCGGGTCACCGGGCGGTCGAGCTCGAGGGTCACCGCACCACTCTGCCTGACCGGCGGGCCGACCGGCAGCGCCGAGGAGACCTCATGAGCTGGTCGCACATTCTGTGCGACCGGTCGGCACTCTCCGTGGACATTCTGTGGTTGCCCGATCCCCGCACGGAGAAGGAGCACGCTCCCGTGGACAACGTCGCGCGGCTGCTGAAGGAGAGCTGGACCCTGGTCGAGGAGCACCGGGACCGGCTGAGCGGTCACTTCTACGCCCGGCTGTTCCTGCTCGACCCCGAGCTGCGCTCGCTCTTCCCGGTGCAGATGTCCGGCCAGGGCGACCGCCTGCTGGAGGCGATCATCACCGCCATCCACACCGTGGACGACCCGGAGAGCTTCGACGAGTTCCTCCGCTCGCTGGGCCGGGACCACCGCAAGTACCACGTCGACGCGGCGCACTACGAGACGATGGGCGTCGCGCTGCTGGACGCGCTGCGCAGCACCGCCGGCGACGGCTGGAACCTGGAGTACGACCAGGCGTGGCGGGACGCGTACGCGGCGATCTCGGCGAAGATGCTCGCCGGCGCGGCTGCGGACGACGACCCGCCGTTCTGGCACGCCGAGGTGCTCACCCACGAGCGGTACGGGCTGGACACGGCGGTGCTGACCGTCCGCGCGCTGCAGCACCCGCTGCGCTGGAGGGCGGGCCAGTACCTCAGCGTCGAGGTGCCCCGGTACCACCCGCGGGTGTGGCGCACGTACTCGGTGGCGAACGCGCCGAACGACGACAACGTGCTGGAGTTCCACGTGCGGACGCCGCAGGGCGCGGGGTGGGTCTCCGGCGCGCTGGTCCGCCGGGTGAAGCCGGGTGAGCTGCTGCGGCTGGCGGCGCCGATGGGGTCGATGACCCTCGACCGGTCGTCGGAGCGGGACATCCTCTGCGTCGCGGGCGGTGTCGGGCTCGCCCCGGTCAAGGCCCTCGTGGCGGAGTTGGCGACCTACAACCGGACGCGCTGGGTCCACGTCTTCTACGGCGCCCGCACCCGGCAGGACCTGTACGGTCTCGCCGGGCTCCAGGAGATGGTCGCTGCTCACCCCTGGCTGTCGGTGACGCCGGCGTGCAGCGAGGACGACGACTTCGACGGCGAGCTGGGCGACATCTCCGAGGTGGTCGGCCGGTACGGGCCGTGGACGGCGCACGACTGCTACATCTCGGGTTCGGCCCCGATGGTCCGGGCCACGCTGCGCGTGCTGGCCGGGGACGACGTGCCGCCGGAGCGCACCCGGTACGACACCTTCGGCGAACTGTAGGCATTTTCTCCCCCCAGGGACCGGGGCGCGTGCCTCCGCCCGCTCGGGCACGCGCCCCGGTCCCCCCGAACGGGCGGACCGGCACCGCCCCGCACGACCACGTCCGCCCTGCCGTCCTTCCCACCTGGGCGGACGTGGTCGTGCCGCCGGGAGAGGGCGGCCGTCATGGCTGGCGAGGCCGTCGCCGCCCAGGCGACGCGGAGCCCGGGAGCGGCGTCAGTAGCGCCAGGGCTGACCGGAGTAGCGGTACTCCTCGACGGGCACCAGCGGCACCCCCGGCGCCATCCGGTCGACGTAGAGGCGCCCCTCCAGGTGGTCGATCTCGTGGGCCACGAGCCGGGCCATGCCGTAATCGAACGAGGTGATGATCCGGCCACCGTCGACGTGGGCGTGTTCGACGTCGATCCGGAGCGGACGGGGCACCAGGCCCCGGTGGTCGAAGAAGGAGAGGCAGCCTTCGTACTGCTCGTCGACGTCGGGGGACGCGTCGACCACGCGGGGGTTGAGCAGGACGACCGGTTCGGCGCCGCGGTCCGGTGGCCGGACGACGGCGGCGGCCCGCCCGATGCCGAGCTGGGGGGCGGCGATTCCGACACCCTTGCTGAACGGGTGCAGCTCGTCGAGGCGGAGCAGCGCCCCGGCGAGCCGTTCCACGACGGTGCGGGCCACCTGCTCCTCGCGCGGCAGGTCGAACGGCTGGGTGGGCTGGCGCAGCAGGTCGGCGCCGCGTTGGATGATGCCGAGGCCGCGCATGCGGTCGCTGGGCCGGACCCGGCCGGGGTCGTCCGGGTGCCCCTCGGTTCGGACGCGGAACCGCCACTGCATCCGGTAGCGGGCGTTCAGCGGCGGGTCGTCGGTCGCCCAGTCGAAGACCACCCGGTCGCCGGCCTCGCGGCGGGCCACCGGGGTGCGGAGTGGGCCCTCCTCCGCGGAGAGCGAGGTCTCCGCGCCCCAGACCTGGGGGTCCAGCGCCGCCGGCAGGTCCAGGCGTACGGCGAGGTGCCGCGTCGGTACCCGGACGGCCCGCTGGAACCAGGGGCCCCACTTGTCCGCCCCGACGTGGTACGCGTACTCGATGGTGGCGCGGTCGCCGGGGTAGAGCGGGAAGCGGCGGTCGGCGTTCTCGAAGAGGAGCCAGATCTCCTTGAAGGCGTCCCGGTCGTGCTTGGCGCGCCAGTGCATCGCTTCGCGTTCGCCCGCGTCCAGCCGGTGCGCCCGCAGTTGCAGCTCGGTGAAGGTGAGCGGGTGTTCCCGGTGGTGCCGGTTGGACCGGCCCGGGTCGGCGGGGTAGCGGTCGACGGCGACGCGGACCAGGTAGCGGGTGACCGGTTCGGTCCCGGCGTTGTACAGCTCCCGCCGGATCACGCACCGGTACGCCTCGTCGAGGTAGGTGAGCGTGGCCTGTTCCCGCTCGACGATGAGGCCGGTGCCGGGTGGGAGCCACTGTCCGGGGATCGGGGACTCCCGGTGGTGGGCCTTGTCACTGCGGGCGTGCCGCAGTTCGTCGTACTCCCGGAAGCGCTGCCAGATCGCGCCGCTGGCCTCCAGGACGGCCTCCGCTCGGCGGGCGAAGTCCTCGGTGGGGCGGTGTCGCCGCCCCTCGACGTGGCTGACGTACGACGGGTCGAACCCCATGAGCGTCGCCAGCTGTTTCTTGGACAGTCCCCGTCCGGTCCGGTGCCGGGCGAGTTCGGCGGCGAAGGAGTCGGCAGCCCGATCGAGCGGTGAGGTCGTCATCAGCTTCCTCGTGGCCGGGAGTATTCAGTTTCACGTTCCGTCGCCGGTCGCGTACACAACTGCCACCTTGCCGACACGAGCCTTGACGAGCGAGCGACAGACGTCGATACTCCAGCCGCCGTTTCCCGAGCCGGACGCCGGGTAGAACCGCCTGAGCGCGAGCGGGCCGGTCAGCCATCCGACTGAGGTGAGCCTTTCCTTCGCCCGATCGCTGTGGTTAGGCTAGCCTTAGCTCAGCGACGGGCGTTTCGAACGGGGGGCGAGTCAGGTGACAGCGGTCATGCCGGGGCGGGAGACCGCCGCCACGCTGGCACCGGTCACCGCGGCCCTGCGTCAGATGTTCGGCACCGACGACGTGCCCGGCCTCGCCCGCGGCCTGCTGGTGGCCGACGAGCTCGGCTGGGCTCCGGCGACCGAGCTGGTCGACGGCACGCGGCTCCCCGAGTTCCTCCGCGCGGCCACCGCCCGCTGGGGTGGCACACCGCACGCCTGCGCCGCGCTCGCGTGGAAGTCGTACAGCTACTGGACCGCGCTGCCGATGGTGCTCGGCTGGGCCTCGGCCCGGCGGGTGCCCCTGCTGACCCCGGCCGACGTGCTGATCCACTTCGAGGACCACCGACCGCTGCTGACGATGGGCCTGCGCCGGTCGACCACCGTCGCCGTGCTGCCGGGCGACCCGCTGGCGCTGGCCGGCCTGCCCGAGGTGCGGGTCGTGGCCGACGAGGCGGAACTGCTCCAGGAGCTCCGGGCCTCGCTCCTCGACGCCCACCTGGCTCCGATGATCGCGGCGATCCAGGCGGAGGTGCGGATCGGCACCCGGACGCTGCTCGGCTCGGTGGCCTCCGGCATCGCGCACGGGATCCTCCGCGCCGCCGACGGCCTGCCGGGCTCCTCGGTCGCGACGATCGACACCCTGCTCGGCGCGCTCGACCTGCGCGACCTGGTGGACCTCGTCCCCGGCCCGTCCGGCGAGCCGACCGTCCAGCGCCGCACCTGCTGCCTGGCGTTCACCCTCCCCAACCCCAAGATCTGCCAAGGGTGCTGCGTCCGCCAGTGACCGGCCGGACGCCGGCCGTCAGTCGGTGAGTTCGCGCACGTCCCAGAGCCAGACACCCCCGGTGTACGTCGGCCGGACCCCGGTCAGCTCCGTCATGCCGCGGCGCAGCGCGTCGGCGTACGGGTGCGGGCCGAGCACCACCGCCCCGGCCCGCCAGTACCGCAGGTCGTCCACGGCGGCCACCCGGGCCCGCGGGGTGATCGGCGGCACCGCCCCGGTACGCCGGATCAGGCCGAAGTAGTCGCTGGTCGGGCGGGGCGGCGCGGTGAACAGCGCCACCCGGTGCTTCCCGGGGCGGGTGTCCGGGCCGAGAAAGTAGCCCCGGGCGATCGGCATCTCCAGCCCGGTCTCGGCCGACCAGCGCAGCGGGTCGGCGTAGTGGGTGTCCGGAAGCGGCAGCGTGACGATGCTGCGCCCGCCCGCCACGTACGGGCGCCAGGCGCCGGAGGTGACGAAGGCGGGCGTGGGGTCGAGCCGTGCCGCCGGCAGTGGGGTGGGAAGCAGCGGCAGGAGCGCCATCACCAGCACGGTGCCGGTGGCGAACCGGACCTGTGGCCGGGCGTCCGGGTGCCGGGCGGCGAGCGTACGGGCGCACTCCACGCCGTACGCCAGCAGCAGCCCGATGATCGGGGTGATCGCCAGGGACCAGCGGGTCGGCACCACCGAGTGCAGGATCGGCAGGTTCTCCAGCGCCGCCCAGGGGGCCCGGATGCCCGTTTCCCGGCCGTTGAACTGGATCTCCCGGCCGAGTGAGAGCACCGCGAACAGCAACCCCAGCACGGCCAGCCCGCGGACGACGGGCTCGCGCCGCAGCCACCAGACCAGCGCGACGACGAGCACCACCAGCGGCCAGCCGAAGAACGCGTTCTCCTCGGTGGGGTTCTTCGCCAGGCCCGTCGCGCCGCGCTCGTTCCCGGCGAGGGACTCCCGCGAGTACGCGACGAAGGACGCGAGGTCGGTGGAGTAGCCCCGGATGAGGCGCGACAACCCCTGGTAGGCGCCGGGTCCGAAGAACTGGACGGAGAGCGGGTACGCGAGCAGGACGAGCGCGACCACGGCGGCGACCCCCAGCCCGGCGAGGAAGGGACGGGTCCGCCGGCGTAGCTCGGGCCGCCCGAGGGCGAGCGCGACCACGACGACGCCGAGGCCGATCGCGGTCATCAGCAGGATCTCCAGGTTGATGAAGGCCTGCCAGACGATCACCAGGGCGAGCAGTACGCCGTTGCGCAGCCAGCGTCCCGGATCGCCGAGCCGCAGGGTGCGCCAGATGATCAGCGGAACCACGAACTGCGAGACGATGTTCGGGTGGGCGTTGGCGTGGGAGATCATCGCCGGCGCGTACGCGCAGAAGGCCGCCCCGAGCCAGGCCGGTCCACGCGAGCGGAGCAGCACCCGGGAGAGCAGGAAGTACCAGGAGGTCGCGGTGGCGGCCATGCCCAGGGTGAGGAAGAGGAGAAAGGACGTTCGCGGACCGGCCAGCAGGGTGACCGGCGTCATCGGTATGGACACGGACAGGACGGACGTGTTCGCCATCAGATTGACGCTGTCCGGAACGTTCATCCGGTCGGACGTGAAAGGGTGGACGAACTCGGTCACCACCCGCGCGCCGTGCGCCATCCGCCCTCGTCGGGCCCTCCACCCGCGCCCCGGCTCCCGGTAGCGCCGGCAGGTGCGCCCGATTCCGGAGTAGTCATGACGATTCGCAGAGTAGTCGGCTATCGACCTGTCGTGACATGTTTCGGTGGGCTGGGTACCATGTGCCGGGTTCGCCGACCGCCGATCACGTGCCCGCCCCCGACACAATTCGGCCACCACCGTGCCCCGATTTGTTCTGCCTTCGATGCGGATGATTGACTCTGTCGGCCCAGGCGCGGATCGAGTCACACCGTGAGGAATCGACGCATGGCAGAAATCACCGGAGATCAGCGCGTGCAGTCCGAGGTCCTGGAGGGTCTCGCGACCGCGGTGAACCACCGTCGCTGGTTCGTCGAACTCGCGCTGCCGTACCTCGGTGACAACCCGATCGAGATCGGCAGCGGTCTCGGTGACTACGCCCTGGAGTGGGCCGAGCGGCTGCCGCGTTTCACCGCCACGGAGGCCGACCCGGACCGGCTGGTCGCGCTCAAGGAACGGCTCGCCGCCGAGCCGTCCGTCGAGGTGCGCCAGATGCTGCTGCCCCACTCGGAGCAGGGCGACTACAGCGCCGCGGTGTCGTACAACGTACTGGAGCACATCGAGGACCATGTGAGCGCGCTGCGCAGCATGCGCGACCTGGTCCGCCCGGGCGGTGCCGTGATCATCATCGTGCCGGCCTTCGAGTTCGCGATGAGCCCGGCCGACATCGCCACCGGCCACGTCCGGCGCTATACCAAGAAGACCCTGGCTGCCGCGATGACCGAGGCCGGCCTCACGGTGGAGAAGATCCACTATGCCAACGCGCTCGGCCTGATCGGCTACTTCATGGCGACCAAGGTCCTCCGGCTGATGCCGAAGGAGGGCCCGATGGTCAAGGTGTACGACACCCTGGTGCTGCCGGCCACGAAGGCGGCCGAACAGCGGATCCGTCCCCCGTTCGGCCAGTCCGTCTTCGCGGTGGCCCGCACCCCGTCCTGACCCGGGCCCCCTCCGGCGGTCCGGCGCGGGTTACTCCTTCACCTGGTAGGTGGGGCGGATGACCGCGCGGGCCAGGGTGTGGAAGGCCAGGTTGAAGCCGACGTACGCCGGGGTGGCCTCCGGGGTCACCTCGAGGCGCTCCACGTCCAGGGCGTGCACCGCGAAGACGTACCGGTGCGGGCGGTCACCCGGCGGCGGGGCCGCACCCCCGTAGCCCTGCTCGCCGTAGTCGTTGCGGACGGCGAACCCACCGGCGAAGTCGGCCTCGCTCGCTGCCCGGGGCAGCTGCGTGACGCTGGCCGGCAGATTGACCAGCACCCAGTGCCAGAAGCCGCTGCCGGTGGGCGCGTCCGGGTCGAAGCAGGTCACCGCGAAGCCCTTGGTCCCGGCCGGGAAGTCCGACCAGGCCAGGTGCGGGGAGACGTTGTCACCGCCGCCGCCGGGGTGGGCGTGGGCCGCGTCCATCGGCTCGCCGTTCTGCACGTCGTCGCTGGTGAGCGTGAACGACGGCACGGTCGGCAGCAGCTCGTACGGGTCCGGGGCGATCGGTCGTTCCAGGGTCATCGGGACGGATCCTTCCGGTGAGCGCGATTTCTCCTGCGCACCTTCATACCCCGCCGACGCCGGCCAGCGAACCGGAAGCGCCGCTGCGCCCCCGTGCGGAGGGCGGATTCAAGGCTCGGCGGCGTCGAGCAGGTCCTGCCAACCGGCGGGGCGGCGGAGCCGAACGCTGACGCACGCGAATCTGAGACTGTCCTCCGCCCCGGCGGCGCGGTAGGTTCGCAAGGTGGCCGGTCAAACCGTCAGATTGGTTAAGCAACACGCGCCTGATTCGCTGCGGGTCCTGGCCCGACGAGCGATGCTCGAAGCGCACAATGCGCGACTGCGGATCACCGTTCCGGTAATCACGAAGTGTCAGTACGAGAACATCTACCACTACGCGGTACACAAGACCGGAAGTCAATGGATAAAGGACCTGCTCAGCGACCCGGTCGTTTATCGCTACTCCGGATTGCTGCCCTACATCCCGCGCCTCTCCCGGCGGCCTCAGCGGTCCGTCCCCCCACCCGGCCACATGGCGTTGTCCGTGTTCCTCCCGTACGAACGCTACCGGGCCATCCCGAAACCCGATAGCCATCGGGCGTTCTTCGTACTCCGGGATCCCCGCGACATCGTCGTCTCGAGCTACTTCTCGCTCCGAAACTCACACGCACCCATGGGGGACATTCCACGGATTCGAAAGGTCCTCCAGGAGAGCCCGACGAAGGACGGGATGGTGCACGTCGTCAACTACCTCTCCGAGAAGGGCCTCTACCGGACGCTCCGGTCGTGGGCACTCGCGCCGAGCGCGGACACGTTCCGTCTCTTTCGTTACGAGGATCTGACCGGGGAACGGCAGCTGGACGAGGTGGATCGACTGCTGCGCCATTGCGGCATCTTCATCCCGTCGTCCGAGCTGGAAGCCCTCCTTTCCCGCTACAGCTTCTCCAGAATGCAGGGGAACCGGGGGAACGCGCGGTCGACCTCCCACTACCGGAAAGGAAAGGCCGGCGACTGGCGCAACCATTTCGATGACGGGGTCTACGAGGCTTTCGACGCAGCGGCGGGCGACCTCGTCAAGCTCCTCGGATACCCCGCACATGACCAGTCCGGTCACGCCTCGGGCGGGTAGAGCCTGACGCCCGTCGCCGTTGCGAGCGGAGGGTGTGGGATTCGAACCCACGAGGACGTTGCCGCCCTACCGGTTTTCAAGACCAGCGCCATCGGCCACTAGGCGAACCCTCCCGGCCCGCGCACCCCGCTGGGATACGCGACCGTGCCTAGTCTGCCACGGCGACCCGCCGCGTGAACGCGCACGTCCACCGCGGCGCCGGGCGTCCACAGTGGGACGCGCCGCTTCGTCGGGATGCGTCGCCGGCCGTCGGACCGGTGCGGTAGACAGGGACCATGCACGCCATCACGATCCCGGAGCCCGGTGGACCCGACGCCCTGGTCTGGGCCCAGGTGCCCGATCCGGAGCCGGGCCCCGGCGAGGTGGTCGTCAGGGTGCGTGCCAGCGCGGTGAACCGGGCGGACCTGCTGCAACGGCAGGGGCTGTACCCACCGCCGCCGGGCGCGCCCGCGTACCCGGGTCTGGAATGCTCCGGCGTGGTGAGCGCGACCGGCCCCGACGTGACCGGGTGGTCGGTCGGCCAGGAGGTGTGCGCGCTGCTGGCCGGCGGCGGGTACGCGGAGCGCGTGACCGTGCCGGCCGGGCAGTTGCTGCCGGTGCCGGCCGGCGTCGACCTGGTCGACGCGGCGGCCCTGCCCGAGGTGGCGTGCACGGTCTGGTCGAACGTGGCGCAGCTGGCCGGGCTGACGAAGGGGGAGACGCTGCTGGTACACGGCGGCGGCAGCGGGATCGGCACGTTCGCGATCCAGCTCGGCGCGGCGCTCGGCGCGACGGTCGTGGCGACCGCCCGGGCGGCGAAGCACGACGCGCTGCGGGAGCTGGGTGCCGCGCACACGATCGACTACCGGGAGCAGGACTTCGTCGAGGAGGTCCGGCGGTTCACCGACGGCCGGGGCGCGGACGTCATCCTCGACATCATGGGCGCCTCCTACCTGGGACGGAACGTCGCCGCACTGGCGACCGGGGGCCGGCTCGTGGTGATCGGCATGCAGGGTGGCCGCAAGGGCGAGCTGGACCTCGGTGCGCTGCTGGCGAAGCGGGGAACGGTGGCGGCGACGGCGCTGCGATCCCGGCCGGTCGAGGAGAAGGCGGAGATCGTCCGGGGCGTACGCGAGCAGGTGTGGCCGCTGGTCGAAGCGGGAAGGATCCGTCCGGTGGTGGACCGCCGGCTGCCCATGGCGGACGCCGCCGCGGCGCACCGCCTGGTCGAGTCGAACGAGCACGTCGGCAAGGTGCTGCTGACCGTACCCTAGCCCGGGAGCACCAGCCGCGCGCCGGGGCCCTCGCCGCTCAGCGTGTCGCCGGGGTTGTAGAGGGCGCAGCGCCGCAACGACAGGCAGCCGCAGCCGATGCAGCCGTCGAGGTCGTCGCGGAGCTTGGCCAGCAGCCGGATCCGCTCGTCCAGCCGGTCCCGCCAGACGCGGGAGAGCCGGGCCCAGTCCTCCGGGGTGGGGGTCCGGGCGGACGGCAGCGAGTCGAGCGCCTCGCGGATCTCGTCCAGCGAGATGCCGACCTGCTGCGAGATCCGGATGAAGGCCACCCGGCGCAGCTCGATCCGCGCGTACCGGCGCTGGTTGCCGCCGGTTCGTTCGGCCCGGATCAGCCCGAGCCGCTCGTAGTAGCGCAGCGCGGACGGCGCCACGCCGCTGCGCTCGGCGAGCTGGCCGATGGTCAGTGACTCCTGCATCACGTCGCCTTGAGTTGAAGTTAACTTGAACTTGCAGGCTATCCGCATGACCAGACTCGCCACCACCTCACGGCTCATCGAGGCCGCCGCGCCCCTCGACGGCCGGCCGGTTGTCATGTCCCACGACGACCGGCACGCCGTCGCGCCGCTGCTGGACCGGGTCCGCGCGGGCCGG
Organism: Micromonospora sp. WMMC415; assembly: GCF_009707425.1. Taxonomy (GTDB): domain Bacteria; phylum Actinomycetota; class Actinomycetes; order Mycobacteriales; family Micromonosporaceae; genus Micromonospora. Next base: position 1,044,447 of record NZ_CP046104.1, on the reverse strand, counting down.
GAGCTCGGCGCGAACGTGTACTCCACCCTCGACGTGCTCTGGGTGCTCTACGACCGGGTCCTGCGGGTCGATCCGGGGACCGTCGACGACCCGGACCGGGACCGCTTCCTGCTCTCCAAGGGGCACGCGGTCGCCGGCTACTACGCGGTGCTCGCCGCGAAGGGTTTCATCCCCGTCGGCTGGCTCGACGACCAGGGCGGCCCGGCCAGCCGGCTCGGCGACCACCCGGACCGGATGCTCGTGCCGGGGGTGGAGATCGGCTCCGGCTCGCTCGGCCACGGCCTCGGCCTCGGCGTGGGCACCGCGCTCGGGCTACGGGCCCAGGGGCTGCTGGACCCCCGGGTGTACGTGCTGGTCGGCGACGCCGAACTGGACGAGGGTTCCAACCACGAGGCGATCACGTACGCGGGCGCCACCGGGCTGGCGAACCTCACGGCGATCGTCGTCGACAACTCGTCCGCCACGCACGGCTGGCCCGGCGGCGCGGCAGCCCGGTTCACGGTCGACGGCTGGACCGCGGCGACCGTCGACGGGCGCGACCACGACGCCCTGTACACCGCCCTGACCGGGCAGGACAACCACCGGCCGCACGTCGTCGTCGCGGTCGTCGACACCGGGGAGTGACCGTGCGCGACAGCTTCATCGACACCACCACCGCACTGCTGGCGGCGGACCCGCGTACGGCGCTGGTCCTCGCCGACATCTCGGCCGCCCAGTTCGCCCCGGCCGCGGCCCGCCATCCGGACCGCGTGGTCAACGTGGGCATCCGCGAACAGCTGATGGTCGGCGTGGCCGGCGGGCTGGCTCTGACCGGGCTGCGGCCGATCGTGCACAGCTACGCGCCGTTCCTCGTCGAGCGGGCGTACGAGCAGCTCAAGCTGGACCTGGACCACCAGGGCGCAAGCGCCGTACTGGTCAGCGTCGGCGCCTCGTACGACCGGGCGGCCGCCGGGCGCACCCACCTGTCGCCGGCCGACGTCGCGCTGATCGACACCCTCCAGGACTGGACCGTGCACGTGCCGGGGCACCCGGGCGAGGTGCCGGCACTGCTGCGCGCGACGGTGGCCGCCGACACCTCGGCGTACGTACGCCTGTCGGTCCTGCACAACGACCGGCCGTACGGGGGCGACGGCTCGCTCCGGGTGATCCGGGACGCGGGGCCGGGCGCGCCGCTGCTGGTGGCGGTCGGGCCGGTCCTGGCCGCCGCGCTGGCGGCGACGGCCGACCTGCCGGTCACGGTGGCGTACACGCACCGGCCGCGACCGTTCGACGTCGCCGGACTGCGGGCGCTCGCCGGCACCGACGTGATCCTGGTGGAGCCCTACCTCGCCGGGACGTCGAGCCGGGTGGTCACGAGTGCGCTGGCGGACCGCCCGCACCGGCTGCTGGCGCTCGGCGTCCGGCGGCGGGACCTCCGGCGGTACGGGTCCGCCGAGGACCACACCCGCTGGCACGGGCTGGACGCGGCGGGGCTGCGCCGATCGGTGACCGACTTCCTGGCGCCGGCTCTGATCTAGGGCCGGTCCTGGGAGCGGGGGCGGCGGCGGGCGCGCTCGCGACCGAGGATCCAGAGCGCCTCGACGCCGTCCTTCCAGGTGATCTTCTTGCCCTCCTCGCGGTTCCGCGCGCGGTAGCTGATCGGGACCTCGTACGGGCGGATGCGGCGGCGCAGCAGCTTGCCGGTCACCTCGGCCTCCATGCCGAAGCCCCGGGAGCGGACCTCCAGCGAGCGGTACAGGTCGACCGGCATGAGCTTGAAGCAGGTCTCCAGGTCACCGATGTAGGAGTTGAACAGGACGTTCGCCGCCATGGTGACGCCCTTGTTGCCCATCACGTACCAGAAGCTGTAGGCGCTGTGGCTGCCGAACGTGCGGTTGCCGTAGACGACGGTGGCGCGGCCGTCGAGGACCGGCGCGAGCAGCTTGGGGATGTCCTGCGGGTCGTACTCGAGGTCGGCGTCGAGGATGACCATGTACTCGCCGTCGGCGCTGTCGACCGCCGTCCGGATCGCGGCGCCCTTGCCGGCATTGCGTGGATGGGTGATGACGCGCAGCCGCGCGTCATCGGCGCGGCCCAGGATCTCACCGGTGCCGTCCCGGCTGCCGTCGTTCACCACCACGAGTTCGATCTCGCACGGGTAGTCGACCGCCAGAGCCTGCTTCAGGGCGTCCGCGATGCGTTCTTCCTCGTTGTAGACCGGCATGAGGATCGAGAGCTTCACGGAATTCTCCCGGGTAACGGACATTACGGTGCCACAGCCTACCCTGCCGGCGGGCTCCGCCCGACGGTCGGCCACTGTCCGACCGGCTCGTTCCCGCCGATGAACGGCCGGTCGTCGCCTCGCGGCGCACCGATCGGCGCCCGCGATACGCCCGGATCGCCCGGTTCGGCAGCGGGCGCGCAACCATTCTGAGACGTATTCACATACCTGCATCAAGCGCGTTACCGTCCGGTAACTCGATCGACGTCCCACGATCGAGCCGGAAAGGAGTGCGTCGATGCTTGGCAACCCCAGGCGCGGACGGACGACCCGACGGAGAACCCTCACCGCCGCGATCGCCGCCGCTCTCGTCCTCCCGCTGCTCGGCCTGCCGGCCGCCCCCGCCGGCGCAGCCGACCGTCCGACCGTCCAGCCACTCCCCGCCCACCTCGAGGCGATCCGCGCCGCCGAAGCCACCGCGCTCTACGGGTCGCCCGACATCCGCCCCCTGGAGCAGCGCCACACCTCGCTCGTCACGATGGGCGACAGCGAGATCTCCGGAGAGGGGGTCGGCAACTACGTCCCCGGCACGCACCAGCCCGGCAACTGGTGCGACCGCTCGTACGACCAGGCGGTGTTCCGGACCGGCATCACCGCCGACGTGAAGTACAACATCGCCTGTTCCGGGGCGACCCCGTGGAACCTGATCGCCGGCGGCCCGACCCAGCACAACGAGCTGAACCAGGGCGACCACCTCGGCATCAAGGCCCGCAACACCCACGTCAAACTGATCTGGGTCGTGGTCGGCGCCAACGGCGACGGCACCATCCAGTTCGGCCCGGTCGCCACCGACTGCGCCGTCCGCCGGGTGTTCTTCCAGGGTCCGTGCTGGCCGACCTACACCGACCAGTGGACGATCCGCACCGACGGCAGCCGGCGCGCCGTCGAGGACGCGCTCCGCGACATCCGGCAGACCATGACGAAGGCGGGCTACCTCACCTCGGACTACGAACTGGTGCTCATGTCGTACCCGAGCCCGGGCAGCCCGGACGTCGAGGACAACCCGAACTTCCCCGGCTGGTACGCGGGCGGCTGCCTGATCTACCTCGCCGACGCGGCGTTCGCGCGGAACAAGGCGGTGCCGCTGTTCGAGACGGCCCTCCGGGCGGCGGCGGCGAACACCGGCACCCGCTACCTGGACGCGAGCCGGCTCTTCCACGGCCACGAGGTCTGCATGGACGTCACGGCGGTACGCGGGCTCTACATCGAACTCGGCATCTGGGACGAGAACGCGGCCCGGCAGTCGTTCCACCCCAACTACCGGGGCCACGGCATGTTCGCCCAGTGCATCACACAGTTCTACGCCTCCGGCCAGGACCGGGCGACCTGCGTCGACCCGGCCAGCACCGGCACCGGCGTGCTCTACCCCGGCCTGTTCGAGTTCCGGCAGCTCCGCAACGGCGCCACCGGCACCTGCGTCGACGGCCGGGGGTACGACTCCCGCAACGGCACCGTCCAGCAGTCGTACGGCTGCCACGGCGGCCGCAACCAGGGCTTCTGGTACGACCCGACGCGCCAGTCGCTGCACTCCGAACTGTCGCACGACCGGTGCCTGGACGTGGCCGGCGGGTCGTTGACCGCCGGCACGGCGGTGAACATCTACGACTGCCACGGAGGCGCGAACCAGAAGTTCGTGTTCAGCGGCCGGCAAATCAAGGCCGCCGGCAACACCAACCTCTGCCTGGCGTTCGACAACCCGTGGCTCGGCACCCCACGGCTACGGTTGGCGACCTGCTCGACGAGCAGCCGCCAGCAGTGGTCCTTCGAGTCCCGCACCTTCGCCAACCCGGTCGGCTACGGCCACGACGACTTCATCGGCTCGCGCGTCTACTGAACAGGAGGGAGCCCCCGGCCGACCCGACCGGGGGCTCCCTCGCGGGTACCTACTTGCCGCGCGGAAGGACGATCAGGCGGGCGACGCCGTTCTCGCCATCCTTCGCGCCGGCCACGCCGAGCACGCTGCCGACCTCGACCGCCTCGGGCTGCACCGTACGGCGCCGCTCCAGCACCCGCAGCTCGGGGCCGAACGTCCAGGTCATCGTGAACCCGTCGGTGGACTTCACGGTCATCTTCTGCCCGTCGATCGCGGTCACCTCGCCGCGCTGGACGGCGACGGTCTTCGTACCGCCGTCCTTCGTCTGCACCACGACCTCGCCGTGCAGGGTGTTCTTCCGCAGCAGCACCCGGGCCTGCCGGCGCTTGCGCCACTCCTCGGCACGCTCCCGGCGGTCCGGCGCCGCGGAGGCCGACGGCGACGGCGAGGCCGGCGCGGCGACCGTCGCCACGTCCATCTCGGCAGGGTCGAAGCCCATCGCGGCCAGCGCCTGCCCCTCGACGCCCATCGCCGCGGCGACCTCGACGGCCGCCTCCCGCGCCGGTTCACCCGCCACCTGGGCCGCGCCGCAGCCGGTGACACCGAGCGTGACCGCCGCGAGCAGCGTGGTGGCGGCGAATCCCCAACGTGCCATGACTCTCCCTCTCGTCGCTCCGTGTGGCCGCGCAAGCCGCGACTCCGACACGGGAACCAGCCTGCCCCCGCCGGGCCAGCGGTGCGTCAGGCCGATGTTCGGGTCAGGTAAGGATCCGGCGGCAGCCGAACGGTGAACGCGGCGCCGCCCTCCGGCGCGTGCCCGGCGGTGATGTCCCCGCCGAGCCGGCGGACCAGGCCCGCGGCGAGCGCCAGCCCGAGGCCGCTACCGACCTTGCGCACCCCCCGGTACCGCTGGTGCAGGGCACCGCGCTCGAACGCCACCGCCAGGTCGTCGTCGGTGAAGCCGGGCCCGCCGTCCCGGACCTCCACCACCCCGCCGTCGGCCGGGTCCGCGCCCGCCGGCCGGACCGCGAGCACCACCGGCGCCCCCGGGGGTACGACCCGCAGCGCGTTCTCCAGGAGCCCGTCCACCACCTGCCGGATCCGGCCCGGATCGGTGTACGCGGGCACCGGCCGGTCGGGAATCTCGGCCCGGAACGGCACCCCCACCGCGGCGCACCGGGCGGCCCAGGCGGGTTCCGCGTCGGCGGCCAGCCGGGTCAGGTCGACGCGCACCGGTTCGAGGGGAAAGTCGGCGGCCTCCAGCCGCGCCAGCGCCAGCAGGTCGCTCACCAGCCGGTCCAGGTGCTCGGCCTCGGCCAGCACGGTACGGCCGGTGCCGGTCACCTCCTCCGGGCCGATCACTCCGTCGGCCAGGGCCTCGGCGTACCCGCGGATCGCGGTCAGCGGGGTCCGCAGCTCGTGGGAGACCGAGAGCAGGAACTCCCGCTGCCGCCCTTCGCTGGTGGCGAGCGCGGCCGCCAGTCCGTTGAGGGCCTCCGCCAGGTCCGCCACCTCCTCGGGCGGCTCGACCGGGATCCGGACCGCCCGCTCACCGGCCCGCAGCCGCGCGGCGGCGGCGGCCGCGTGCCGGATCGGCCGGGCCAGCCGGCGGGCGAGCAGCGTACCGGCGACCACGCCGGCCGCGAGCCCGGCGAGCAGCGGCAGCCAGAGACTCCGGATCACCTGCCCCCACACGCCGCCGCGCTCGACGGCTCGGGCGAGCACCACCCCGTCGCCGCCCGGCAGGGCGCGCCCCTCGACCAGGGCCGGCCGCCCGGCGACCGGCCGCCGGCCGGAGAAGTTCCGGCCCTCGGCGACGCGCTGCACCACCCGGGGCGGCAGGCCGGGCCGGTCCACCACGCCGTCCCGGACCAGGTACGCCTCGATGCCCTGCAGCCGGAGCTGCCGGATCAGCCGCTCCTCGTCGCCGGTCCGGGGTGTGCCCAGCCGGCTCCGCAGCGCCTCGGCGGCCAGCCGGGCCTGGGCGGCCAGCGCCCGCTGCTCGCCGCGCTCCACCCCGCGAACCGCCAGGGGGATCCCGACGAGCGCGGTGACCAGCACCGAGATCAACGCGACCGCGCAGGTCACCAGTACCGCACGCGAGGTCAGCGTACGGCCGGACCGGGGGCGGGGAGCCGGGTACGCCCCGGTCACCGGCAACGCGACGGTCGGCGGGTCCACCGGGTGGTCACGCATCGGCGGCGTACCCCACGCCCCGGTGGGTGCGGATCACACTCGCCGCACCGAGCTTGGCGCGGACCTGCGCCACGTGCACGTCGACGGTGCGGGTGCCGGCGTGTGCGGCGTACCCCCAGACGGCGGCGAGCAGTTCCTCCCGGGTGAACACCCGGCCGGGGCGGGCCATCAGGTGAGCGAGCAGGTCGAACTCGGTGGACGTCAGGTGGACCGGGGCGCCGGCGGCGGTCACCGTGCGCCGACCCGGGTCCAGGGTGACCGGGCCGACCGCGCGGGGGCGGTCCGCGCTCTCCGGTGGCCCGGCGGTGCGCCGCAGGACCGCCCGGACGCGGGCCACCAGTTCGCGGGGGCTGAACGGCTTCGTGACGTAGTCGTCGGCGCCGAGTTCGAGGCCGACGACCCGGTCCACCTCGTCGTCGCGGGCGGTGAGGAAGATGACCGGTGTCCAGTCGCCGGCGTCGCGCAGCCGGCGGCACACCTCGGTGCCGGCGAGACCGGGCAGGGTGATGTCGAGGACACAGGCCACCGGGCGGAGTCGGCGGGCGGCGGCCAGGCCCGCCTCGCCGTCGCGTTCGAGGTGTACGCCGAAGCCGTCCCGGGTCAGGTAGAGCCGGACCAGGTCGGCGATGGACGGCTCGTCCTCCACGACGAGGACGAGCCCGCGGGTCGGCGTGTCGACGGTCACCGGCCCATGATGGCCGACCGGGACGATGCCGGAGTGTCCGGGACGTGTTCGGGTTCGGTAAGGACGTGCCCGGTCAGCGGACCACGACGGGACGGAAGGCGGCAGGCCGAGCGGCGGCCGGCGCGGCGTCCCCGATGGTGGCCACCAGCCGCTCGCGCGCGGGCCGTACCCGGGTGCGGAAGGCGTGGTTGAGCAGGGCGTCCAGCTGCCACATCTGCTTCGGGTGCCGGGTACGGATGAGGAACCGCTCCCGGACGCCGTCGATCGCGGTGGCGGCGAGCTCGATTGAGTGCAGCCGCGGGTCGGGGCTCCAGGTGACGTTGCTCAGCTCGCGCAGCTCGGTGTTGAGGTGCAGGCGCAGCCGGTGCAGGACCCGGGTCTGCTGGGTGACGACCAGTCGACGGTGGGTCAGCAGCAGCAGGTACTCGCCGGCCACCGAACGGTCGGGGCGGCTGCAGCGGGTGACCAGAATGGTGGCGTCGCCGGAGCCGACACAGCGGCGGAAGACCGGCATGTGCCGGCTGGCGGTCTGCATCGCCACGCCGGCCTCGGCGGCGGCCGGGAGGAACGTTCGGGAGAAGACGTCCATGCTCTGCCCAACGACGCCCGGGCAGGGGTGACGTGGGCCACTCGGCGGAATTTGCAAGTTGCACGTCCGCCGTCGCACCGGGGGTGCGACGGCGGACGTGCACCGGGACCCGGCGGTCCTACACCGGGTTGGGGGCGAGCAGTTCCCCCAGCCAGCCGGGCACCGCCTCGGCGTACTCCCGGCGGGCCGGGTCCGGCGTGTCGAGGGCCCGGCGCCAGGACAGGGATCGGCTGACCGTGGTGACCCGCATGGCGGTCCCGGCCAGCTCGCGCAGCGTCGCCCGGTCGTGCCGGCCGGTCCACGGCTCCAGGTACGCGTCCCGCAGCCGCACCAGCGTCGGGTCGTCCCCCGCCAGCTCGGCCGAGTACGCGACCGACCGGAGGGTCACCAGCAGCGTGCCGAACGGATGGGCCAGCGAGGCGTCGCCCCAGTCGAAGAACCGGTACCCGTCCCCGGCCACGAAGACGTTGCCGTCGTGCAGGTCGTCGTGCTGCACGGTGGGGGCGACAGCCGAGTCGGCGAGCCGCCGGCAGTCCTCGGCGAACGTGTCCCGGTACGCGCGCAGCCGCTGGTGCGCCTCCGTGCCGAGCCCGCCCTCGGCACCGAGCAGCAGGGATTCCTCGTCGTCGAGCAGCTCCTCGAACAGCTCCGGCAGCACCTGCGGCCGGTGGTCGGGCAGGCCCAGGGCGAGCAGTTCGCCAGCGTGCACGGCGGCGGCGAGCTGCAGGTCGGCGTACTCCGGCAGGACCCGCTCCCAGCGGGAGAGGTCCCGGTCCCGGGACAGCACGTCCCGCAGCGACTCCCCGCCGGCGGGCAGCAGCGACCAGCCGCGCCGCGTGTCCACGGCGATCGGGTCCAGCACCCGGCCGGGGGCCAGCCGGGCCAGCGCGGCCACCAACCCGGCCTCGTGCACGGTGCCCCGGTTGTTGGCCTTGAACCAGACGTCGCCGTCGTCGGTCGGGACGCGCCAGACCAGGGACCACGGCCGGAGCCGGGCCTCGACCGGCCCGGTCACCTGCCGGCCGTCCGGCCGGAGCTGCTCGGCGACCCAGGCCAGGGCGGTGTCGCCCCAGCGCGGGTCGGCCCAGTCGGTCTGCGGAGTTCCGGTGGTGGTCACGCCGGGCAATGTAGGCCGCCGGCCGGCGGGCCGGCGACCTGATTACCCGTCGCGGTCAGAGCAGCTCGACGATGGTCGCGTTGGCCATGCCGCCGCCCTCGCACATCGTCTGGAGGCCGTAGCGGATGTTGTTGTCGCGCATGTGGGCGAGCATCGTGGTCATGATCCGGGCGCCGGAGCCGCCGAGCGGGTGCCCCAGGGCGATCGCGCCGCCCCGCGGGTTGAGCCGCTCCGGGTCGGCCTCGGTCTCCGCGAGCCAGGCCAGCGGCACCGGGGCGAACGCCTCGTTGACCTCGTACACCCCGATCTCCTCGATGCCCAGCCCGGCACGGCGCAGCGCCTTCGCGGTGGCCGGGATGGGCGCGGTGAGCATGGCCACCGGGTCGTCGGCGGCGACCACGGCGGTGTGGATGCGGGCCAGCGGACGCAGGCCGTGCCGGCTGGCCCACTCGGCGGTGGTGACGGCGAGCGCCGCCGCGCCGTCGGAGATCTGCGAGGCGGACCCGGCGGTGACCACGCCGTCGGGCCGGAACGGGGTGGGCAGCTCGGCCAGCTTCTCCAGCGACGTGTCGCGGCGGATGCCCTCGTCGGCGCCGAACTTGCCGCCGTCGGCGAGGGCGACCGGCGCCAACTCGGGGTCGAAGGCGCCGGCGTCCTGCGCGGCGGCCGCCTTCTCATGGCTGGCCAACGCGAACTCGTCGAGTTGGGTGCGGGAGAAGCGCCAGCGCTGGGCGATCAGCTCGGCGCCGACCCCCTGGTTGAACGGGAGCGGGGAATCCTCGGCGACACCCTCGACGCCCCGGTAGCGCTCCAGGATCGCCGGGCTGAACGGCATGCCGCCCCCCACACTGGAGCCCATCGGCACCCGGGTCATCGACTCGACACCACCGGCGACGACCAGATCGGCCTGCCCGGACAGCACGGTCGCGGCGGCGAAGTGCAGCGCCTGCTGGCTGGAGCCGCACTGCCGGTCGAGGGTGGTGCCGGGCACGGACTCCGGCCAGCCGGCGGCGAGGACGGCGTTGCGGGCGACGTTCCACGACTGCTCGCCGACCTGCGAGACGCACCCCCACATCACGTCGTCCACCTGGGCCGGGTCGATGCCGGTGCGCTCGGCGAGGGCGCGCAGCACGTGCGCGGACAGGTCGACCGGATGCACACCGGCGAGGCTTCCCTTGCGCCGCCCCACGGGGGTGCGTACGGCGCCGACGATGACTGCGTCACTCATATCTACTCCCCGGTAACCTGGCTGGCTTCGATCGTACGTCGCCGCCCGACCGGCCGTCTCGCCCCACTGGCATGCTGAGTGCATGGATGCGGAGTCCGGCAGGCGGGAGTGGCGGGTGTCGGCCGCCCTGCCGGCGGTCAAGGCCGGTGGCGCGGTCGCCCTGGTCGCGCTCAATCTCCTGTTGGCCGACCGGGACCCGGTCCGGCTCGTCCTGGCCGGGGCGGTCGCCGTGGCCCTGCTCGTCTGGGCCACCCGGGACGTACTGGCGCCGGTCCGCCTCGCCGTCGACCCGGACGGGTTGACCGTCGTCCACGGCTTCGCGGGGCACCGGCGGCTGCCCTGGTCGCAGGTGGAGGCCGTCACCGTCGACCGGCGGACCCGGCTCGGCCTGGCCAGCGCCGTCCTGGAGGTGGACACCGGGGAGTCGCTGCACCTGTTCGGCCGCTACGACCTCGACGCCGACCCGGCCGAGGTCGCCGAGGAGCTGAACGCCCTCCGGCCGGCATCCTGACCGGCGTGCGCGGGGCCTGACCGCACGGCCCCGGCGCACGGCGGTCCGGCGTGCGGCGGCCTGGCGTGCGGGGGCGGGCCCCACCGCGGGCCGTGGTCAGGCGAGCAGGGCGGCGGTGCGGATCAGCGCCAGGCCGAGCAGCGCCGCCACGATCACCGCGCCGCCGGCGGCCTGCACCAGCGTGCGCCGCGAGCGCGGGGCGTACGCGAGGACGAGGGCCATCAGGCCGCCGACCGCGAGGCCGCCGAGGTGCCCGGGGATCGAGATGCCCGGCACGGTCAACGTGAAGACCAGGTTGATCACCAGGATCGGGATGACCTGCGAGATGTCCCGACCCATCCGGCGCTCGATGACGATCAGCGCGGCGAAGAGCCCGAAGATGGCGGTCGACGCGCCGGCCGTGGGCCGGTTCTGCTCGGTGAAGACGTAGGCGAGGACGTTCCCGCCGAAACCCGAGATCAGGTAGAGCGCGGCGAAACGCAGCCGACCGAGCTGGGCCTCCAACGACCGGCCGAGCACCCAGAGCGCCCACATGTTCAGCAGCAGGTGGATCACGCCGAAGTGCAGGAACATCGCGGTGACCAGGCGGTACCACTCACCCTCGGCGATGCCGCCGACCGTCCCGTTCGGCAGGATCGCCGCGCCGAGCACGGAACCCCAGTTGGTGAGGGGAGTGCTGTCGCCGAGCAGCCCACCGAAACCGTTGCCGCCGATCACCGCACCACCGCTGCCGGCGGAGGCGATGGACAGCAGCATGACCAGCACGTTGATCACGATCAACGCCTTGGTCACGTAGCCGTGCCGGCCGGCGGCACCGCCACCGAAGGCGGTGCGCGCCGGCCGTACGCTGCGGCGCCCCTCGTTGACGCACTCCGGGCACTGGAACCCGACCGACGCCTCGCGCATGCAGTCCGGACAGATGGACCGGTCGCAGCGGGTGCAGCGGACGTACGTCTCCCGGCCGGGGTGCCGATAGCAGACCGGGGTGGTCGGCGGGGACTCGCTCACCGGTCGGTCCTGGTGCCCGGACGCTCAGTCATGCGAGCAAAGGTACCTCGCGCCCGCTCAGGAACCGCTGCGCTCGATCTCGACCCGCTCGATGACGACGTCCTGCAGCGGACGGTCGGCCGGGCTGGTCGGGGTGTTGGCGATCGAGTCCACGACCTTCGCCGACTGCTCGTCCGCCACCCGGCCGAAGATGGTGTGCCGGTTGTTGAGGTGCGGGGTCGGCGCGACCGTGATGAAGAACTGCGAGCCGTTGGTGCCCGGCCCGGCGTTCGCCATCGCCAGCAGGTACGGCTGGTCGAAGCGCAGCTCCGGGTGGAACTCGTCGGCGAACGTGAAGCCGGGGCCGCCGCGGCCGGTGCCGGTCGGGTCGCCCATCTGGATCATGAAGCCGCTGATGACGCGGTGCGAGATGGTGCCGTCGTAGTAAGGGCCGCTGCCCGGCTGGCCGGTGCGCGGGTCGGTGTACTGCTTGGTGCCCTCGGCCAGCTCCACGAAGTTGCGGACGGTCTTCGGCGCGTGGTTCGGGAACAGCTCCAGCCGGATCGGACCGGCGTTGGTGTGCAAGGTGGCGTAGACAGCCTCGGCCACGGGTACTCCTCACTCGTTGGTCAGTTCCATGCGGATCCTCCCATGTGCCCGATCTGGTCATGCGGAGGCATCCGAAGGTGGAGGATGACGGAGGACAACTCCCAGGAGGTGGGACCGTGTTTGGAATCGGGCGGCGAAAGACCCAGGGACAGCTCGCGAAGGCCGAGCTGAACCAGGGTTTCGGTCACCTGAAGCAGGCCGCGACGTACGCGGCGAGGGGTGCCGGCGCCACGGTCGGCCCGCGGGTCCTGGCGGCCCGGGGTGCGATCGCGCCGACCGCCGTCGTCGTGCGGGACCGCGCGTCGAGCGGCTACGCGTCGACCGTCGCGGCGCTCGCGCCGCTGGCTCTCGCCCTCCGCGACGCGCAGGCCGAGGCGGCCGGCAAGGCCGTCAACGGGCGGAAGGCCGCCGCCGCCAAGCAGGCCGCCGTCAGCAGGAAGGTGAAGGCGAAGAACATGAAGGCAGCGCGCAAGAAGAAGTCCGGCCGGGGCGGGATGATGACCGGCCTCCTCGCGGCCGGCGCGGTGGCGGGCCTGGCCGGTGCCATGGCCATGCGGCGGCGCCGCGAGCAGCAGGAGTGGGCCGAGTACGACCCGACCCGTTCCCTGGAGCCGATGCGGGACGAGGTGGACACCATCGAGGTCACCACCCGGACGCCCGCCGAGAAGACCAGCTCGGCGTCCACGATGGCCGGTGGCTCCGGCGCGGCCGGCGGGCCGACCGGCGCGGGCAGCTCGGCGGTGGCCGGCGGCAGCAGCGCCTCCAGCACCAGCCCGACCAAGCAGGCGTCGGTCCACGCGACCGACAAGATCCCCGCGGTGGCCGAGGGCGCCACGGAGTCCTCAGGCCGGCCGGCCGACGACCTGGGCAAGGCCCTCAACAAGAACGGCCGCCGCTGATCCCCCGACCACGTCACCCCGCGATCTCGCACTTCTGGTCGCCCGTTCGCGGCTTTCGCCGACTTCGTCCGGGCGCTTGGTGCGAGATCGCGGGGTTTGACGGTCAGAGCCAGCCGTTGCGCCGGAACCAGCGGTACAGGGCCAGCGAGATACCCAGCATGAGGGCCAGGATCGTCGGGTAGCCGTACGTCCACCGCAGCTCGGGCATGAACTCGAAGTTCATGCCGTAGATGCCGGCGATGGCGGTCCACACCGCGGCGATCGCCGCCCAGGCCGCGATCTTGCGCATGTCGTTGTTCTGGTCGACGGTGACCTGCGCCAGCCGCGCCTGGAGGATCGAGTTGAGCAGGTCGTCGTACGAGTTGACCTGCTCGACGGTGCGACTGAGGTGGTCCTGGACGTCCCGGAAGTAGCGGCGGATCTCCTTCGGCACGTCCCGGTTCATCTGTGCGGTGAGCGTCATGAGGGGGCGCTGGAGCGGCACCACCGCCCGCTTGAACTCGACCAGTTCCCGCTTCATCTGGTAGATCCGCTGGATACGGCCGGTGGCGTGCCGGTCGAACACCTCGGTCTCCAGGGTGTCGAGGTCGTCCTCCAACTGGTCGGCGACCTCCAGGTAGAGGTCGACCACCCGGTCGGTCACCGCGTACGCGACCGCCCAGGGGCCGTGCAGCAGCAGTTCCCCCTTGGTCTCCAGGTCCGCACGGACGGGGGCGAGCCGGCAGGCGTCACCGTGCCGCACGCTGATCAGGAAGTTCGGCCCGATGAACAGCATCACCTGACCGGTCTCGACGACCTCGGAGGTCTCGGTCAGCTCGGTGTGCTCGCAGTAGCGGGCGGTCCGCAGCACCAGGAAGCTGACGTCACCGAACTGCTCCAGCTTCGGCCGTTGCTGGGCCTTGACCGCGTCCTCGACGGCCAGCTCGTGCAGCCCGTACGTGGCGGCGATCTCGGTCATCTCCGTCAGGTCGGGCTCGTGCAGGCCCAGCCAGACGAAGCCGTCGTCCGCCCGACGCGCCGCGGCCAGCGCCTCGGCGTAGGTCCAGTCGCCCGCCTGGCGCTTCCCGCCGACGTAGAGGGCGCAGTCGACGACGGAGTCGCGTCGCGGGCCAGCCGGCTCCGGGACGCGTGGCGAGCCGTCGGGGGTGAGCCGCCGGGTCATCGCCCGCACCGGTGCCACCCAGTCGCGGGACCTGGTCCGACCGCCACCCGGCAGCACCGTCCGTGCCCGGTCCATGCCGTCCGCCATCACGCCCCCCTTCCACGCAGCGCCGCGGATTGCAGGGTACGCCGTCGGCGGCGTCACCGGCGGTGACGGATCACCAGGGGGGTGGCGCCGGGCGGGCCGGGCCGCGTTGGGGGGTGAGGGGACGACACGGCCCACCCGGCGCCTCTTGGGGGCGGGGGATTGTGCTGGTGGCGCCGGGCCACGTGCGGGCGGGGCGAGTGCGCCCGGGACGGGCGCGGCCCGGTCACGCGCCGGTGACCTCCGCTACACGTGGTGAATGACGCTCGCAGCATTGTGGGCCGGCAGCCGCCCCGGCGGGAGCCCCGGGGCGGCTGATATCGCCGAACTGTCGGAAACCCGACAGAAATCAGCCGCGAACTGCGGCGACCGCCTCGGCGAGTCGGCGTACGCCCTCGTCGATCCGGTCGGCGGTCACCGCCGAGTACGCGAGGCGCAGCGCGTGCCGCCCCCCGTCGAGGACGAAGTCGCTCCCCTTCACCACGGCGACGCCACGCTCGGCCGCGGCCGGGGCGAGCTTGTCCACGTCGACGTCCTCGGGGAACTCCACCCAGAGGAAGTAGCCACCGTCCGGCTCCACGAACCGGGCCTGCGGGAGGTGCCGCCGCAGCGACTCGCCCAGCACCCGGGCGCGCTCGCCGAGAGCCCGGCACACGGTCTCGATCGAGCGGTCGATCGCCCCCGAGACGCAGAACTGGTACACGATCGCCTCGGACACCATGCCCGGCGAGATGTAGAGGCTGGTCGCCTTCTTGGCGATGTCGGCGATCAGGTCCGCCGGCCCGACCAGGTACCCGACCCGGACGCCCGGGCAGACCGTCTTGGTGAAGCTGGAGGCGTGGACCACCACGTTGCGGGTGTCGAGCGAGAGCATCGACGGCAGGGCCTCACCCCGGAAACGGACGTCCGCGTACGGGTCGTCCTCGAAGATCGTGAACCCGTACTCGGCGGCGAGGTCGAGAAGCTCCCGCCGCTTGTCCAGGCTGAGCGTCACACCCGCCGGGTTCTGGTAGTTCGGGATGACGTGGGCCAGCCGGGGGCGCACCCCGGACTCCAGCAGCTTGCGCAGCTCGGCGGTGTCCAGGCCGTCGGGCTCGATCGTGATGCCGTGCAGCTCGCTGCCCATCCGCTTCAGGTTGAGCAGCGTCCGGTCGTAGGTGGGGCGCTCCACGACGACCGCGTCGCCGGGACGGACCAGGTGGTCGAAGAGGAACGCGTCGGCCTGCAGCGAACCGTTGGTGACCAGGACCTGGTCGGCTTGGACTCCGTGCTTCTTCGCGATCCACTCGCGCAGGGGAAGGTAACCGACGGAGGTGCCGTACGCCGTCACTCCGGCGGGGTCGGCGTCGAACGCGCGGACGGCGGCGGCCTTGAGCCCCTCGACATCGACGATGTCCAACGAGGGAGCGCCACGGGCGAAGGAGATCAGCTGCTCGGCGGTCATGGCTGTTGAGCGTACGGAAGGCGACGGGGTACGCGCGGTCGGCACGGCGATGTCCGCATCCTGAGCCACCGGGACGGGTGACCGGGGCCGACCGGTCGGCGGCAGATCAGACCGGAAGGCCGAGCGGGTCGTGCTGCGCCTCGCGGGAGAGCCCCTCCACGTGCAGGCCGAGCGCGGTCACCAACTGTCCCCAGTCGAAGTAGGACCGCCAGGCCGCGATCCGCCCGCGCCGTACGCGCACCATGTCCACGACGTCCCAGCTGATCGTCCGCATCGTCGGTGCGACCGTGCCGAAGGGCGTGTGCAGCACCCCGGTCTGGGTACCGGTCAGCCGCTGCTCCACCGCCGCCCCGCCGGCCGTCTGCACGGCGCCCAGCCGGTCCACGTACAGGTCGGGGAAGGCGCCCGTCCAGGTCCGCAGCAGCGCGGGCAGCTCGATCGGGCGCACGGTGACACCGGGCATGGCGTAGAAGGCGTCCGGCGCGTACAGGTCGGGCAACCGCGCCACGTCGCGGCGCAGGAGCATCGCGTACTGCTGCTCGACCAGTCGCTCCGCGCCGGGCATGGCATCCTCCCCCGCGGGCCACGGCCCGTCCGCGCCCGCAGGGAATTCCTTACCCGTCGATCAGCGGCCCAACCCTCGTCGCGGCCGGCGGAGCCGGCACTCAGCCGGTGCCGACCATCCGGCTGGCCGCCCAGACCCGCATGATGTCCCGCACCGAGATCACCCCGGCGACCTCGCGGCCGTCGAGCACCACCAGGTGCCGGAAGCCGCCCCGGGCCATCGCGGCGGCCGCCTCCTCGACCGTCCACTCCGGTCCCGCGTACACCACGTCCCAGGTCAGGTGCGCCCCGGTCCGTTCGACGTCGCAGTCCAGACCTGATCCGATGGCGTTGAGCACGTCCCGTTCGGTCATGATCCCGATCCCCTCGGAGTCCGGATCGATCACGACCGCCGACCCGACGCCACGGGCCGACATCATCTGCGCCGCCTGGCGGAGCGTGTGCTCCGGCCCGACGACGAGGACCTGGCTGGACATAGCTTCCCGAACCTGCATCACGCATCACCCCTGTGGGACGGTGGCACCCGGTACGGAACATGGTGCGCCGGGTGTGTTTGCGGGACAAGACCAGACATCGCCACGATCCTCGGCGGCTCGCTACTGTCGAGGCGTGTCCACCGAGCCCCTGCGCTGCGCGGGCGCGCTGATCGTCGACGACGACGGCCGCCTATTCGTCCAGCGGCGGTCCCCCGACCGGCGCCTCTTTCCCAACTGCTGGGACATCGTGGGCGGTCACCTGGAACCGGGCGAGGAGATCGAGGACGCCCTGCGCCGGGAGGTGACCGAGGAGACCGGCTGGACGGTCGCGTACCTGCTCGGCCTCGTCGGCGAGTACCGGTACGTAGCCGACGACGGGCTGGAACGGATCGAGAGCGACTGGCTGGTGCGGGTCGACGGCGACCTCGCCCGGCCGACGCTCGAGGTGGGCAAGCACACCGAGTACCGCTGGCTCACCGAGGCAGACCTCGACCTGCTCGACGAGCACCGGCACGTCAACGACGGCCTGATCCGCCGGATCGCGGAGGACGCCTTCGCCCTGCTCCGCACGATCGGTTCGTGAACGACACCGTCGACCTGGCGCCGCACCGGTTCGCCGGGCTGGTGGCCCCCGCGGTCGACCGGACGTTCGTCGCCGGCATGCGCGGCGGCCGCGACGCCGGCGGCGCCGAGGTCAGCCAGCGGTACGGCGGTCCGCGCGCCACCGGCTTCCTGGTGGATCTGCGCACCCGGCTCGCCGTCCCGGGCGGCACCGTCGAGGCGGACGGGTTCGCGGCGGTCACCCGGTACCGGGACCCGGCCGCCTGCCGGCGGGCGCTGGACCGGCACGTCGCGCACGGGATGGTCCACCGCGGGGCGGACGGCGCGATCACCGCCACCGAACGGGGGCTCGCCTTCCTCGACGAGTTGTGGCAGGTGCACGCCCGGGCGACCGGAGAGCTGTGGGCGGGGCACGCCGACCGGGTCCTGCGGCTGGTCGAGGCGCTCGGCCGGGTGCTCGCGTACGCCCTCGTGCTGGCCGACGACGACGGCGACGTGGCGGCGGGCGGCGCGTTCGCGGCCATGGCGCCACCCCACGAGCCGGACGGCACCCCACCCGGTGTGCTGCTGCTCAACCGGCTCGGCACGCTGCGCCACCACCGCGCCGACGCGCACACGGCCGCGTGGACGGCCGCCGGGCACACCGCCACCAGCATCGTCGATCTGGCATCGGGGCCGGAGCGCCTCGCCATCGAGCTGGAGACCGACCGCCGGGCGGCCGGACCGTACGTGGTGCTGACCGCCGAGGAGCGGCTGACGATGCTCGCCGACCTGGCGGCCCTGCCCGGCTAGACGCCCGGCACCGGCGCCGGAGGGCTGCCGGTTGCCGGTGGCGGTTCCGGACCGCGGCGCTATCCTCCTCCGGTGAACGCCAGACGAACGGGACATGATGCCGGCATGGTCGGAATGGTGCTGGCAGCTGGCGCCGGGCGGCGGCTGCGCCCGTACACCGACACCCTGCCCAAGGCGCTGGTGCCGGTGGACGGGGACACCACCATCCTCGACATCGCGCTGCGCAACCTCGCCGAGGTCGGGCTCACCGAGATCGTCGTCGTGGTCGGCTACGCCGCCGACACGGTGCGGGAGCGGCAGGCCGACCTGGAGAAGAGGTACGGCGTCACGATCACCCTCGTGCCCAACGACAAGGCCGAGGAGTGGAACAACGCGTACTCCCTGTGGCTGGCCCGGGAGTGGTTCGCGCGGGGCGTCCTGCTGGTCAACGGCGACACGGTCCACCCGGTGAGCGTGGAGAAGACCCTGCTGGCCGAGCGCGGTCCGGGCGTCCTCCTGGCGATCGACACGATCAAGACGCTGGCCGAGGAGGAGATGAAGACCACCTTCGACGCCGCCGGCCAGCTCACCCGGATCACCAAGCTGATGGACCCGGGCGAGGCGTACGGGGAGTACATCGGCGCGACGCTCATCGAGCCGCACGTCGCCGACGCGTTGGCCGACGCCCTCGAGGCGACCTGGCGGCGGGACCCGAACCTCTACTACGAGGACGGCTACCAGGAGTTCGCCGACCGGGGTGGCGAGGTGCGCGCGGCGCCGATCGGCGACGTCTCCTGGGTCGAGGTCGACAACCACGACGACCTGGCCCGCGCCCGGGAGATCGCGTGCCGCTACTAGCCCGTACCGTCACCACGCCGCTCGCCATCGAGGTCCGCCGCGGCGCGGTCGCCGGCCTCGGTGAGCTGCTCGCCGACCGGCGGATCTCCGCCGGCGGCGACGTGGCGGTGGTGGTCGGGCCGGGGCAGGGCGAGAAGATCGTGGACCTGTGCCGGCCCACGCTGGGCTCGGCCGACGTGTTCACGGTGGCGGGCGGCAGCATCGACTCCGCCAACGAACTGGGGGACCGGCTCCGTCGCCGCCACTACGACGCGGTGATCGGCATCGGCGGCGGGAAGACGATCGACACCGCCAAGTACGCGGCCACCCGGTACGGCCTCCCGATGGTCACCGTCGCCACCAGCCTCGCCAACGACGGCATCGCCTCCCCGGTGGCGTCCCTGACCCACGAGGGCGGCAAGGGCTCGTACGGCGTCCAGATCCCGATCGCCGTCCTCGTCGACCTCGACTTCGTGGAGCACGGCCCGGACCGGCAGACCCAGGCCGGGATCGGCGACGCGGTGAGCAACCTCAACGCCTGCGCCGACTGGGAACTGGCCCACCAGGTCCGTGGCGAGCCGATCGACGGGCTCGCCGTGACCCTGGCCCGTACCGGTGCCGAGGCGCTGCTCAACCATCCCGGCAAGATCACCGACGACGCGTTCCTGACCACGCTGGCCGAGGCGCTGATCCTCGGTGGCATCGCGATGTCGATCTCCGGGTCCAGCCGGCCGGCGAGCGGCGGCGACCACGAGATCTCCCACGCGATCGAGCACCTGTGGCCCGGCACCAGCTCGCACGGGGAGCAGGCCGGGCTGGGCGCGCTCTTCTGCACCTGGCTCCGGGGCGACCTGGAGCGGTTCGGGCAGCTCGCCCGCTGCCTGCACCGGCACGGCCTGGCCACCCGCCCGGCCGACGTCGGGCTCACCGACGAGCAGTTCGTCGAGGCGGTCCGCTACGCCCCGCGGACCCGCCCGGACCGCTACACGATCCTCGAGCACCTCGCCCTGTCCGCCGACGACGTCCGGAACCGGTTGGGAGACTGCCGTGACGCCCTCCGTGATCACCTTGGCTGAGCCGTCCCGGCCGACGGTTGCCGACTTCTACCGGACCAACCGCGGCGGAGGGTTGTTCAGCGAGTCGGTCAGCCAGTGGATCGGCGCGGCGTTCGCCGTCGTCGCCCACCGGCTCGGGCTCCGACCCACCGCGCTGACGATCACCAATCTGGTGCTCGGGTTGAGCACCTCGGTGGCGGTCGTGGCGCTGGCCGAGCCGGTCGCCGCCGGCCGCGTACCGGCCTGGCTGGTCGGGGTGCTGGCGCTGGTCGGCTGGCAGGTCGCGTACGCCCTGGACTGCGCCGACGGGCAGCTCGCCCGGGTCACCGGCCAGGGCAGCGCCGCCGGGGCCCGCGTCGACGTGCTCTGCGACGTGGCGGCCCAGATCGCCCTGGTCGCGGCGCTCACCGCGACCACCGTGGCGCAGACCCCGTCGACGCCGACCTGGCTCATCGCGGCGTTCGCCGGGACCTGGATGGTCAACCTGGTGACGTCGGTGATGCAGGCCGGCCCGAACGCCGCCAGCATGGTCACCTCGACCTCGCTGCCGGTACGCCTGGTGAAGCTGGTCCGCGACTACGGCGCGGTGATCTTCGTGGCCGGGCTGGTGCTGCTGTTCGCGCCCGCGCTCACCCTCTGGGTGGTGGTCGCGTTCACGGTCGTCAACGGCGGCTTCCTGCTGGCCAGCATCGCCTTCTCGGCCCGGGCCAGCCTCCGCTGACCCGGACGCCCCGCCTCGGTCAGGGGCGGGAGACGTCGGCGTAGATGTCGATCAGGCGCTTGGTCACCACGTCCGGGTGGAAGGTGCGCTCGTAGCGGGAGCGGGCGGCGGACGCCAGCCCGGCGGCACCTGCGGCGGCCAGCGGCAGGGCCGCCGCGAGGGCGGCCGGCTCCGGCGGCACCACCCAGCCCGCCTCCCCCGTCACGATTCCGGCCGGCACGGCGGCGGCCGACGCCGGCGGGGGTGAGCCCGGCCCGGTCGCCGGAGCGGCGGCCGAGGCGGGCGCGGCCGGGCCGGTGCCGGCCGGCTCGCGCGGAGTGTCCGCGCCAACCAGGTACGGGATGCCGCCGAGCGCGGTGCCGAGCACCGGACGGCCGGCGGCCAGCGCCTCGATGATCACCGTCGGCAGGACGTCGTGCCAGGTGGAGGTGGCCAGCACGACGGCGCTGGATTCGAGCGCGGCCCGGACCCCGGCCCGGTCCAGCGGGCCGAGGAAGGTCACGTCCGTCCGCTCCGCGGCGGCGGCCTCGACGAGCGGCCGCAGCTCACCGTCACCGGCGACGCGCAGCTGCCCCAGCGCGCCGTCCGGGTGCCGGCGCCAGGCGTCGACCAGCAGGTCCAGCCCCTTCTCCGGAGAGAGCCGGCCGAGGAAGAGGAAACCGGTGCCGAGCGGGGACGGCGCCCCCGGGTCGGGGATCGCGTTCGGCTTCACCACGATCCGTTCGTCCGGAATGCCGTAGTCACGCAGGTGGTCGGCGACCGCCGTGGTCAACGCGACGAAGCGGTCCACCGACCGCCAGGTGCCCCGGTGCACCGCGAGCGTCGTCGCCATCAGCGCGCTCTGCGCCCGCGAGCCCCGGTAGCAGCGGTGCACGACGGCGGGCACGCCCAGCGCCCGGCCCCGACAGTCCTGGCAGATCATGCCGTCCCGGAAGTACAGGCCGGACGAGCAGACCTGCCGGTAGTTGTGCACCGTCTGCACCACCGGCACCCCGTGCCGGTGCGCGGTCCGCACCACCCACGGCGAGAGCAGGGGGTACGGGTTGTGCAGGTGCAGCACGTCCGGCCGCTGCTCGGTCAGCAGGTGGCTCAACTCCTGCTGGGCCCTGGGGGCGTAGATCGGGGAGATCGGCAGCAGCGCCTTGGCGGCCCGGGACATCGACGGGATCTCGTCGGAGCTGCGCAGGAACGGCAGCACCTCCACCCCGGCCGCGGTCAGCTGGGCGATCTCCGCGTCGACGATCGTGTTCTCGCCGGACGGTTGGGCCTCCCGGTACCGGTTGTGCGCCACCACGATTTTCATGAGATTGGAGGCTACCGTTGGCTGGTGCCCGAACTACCGGAGGTTGAGGCGCTCGCGGAGTACCTGCGCCGGCGCGCGGTGGGCCGGCGTGTCGACCGCCTGGAGGTCGCCGCGATCAGCGCCCTGAAGACGTACGATCCGGCGCCCACGGCCGCCGCCGGGCAGGTGGTGACCGACGCGCGCCGCCACGGCAAGTTCCTCGACGTTCTGCTCGGCGACGACCTGCACGTGGTGGTCCACCTGGCCCGGGCGGGCTGGCTGCACTACCGCGAGGCGTTCCCGTCGAGTGCACCGCTGCGCCCGGGGAAGGGTCCGGTCGCGCTGCGCGTACGCCTCGACGACGGCTCGGGCTTCGACCTGACCGAGGCCGGCACCCAGAAGAGCCTCGCCGTGTACCTGGTGACCGATCCGGCGGCGGTACCCGGGGTGGCCCGCCTCGGTCCCGACGCGCTCGCCGTCGACCCGGCCACCTTCGCCGACCGCCTCCGCAGCCGGAAGGGCCAGGTCAAGGGGGTGCTCACCGACCAGACGGTGCTGGCCGGGGTGGGCAACGCGTACTCCGACGAGATCCTGCACGCGGCGAGGCTGTCGCCGTTCGCGCTCACCAACCGGCTCACCGACGAGCAGCTCGCCACCCTGCACTCCGCGACCCGGGACGTGCTCGGCGACGCGGTGGCCCGGTCGGTGGGCCAGCGGGCGGCGGAGCTGAAGGGCGAGAAGCGGTCCGGGCTGAAGGTGCACGCCCGTACCGGACTGCCCTGCCCGGTCTGCGGCGACACCGTACGGGAGGTGTCCTTCGCCGATTCGAGCCTCCAGTACTGCCCGACCTGTCAGACCGGCGGCAAGCCGCTCGCGGACCGACGGTTGTCCCGGTTGGTACGGTGAGTGACGACCCTCACCGACTACGGAGAGGAATCGGCCGCCGCGCGACGAACGTCCGGGTCGCGTCTCCACCACGGCCCCCATCCATCGGTATAGTGGCTCGGTCCCCGGCTTCTGAAATGGTCCGGAGCCGGCCAGATGCCATGCGGTTCGTCCCGACGCGCACGCCCACGGGTGAGCGTCCCGGTGCGGTGACCGCGTGGGAGACTGGGACGGTGGGCGACGTGGGCCCTTCACGCCGAGTGAGCGGCTCGCGTCATGCGGGAGGACATGGGTGAGGTGACGACAAGCCTCCAGCGCCCGGTATCCAACGAAGGCCGGAGCAAACTCGTGCGGCACGTCGACAGCTTCGAGATCCAGCCGCCGACACCGCCGACCCACAACGGCGTACCCCGATCGGCGTGGGCGCGGGCCCGGCGGCGGGTCTCCCGCTGGCACCGCCCGTACACCGCCATCCTGCTGCTGCTGGACTTCGCCGCGGCGGCGTTCGCCAGCTTCACCGCGATCCGCACCTTCGACCAGGCCCGGGCCGGCTTTTACCAGGCCGACGACGATCCGACCTGGTTCTACACGGTGGCCTTCGGCCTGCTGCCGCTCGGCTGGGTGGTCATCCTCTGGTTCAACCGGTCGTACGACCGGCGCTACCTGGGCCTCGGGCCGGACGAGTTCAAGCGGGTGATGCGCAGCGGCGTGGCGGTCTGCGCGACCGTCTCCTTCCTGGCGTTCGCCACCAAGACCGACCTGTCCCGGTTCACGGTCGGCACCGCGCTGCTCCTCGCGCTGCTGCTGATCCTGCTGGGTCGCATCCTGGCCCGGTTCGTGCTGCACGTCGTCCGGCGCAACGTCGGCCAGGCCGGGCACCGGATGGTGCTGGTGGGCACCCTGCCGGAGTGCCTGGAGGTCTACCGGTCGGTCACCCGCAGCCCGGCCGCCGGCCTGGTGCCGGTCGCGATCCACATAACCGACGGCTACGCGGCGGCCCGGGGCGTGGAGACGCCGGTTCCGATCTACGCCGGGCGGGACGTCCTCGCCCTGGTCCGCGAGGTCGGCGGCGACACGATCGCCGTCTGCGGGTCGGCCAGCGCCGAGCCGGGTGAGCTGCGCCGCCTGGCCTGGCAGTTGGAGGGCTCGGGTGTCGACCTCGTCGTGGCCCCGCAGCTGACCGACATCGCCGGCCCCCGGGTGCACATCCGCCCGATCGAGGGGCTGCCGCTGCTGCACGTGGAGGAGCCGACCCTCTCCGGCCCGGCGCTGCTGGCGAAGAACCTGCTCGACCGGGTGGCCGCCGGGCTCGGCCTGCTGCTGCTGGCACCGATCTTCCTCGTGATCGCCGTCGCGATCCGCATCTCCGACCCGGGTCCGGTGTTCTTCCGGCAGCCCCGGGTCGGCCACGAGGGGCGGACCTTCCGGGTCTGGAAGTTCCGCACCATGTACGTCGACGCCGAGGACCGGCTGGCCGGCCTGGTCGACCAGAACGAGACCGACGGCATGCTGTTCAAGATCAAGCAGGATCCCCGGGTGTTCCCCGTGGGCCGCTTCCTGCGCGCGTCGTCGCTGGACGAGCTGCCGCAGTTGATCAACGTGCTGAAGGGCGAGATGTCGCTGGTCGGGCCACGCCCGCTGCCCGCCGACGACGGCGACTTCCTCGGCGACGTCCGGCGGCGGCTGCTGGTCAAGCCCGGTATGACCGGCCTGTGGCAGGTCTCCGGCCGCTCCGACCTGTCGTGGGACGAGGCGGTCCGGCTGGACCTCTACTACGTCGACAACTGGTCGCTGGCGTACGACCTGAGCATCCTGTGGCGGACGGTCGGGGTGGTGGTCGCCCGCAAGGGCGCGTACTAGCGGAAGCCGCCGCCACCCGTCAGGATCGCGACCGTGGGTGGCAACCTCTCCGCCGTCGTCGGCGTCGTCTCGCTGGTCACCGCGCTGGCCGCGGCCCTGTTCGCGGTGGTACGCCTGCGCGGCCGCCGGGGCATCGCCACCGCCACCCAGCGGGCCACGTACGAGGTGCTGCACACCGCCGGGCTCGCGGCCGAGCCACTGCGGGCCGGGCTGACCACCGCGAACGCGGCGAAGGCCGCACGGCATCTGCGGGCCCTGGTCGGGGCGGTCGGCCTGGCGCTGACCGACGCCGACGGGCTGCGCGCCGTCGACGGCCGCGGCGCGCACCACGAGGCCCAGTTGGTCGCGGCGGCCCGACGGGCGGTGGCGGCCGGCCGGTCGACCGTGCTCGGGGAGGCCGAGCTGCACTGCGACCGGGTGGACTGCCCGGTGCGGGGAGCGGTGGTCGCCCCGCTGACCGGGGTGGACGGGCGGGTCGTCGGCGCGCTCGTCGCCGTCGCCGACGGCGCACCCGCGCCCGGCCTGGTGCAGGCGACCCTGGAGACGGCGCACTGGGCCGGCAACCAACTCGCCCTGGCCGAGCTCGACTCGTCGCGGGAACGGCTCGCCCGGGCCGAGGTCCGCGCGCTGCGGGCGCAGATCAGCCCGCACTTCATCTACAACGCGCTGACCGCGATCGGCTCGTTCGTCCGGACCGACCCGGACCGGGCCCGGGAACTGATCCTGGAGTTCGCCGAGTTCACCCGCTACTCGTTCCGGGCGCACGGCGAGTTCACGACGCTGGCCGAGGAGCTGCGGTCGATCGACCGCTACCTGACCATCGAGCGGGCCCGGTTCGGCGACCGGCTCCAGGTGCGGCTCCAGATCGCGCCGGAGGTCCTGCCGGTCACGCTGCCCTTCCTCTGCCTCCAGCCGCTGGTCGAGAACGCCGTGCGCCACGGGTTGTCCCGGAAGCCCGGCACGGGCATGGTGAGCATCGAGGCCCGCGACGCGGGCACCGAGTGCCACATCACGGTGGAGGACGACGGAGTGGGCATGGACCCGGCCGCGCTGACCGCGGGTATCGCCGAGCTGGCCGGCGCCAGCGGCGACCCGGGCGACGACCCGGGCGGCCACGTCGGCCTCTCCAACGTCGACGAGCGGCTCCGGTCGGTCTTCGGGGACGGTTTCGGCCTGGTGGTGGAGACCGGCCTCGGTTCCGGTACGAAGGTCAGCATGCGCGTGCCGAAGTTCCACCCCGGCGTACGGGCGGGGTCGTGAGCGGGTTCCTGCGGGTGCTGGCGGTGGACGACGAGCCACCGGCGCTGGACGAGCTGGCGTACCACCTGCGGACCGACCCGCGGGTGGCCCGGCTGCACACCGCCGGGGACGCCACCGAGGCGCTGCGGGTGCTCCGCGACGACGACGTGGACGTGGTCTTCCTCGACATCCGGATGCCCGGCCTGGACGGCATGGAGTTGGCCCGGGTGCTGCGGCGCTTCGCCCGGCCTCCGGCGATCGTCTTCGTCACCGCGTACGACGACGGTGCGGTGGACGCGTTCGACCTGGGTGCCACCGACTACGTCCGCAAGCCGGTCCGGGCCGAGCGGCTGGCCGAGTCGCTGCGCCGGGTGATCGGATCGCGGGTGGTGCCCAGTCATCCGGCGGCGCTGGCGCGGGCCGAGGAGGACCCGACGATCCCGGTCGAGCTGGCCGGGACGACCCGCATGCTGCCCCGCTCGGCGGTGCGCTGGGTGGAGGCGCAGGGCGACTACGCGCGGCTGCACACCGCCGAGGGCTCGCACCTGGTCCGGGTGTCGCTGGCGACCCTGGCCGAGCGCTGGGCGGACGCCGGGTTCGTCCGGATCCACCGGTCCTACCTGGTGCAGTTGAAGCTCATCGCCGAGCTGCGGCTGGTCAACTCCGGCTACGTGGTGGTGGTCGACTCGACGGAGCTGCCGGTCAGCCGGCGGCACACCCGCGAGTTGAAGGACAAGCTGGTCCGGGCGGCTAAGCAGGACTGGAGCCGCTAGGCCGGCGGCGCAGCCGGGCCGCACCGCCACGTCCTAGGCGAGCATGGTGACGAGCGCGGCTGCGAGCATCGCCGGGCCGTACGGTACGGGGGTTCGCCAGCCCGCGCGGCGGGTGATCAGGAGACCGGCGACGAGCGGCAGGTTCACCAGTGGGGCCAGCAGCACGCCGGCCACGACGGCCGGCCACCCCAGCCAGCCGAGGTGGAACCCGAGGACGGCGCCGAGCTTCACGTCGCCGAAGCCGAGCTGGGAGCGGGGCAGCAGGGCGAGGGTGAGGTAGCCGGCGGCACAGGCGAGCGCGGCGAACGCACCGCGTACCAGCGCCGGGACGGCCTGCTCCGCGAGCGCCGCCACCACCAGCAGCGCCACCCCGCCGAGGAAGGCGACGCCGACCAGCGGGTCGGGCAGCCGCAGAACCCGCAGGTCGACCAGCGCCAGTGGCACGGCGAGGGCCGCCAGCAGCAGGAACGCCGGCAACGCCCAGGTCGGGCCGAGGGCGGCCGCAGCGGCACCGCAGGCGGCGGCGGAGAGCGGCACGGTGACCCACCGCCCCGGCACGGGCCGCCGATCGCACCCCGGGCACCGGCCGGACGACCGCCACCAGGGCGGGATCGCCGTCGCGCACCGGGGGCAGGCGGAGCGCCAGGGTGGCTTCGGCCGGCCGGCCGGCCACTCCACCGCGTACCGGTCGATCAGCCCGGGCAGTAGCAGCCCCCAGCCGGCCCCGGCGACGGTGGCGGCGGCCACGAGGGGGAGCAGCACGGGCGGGATCGTATCGACGCCCGCCCCCGGAGCGGGGCCCCGAAACGATGAGATCGGCGGAACGGGAATAACCGCCGCTCCTCGTACACTGTACGGTAGGCCGTACGAGAGCGAGGAGGCCGCCCGTGACCGAGACCCCCTTCGACCCCGCCGCCGAATTCGACCGCCAGGTGCACCGGCTGGTGGAGCTGGGCTACCCGGCCCTGGCCGGCCTGACCCCGGCGAGCTTCCGCGACCTGGTCGCCCCCTTGCGGGCGGCGGCGGCCACCGGCGCGGCCGGCCTCCCCGCCCCGACCGAGGGTCGCGTGCCGTTCCTACTGGTCGTGACCCGCGAGCTGGTGCCCGTCGAAGCGCGCGTCGGGCTGACGACGCTGGCGGGCAGGACCAAGCCCGGAATCATCGACCGGCACTACCCCGACGGCGACCTGGCCCGCTTCGATCCGATCAAGGAGCTGGAGGTGCCGGCCGGGCCGGCGTACCTCCTGTTCGACGTCGACCGGGGCGAGGAGACCCTGAACCTCGCCCCCGCCTCCGCGATGGAGGTGATCACCGGTCAGGACCGCCTGCCGCTCACCATCGACGAGGGCCTCGCCCTCGTCACGCTGCACCCGCCGGCCCTGGCGAAGAACAAGTGCTTCTCCCTGGTCGGCTCCCGCTGCGGCGACAAGCGGGTGCCGGCGATCTGGATCAGCCAGGGCGCACCGAAGCTCGGCTGGTGCTGGTGGGGCAACCCGCACACCTGGCTCGGCTCCGCCTCCGCCCACCCGGTCCGCGTCGGACTGGAGTGACCCTCGCCGGTGGGCCGGGCCCCCGTGCGCCCGGCCCACCAGCGGGTCCCGTCAGTCCGGCAACGGGAAGCGCACCCACGTCTCACCGTCGGTGGTGAGCTGGACGTGGTCGGCACCGAGCACGGACACGTCGTCCCGGCCGTAGAGCCAGGCCCGACCGGGCGACACACCGGTCCCGCCCTCCCGGCCGTACACCGACACCCGGGTGAAATGGCGCCCGCCGTCGCGGCTGACCAGCAGGTGATCGGTGGCTCCCTCGGCCTCGTGCCGGCTGTCCGAGATCATCAAGAAGCCGTCCGCGCCGATCGTGAAGCCGCGCACGACCCGAGTGCTGGGCACGTCGGTGCCGACGTCCCTCCAGGTCTGCCCGCCGTCGGAGGTGTGCAGCAGCCGCGACGGGATGCCGGGCTTCATGGGCTCGGTCCCGGGCGCCGGATCCGGTTCGGTCAACAGGTACGCCTCCGCGCCGCTCACCGCCGCCACAGCGGTCACCGAGACACCGGCCGGCGCCTTGGAAGTAGCCCAGGTGGCACCCCGGTCCGCGCTGCGCGCGACCGTCGCCCGCAGATCCGCGCCCCCCGGCCAGTACGTCACCCAGATCGCCCCGTCCGCAGCCGGGTAGATGCTGAACGGCGGGTACGGAGACACCGGATCGACACGCAGCCGGTAAACCGTTCCCGTCCCCGGGTCGGTCGCCAGCGGCTCGGCAATCGCACCGCATCCCTCCTGACAGAAGACCGGGCGGGCCGCCCTCGGAAAGGCCGTCACCGCCACCATCGCCTGATCCGCTGGCCGCCAGGTGCGGCCGTGGTCGGTGGAGAGACTTCGCTCGCCGTTGTGGAACACCAGGTAGGAACGCTCATCGAGCACACTGAACCGAAGGTCGGTGGTGCCCGTACCGTTCTCGTCCGGTTGGCAGCCTGGTGCCTGGTACACCGCTGTCGCGTAGTCGCTCCAAGTCCGACCGGCGTCGCCGGTATGGGCGAAGCGGAGCATGCAGCTCCGGTGCTCCACACCGACCGCGGTGTCGCCGCCGGTCAGGAAGAGCCGGGTCCCGCGATCCTCGCGGATGGCGGTCGGCTCGGGCGTGGCCCAGTCGACGCCCGGTGACCGGTCGGCCAGCGGCACGACGGCCATACCGGCCATCGCGACGACGGCGGCCAGCGCGACCCCGGCGGCCCGCCTTCGGCGGCGGGCGCGGGCGGTCGCCCACAGGTCGTCCAGAGGTGGCTGGCGTACCGCGCGGGCCACGGTCGCGGTGTCGAACCCGGTGAACTCACGATCGGACATCGACCCTCCCGGTTGGTGTCGAGGCGACGTCGGGGTCGGTGAGCCGCGCGGCGAGGGCCGCCCGGCCCCGGGACAGCCGCGACTTGACCGTGCCGACCGAGACGCCGAGGGTGTGGGCGACCTCGTCCACCGGAAGGTCGACGAGGTAGTGCAGGGCCAGCGCGTGCCGCTGGCCGGTGGGCAGTTCGCGCAGGGCGGCGAGCAGCGACAGGTGTTCGGGAGCGGTGTCGGCGACCACCGGCGGCGGGCCGATCCGGTGCAGCAGCCGGTCGAGTACCCGGCGACGCCGGTACCGGCTGCGGGCCACGTTCACGGCGACCCGGCGCAGCCACGCCTCCGGATTCTCAAGGCCGGCGAACCGCCGGGGCGCGGCGAGCGCCCGGGTGAACGCCTCCTGGACCGCCTCCTGCGCCTCGCTCAGGTCCCCGGTCACCGCGTACAGCTGCACCACGAGCCGCTGGAAACACCCGGCGTAGATGTCGCCGATGATGTCGTCGTCGGACACCGTCACCTCCCTCCTCCACCTCTCCCACTCCCGGGCGAGGAAGAAGGTTCCGACCTCGCGACGAGAGGATCCCGCCGCCCTGACCGCCCCGACCGTCACCCACCGCGGACCCGAGTCGTCGCCGCAGGTCACCGTCGGCATCCCCGGAGTTATCCACAGGGATGACGCGTTCTCCACAGGTTGTCCACAGGGCCCTTGTGCACCCGCTTGACATTCCCGTCGATCGGGCCAGACTGCCGGAGTGGCCGCTGCCGACGATCCCGTCCCAGCGCCCGGGGCGGGTACCCGGCCCGGGGCGTCGCCCGGGCGTGACGACGCCGGCCGGGTGCCGGCCCAACCCACGCGGCCGCCGGCGCGCACCCGGATCGTGCTGGCCGACGTGGTCCGGCGGGAGACGCGCACCGACCGCACCCGCACCGAGCTGGCCCAGCAGACCCGCGTCGGCGAGGCGCTGGTCCGAGGCCTGGTCCGCGCACAGCTCTCCCTCGCGCTGCGGCTCTCGCTGGTGGTGGCGATCGGGCTCGGCGGGCTGCCGTGGCTGTTCGCCATCGCCCCCTCGGTCGGCCGGGTCACCGTGCTCGGGGTGAACCTGCCGTGGCTGCTGCTCGGGGTGGCCGCCTTCCCGTTCCTGGTCACGGTGGGCTGGGCGTACGTGCGGCTGGCCGAGCGCAACGAGCAGGACTTCACCGACCTGGTCCAGCGGCCGGAGCGCTGAGGTGGACAACGGGTACGTCGTCCCGGCGATCGTCGCGGTCACCCTGGTCACCGTCGGCATCGGTTTCTACGGCCTGCGCCTCGCCCGCACCACGTCGGACTTCCTGGTCGCGTCCCGGATGGTCAGCCCGACCTGGAACGCCGCCGCGATCGGCGGGGAGTACCTGTCGGCCGCGAGTTTCCTCGGCATCGCCGGCCTGATCCTCAAGTACGGCGTCGACGTGCTCTGGTACCCCGTCGGGTTCGCCGCCGGCTACCTGGCACTGCTGCTCTTCGTCGCCGCACCGCTCCGCCGCTCCGGCGCGTTCACCCTGCCCGACTTCTGCGAGCTGCGGCTCGGCTCCCGGTGGCTGCGTACGCTCGCCACCGTCTTCGTGATCTTCATCGGGTGGCTCTACCTCGTACCCCAGTTGCAGGGCGCCGGCCTGACGCTGGCCACGCTGGCCGGCTCGCCGTACCCCGTGGGTGCCCTCGTGGTGGCGGCGGTGGTCACCGGGAACGTGGCGCTCGGCGGCATGCGCGCCATCACCTTCGTGCAGGCCTTCCAGTACTGGCTCAAGCTGACCGCGCTCGCCGTACCCGCGATCTTCCTGGCGTTGCAGTGGCAGGCCGACGTTCGCCCGGCGGTGACCCCGCCCGACGGGCCGGCGTTCCGGACCGCGACCACCGTCGTCGTCGAGCATCCCGCGACGCTCACCCTGCCCGACGGGCAGACCCGGGAGGTACGCCCCGGCGACGAACTGACGTTCGCGGCCGGCGACCCCGTGCCCGAGGTGTCCGGGGTGGCCACCGACGCGGCGGACTGGCTGCTGCCCAGCACCGCCGGGGACGACGACCGGGGGCTGTTCGCCACGTACTCGCTGATCCTGGCCACGTTCCTCGGCACCATGGGCCTGCCGCACGTCCTGGTCCGCTTCTACACCAACCCCGACGGCGCCGCCGCCCGGCGCACCACGCTGGTCGTGCTGGCCCTGGTCGGCGCCTTCTACCTGCTCCCCACCATCTACGGCGTCCTCGGCCGGATCTACACCCCGCACCTGCTGGTCACCGGGCAGACCGACGCGGTGGTGGTCCTGCTGCCCGGCGCGGCGCTCGGCGACGGCACGACCGGGCGGCTGCTCGCCGCGCTGGTCGCGGCGGGGGCGTTCGCGGCGTTCCTCTCCACCTCCTCCGGGCTGCTCACCAGCGTCGCCGGGGTCATCTCGACCGACGTGCTGGGCCGGGGCTCGGTCCGTGGGTTCCGGCTGGCCACGGTGATCGCCGGGACGATCCCGGCGGTGCTCGCGCTCAACGTGTCCGGGCTGGACGTGTCGCAGGTGGTGGGGCTGGCCTTCGCGGTCGCCGCGTCGAGCTTCTGCCCGCTGCTCGTGCTCGGCATCTGGTGGCGGGGGCTGACCGACCTCGGCGCCGCCGCCGGCGTGCTGGCCGGCGGCGGCGCCGCGGTCGGGGCGGTGCTGGTGACGGTGCTCGGGCCGCCGCTGTCCGGCTGGCCGGCCACGCTCACCGCGCAGCCGGCCGCCTGGACGGTGCCGCTCGCCTTCACCGTGATGGTGGCGGTGTCGATGGCGACCCGCCGCCGCGTCCCGGCCGGCATCGGCGCCACGATGCTCCGCCTGCACGCCCCCGAAGCGCTCCGCTTGCAAGGAAGGGCCCCTTCTTAACGCCTGCGGTAGAGGAAGGGGCCCTTCCTAACACTTCAGCAGGCGTCGGTGCCGGTGCAGAGCCGCGCCGCCACCTTCCGCGCGACCGGCCGCGCATCGGCTTCGGTCGTCTGATACTCGAGGTCGAGCTGTGCCACCAGGTCGCCCTGCCGGACGAAGAGCCACCGGTTCGGGATGCCGTCGATCTCGGCACCGACCAGCAGCGAGTCGGCACCGCCCAGGCCCTCGGCCAGGATCGAGATCGAGCTGTCCGGCGGCAACAGGTCACAGCCCCTGACCAGCTGGCGCACGTTCGCCATCACGGTAACCGCGTCGTCGCCGGAGTGCCGGGTGACTCGTTCGAGGATGATCTCCGTTGGCGAGTTGTACTCCATGCCCCGCCGGCCCACCTCGCCGACCAGGAGCGACGGGGACCGGTTGGTGCAGTAGATGGTCACCGACTCCAGGGACCAGTCGCCGTCCAGGTCGCTCTCGGTCGCCGCGAAGCCGTCGGGTAGGTCGTCGGGTTGCAGCATCGCCGAGGCCGGGACGGTCCGGGTCGGCGCGACCTGGCCGGACGGGGTCGAGCTCGCCGAGTGGCTCGGCGTCGTCCTCGACGGCTCACCCGTAGGCGCCGTGGTCGAGGGCGCCGTGGAGGGCGCGGGGACGGTGGTGGGGCCGGCCGAAGGGCTGTTCGTCGCGGGCGGCAGCGGCGGCGTGGCGTCCGGACCTCCGGCCACGGCCACGGCGCCAATCGCGACCGTAGCGACGGCGACGGCGCTCGCCAGACCGGCGGCGATGCGGGTACGCCGCGTGCGCCGCCGGGCCCGCTCGCGCACCTCGTCGGTGGGGTTCCAGTTCAGGCGCTCGGTGTCGCCGTACAACTCGGCGAAGAGCGGATCAGGCATGACTGACCTCCTCCGGGAACGAGGTGCCGAGAAGAGTGGCGAGGGTCTTCCGCCCACGGGCGAGGCGGGCCTTGACGGTGCCCGTCGGCGTACCCGTCTGCACCGCGATGTCGGCGACCGACAGGTCGGCCAGGTGATGCAGGACGATCGCCTGCCGCTGCTCGGCCGGCAGTCGTCGCAGCGCCGTGACCAGGGCGACCGTGTTCTCCGACGGTGGGCCGGTGGCTGGATCGGGGCCGTGCCGCCGGTACGCGGACAGGCCGTTGCGGATCTTGCGCCAGCGGTTGATCAGCAGGCGGTGACCGACCGTCCGCACCCACGCCTCTGCGTCGTCGTACGCGCTGATTGTCGACCAACGCTGCCAGGCCCGCACGTACGCCTCCTGCGCGGCGTCCTGGGCCTCGCTCAGGTCGCCGCCGAGTGCGTAGAGCACCGTGACGACCCGATGTCGCGTGCTGCGGTAGAACTCCTCGAACCCCTCGTCCCCGTCCACCCCGCCCCTCCCGTCGCGATCCTGCCCCTTTCACCCGCGACCGGGCGTGCCGGTTGCACGGTGCTCAGCAGGCGTCGGTGCCGGCGCAGAGCCGGCTCGCCACCGCCCGCGCGTACGACCGGGCCTCGGCCCTGGTAGCGCGGCCGTCCAGTCGGACCTGCGCCACCAGGTCGCCCTGGCGGACGAGGAGCAGGCGGCCCGGCTCGTCCTCGATGACCGAGCCCACCAGCAGCGACTCGGCGCCGCCCAGCCCCTCCGCCAGGACGGTGAGCGAGTCGTCCGGACGGGTCGGTACGCAGCCCGCGACGAACCGGCGCGCGTTGCCCATCACCGTGACGGCGGCATCGCCGGCATGGCGGGTCACCCGCTCGATGAGCACGTCGGTCGGCGAGTCGTACCGCACGTCACGTCGGTGCACCTCGCCGACGAGCAGCGACGGCGAGGCGTCGCGGCAGTGGATCCCCAGCGACTCCAGCGGCCAGTCGCCGCTCACGTCGCTCCTGAGGGACCGGAAATCGTCGGGCAGGTCGGCGAGTTGGAGCATCGCCCGGGCCGGGACCGGCCGGGGCGGCGTGCCGGAGCTCGGCCGGGCGGTGCCGGATCGCGAGGGCGATGGTGTCGGCCCGTCCGCCGAGGGACTCGGCTCGGTGGTCCGACGTGGGGACACGCTCGGCGCCGGGGCGTCCGCGGCTGGTGTCAGCGGCGGCGCGGCGACGGGTCGCCCCGCCACGGCCGCCGCGCCGCCCACGACCGCGGCGACGGCGACGGCACTGGCGACACCGGCGGCGATCCGGGTACGGCGCGCACGCCGACCCCGCCGGCCCATCTGCCCGGTCGGGTTCCGGAACAGCTCCTCAAGTCCGCCGAGCCCGTCGTCCGCGTTCATACCTCGCCCCTTCGTCCAGTTCCTGCCCTTCTTACGCACGACACGACGAGTGGGTTGCACGGGTACGCCCCAGGGATGACGGTGGATCATCCCTGCGCGGGAGCGATCCGCTGGCCGCCGCCGGATACGGTCGGACGCATGACTGGTGAGCACCCCGCCCTCGCGCTGCGCGGTCTCGTCAAGCGCTTCGACGACAAGGTGGCGGTCGCGGGCGTCGACCTCGACGTGCCGGCCGGCTCGTTCTACGGCCTGCTCGGCCCGAACGGTGCCGGAAAGACGACGACCCTGTCGATGGCGGTGGGCCTGCTCCGGCCGGACAGCGGGCGCGCCTGGGTGCTCGGGCAGGACGTCTGGGCCGACCCGGTCCGCGCGAAGCAACTGCTCGGCGTCATGCCCGACGGCGTACGCCTCTTCGACCGGCTGAGCGGCGCGGAGCTGCTCGCGTACCACGGTCTGCTGCGCGGCATGGACCCGGCGGTGGTCGACCAGCGGGCGGCGGAACTGCTGGACGTGCTGGCCCTCGGCGACGCCGGCCGCACGCTGGTGGTGGACTACTCGGCCGGCATGAAGAAGAAGATCGGCCTGGCCTGCGCGCTGCTGCACGGGCCCCGGCTGCTCGTGCTGGACGAGCCGTTCGAGGCGGTCGACCCGGTGTCGGCGGCGCTGATCCGGGACATCCTCCAGCGGTACGTGGCCGGAGGCGGGACGGTCGTGTTCTCCAGCCACGTGATGGAGGTCGTCGAGCGGCTCTGCTCGCACGTCGCGATCCTCGCCGCGGGCACCATCAAGCGCGTCGGCACGCTGGACGAGGTTCGCGGGGACCGCTCGCTGGAGCAGGTCTTCGTGGAGGTCGTCGGCGGGCGTACCGCGACCGGTGAGGAGCTGGCGTGGCTGTCGCAGTGACGGGCTCCGCCGCGCCGGCGCGGCGGGTGTCCGCCCGGCACTTCGTCCGCCTCAAGCTGCGGGTGATGGGCAACAACTTCCGCGGCCAGGGCTGGCGGATCGCCCTCTTCGTGGTCGGCTCGCTGGTCGGGCTCTGGTTCGCCGCGACCGGCTTCTTCCTCTTCGCCGCCCCCGGCTTCGCCGACGCCGAACGGTACGCGCTGCTCGTCGCCGCGTTCGGCGGCGGGCTGATGGTGCTCGGTTGGCTGCTGCTGCCGCTGGTCTTCTTCGGTGTCGACGAGACGCTGGACCCGGCCCGGTTCGCGCTGCTGCCGCTGTCCCGCCGAACCCTGGTCACCGGCCTGTTCGCGGCGGCGCTGGTGAGCGTCCCGACGGTCGCCGTGCTGCTGGCGCTCTCCGGCCTGGTCGTCACCGCCGGTGCGCTCGGCGGGTGGCCGGCCGCCCTGGTGCAGGCCGTCGGGGTGGTGGCGGGCCTGCTGCTCTGCGTCGCCGCCGCCCGAGCGGTCACCAGCGCGTTCGCCACCATGCTGCGGTCCCGCCGGGTCCGCGACCTGGCCGCCGTGCTGCTGGCCGTGGTCGCCGCGCTGCTCGGCCCGCTGCAACTGGCCGCGACGGCCGCGCTCCGCGACGCGGACTGGAACCGGTTCGCCTCGGTGGCGACCGTGGTCGGCTGGACGCCGTTCGGTGCGCCCTGGACGGCGGGCATCGACGTCGCGCAGGGGCGGGTGTGGGCGGCGCCGGTGAAGCTGCTGATCACCGCGCTCGCCGTGGTGGCGCTGCTGGCCTGGTGGTCCCGCTCCCTGGAGTCGGCGATGGTGGGCGCGGCCAGCAGCGGCAAGGCCCCGACCCGGCAGCCGGAGACGAGCGGCACCCCGGTCGCGCAGTTCTTCCCCCGCGCGCTCGGCTGGCTCCCGCGGGACCGGTTCGGCGCGCTGGTGGCGCGGGAGGCGCGGTACTGGTGGCGGGACGCCCGGCGGCGGGCGAACCTCGTCACGCTGGGGGTGGTCGGCCTGTTCGTGCCGGCCATGGTCAACCTGGGCGGGTCGAACCTCGTCGACGGCACGGGTGGCTTCGGCGCTCCGGACACGTCCTCCCCGGTGCTGGTGAGCCTGTCGATGCTGTTCGTCGGCGTCCTCGCCGCGGTGACCCTGGCCAACCAGTTCGGCTTCGACGGCAGCGCGTACGCGGCGCACCTGGTCGCGGGCGTACCGGGCAAGGTGGAGCTGCGCGCCCGGATGGCGGGTTTCTCGATCTACGTGCTTCCGCTGGTCGTGGTCATCTCCGTCGTGCTGGCCCTGATCCTGGGCGAGCCGGGTTGGATCGGGATGACGGCGGGCAGCCTGCTCGCCACGTACGGCGCCGGGCTGGCGGTCAACACGTTCCTGTCGGTGCTCGGGGCGTACGCGCTGCCCGAGACGAGCAACCCGTTCGCGCTCAACACCGGCGCCGGGGTGGCCCGCAGCTTCCTGACCCTGCTGTCGATGCTCGCCTCGGCGGCCGCCGCCGTCCCGATGGTCGTGGCCGCCGCGCTCCTCGGCGACGTGTGGCTCTGGCTGGCCCTGCCGGTCGGTGCGGCGTACGGGCTGGGCGCGGCACTGCTCGGCGCGTACCTGGCCGGCGACGTCCTCGACCGGCGCCAGCCCGAACTCCTGGCGACTGTGACGCCACGCCGCTGACGCCGGTTCAACTCCACTTGGCTGGGCGAGCATAGATCTGCCCAGTGGCCGCGTCCGCGACGATGTTCGGTAGTTGAGCGTCACGAAGGGCCCGCTCACGGATGAAGAACTGGCCGAGGTTGCCGACTCGGGTCAGGTGATTCGAGGCCCGCGTGTTCCCGGGAGGCATTGCGAGGTAGATCCGCTGGTCGGGATTGACCGCCTTAACGGTGGCCAGCGCGGGGGCGAGGTCGGTGTCGGCGCTGACGAGCAGGGTGGTGTCGGCGATCCGGAGAGCGGCGTCGGCGACCATCATGGCACCGAGTGCCACGTCCGTCCCCTTCTCCTCATAGCTTCTGTACTGCCGGCCGCAACTGCAGGTGTAGCTCTTGCCGCACCGGCGGCAGTCCTTGATCGTCCGCTCCTTGAATCGTCCCAGGTGCACGTGCAACAGGTCTCCGTTGCGGACCTTCATGGCGTCGATGTAGCTGGTCTGGTTCTGAGCGGCGACGGGCTCGTTCTTCACGATCGCCGAGAAGTAGTGGACGGCTGTCACGGTGTCCTTGGGTCTGAGCTGGCGAACGAGCTCAACGACGTCGAGCCACATGTGCCTGCGGCCATACTTGTTCTTCATGCCGTAGTACAGGTTGAAGCCGTCGATGTAGGCAGCGACTGTCGCCACGTTCACCTCTCCTGACTCTCGGCGTTGGTGTATGGTGGGTCCATACGACGCCGAGAGATACGGCAGGAACGGCCCCCACGGGGGCCGTTTTTTTGTCCGAGAACATCAGCACCATATCGTCACTGACTGACGGTTGATCGGGCGGCTACGGGACGTACAGCCGTCGGGGTCACCCCGGTGGGGACAGATGGCGACGCGAGTTGAGTTGCGGAACCCAACCAGAATGCGGGGATGCCTGTCGTCGAGGCGGTGACGACCGTCCCGGTCCCACCCGAGCTGGCCTTCGCGGTGTCGCAGACCACCGCGCCGGTGCGCTACCGGTGGGACCCGTTCGTCCGGGAGCAGCACTTCGTCGGCGGCGCCACCCGGCCCGGCAAGGGGGTACGGACGTTCACCCGCTCGCGGCACGGCCTAGTCATGGTCAGCGAGTACGTCTCGTTCGCGCCGCCCACCAACGTCGGCATGAAGATGGTGCGCGGCCCCTGGTTCTTCGAGATGTTCGCCGGCGGGTGGCGGTTCGCCCCCGCTCCCGAACCCGGCCACACCGTCGCCACCTGGCGGTACAGCTTCCGCTGCCGCCCGGCGTTCCTACGCCCGGTCGCCGACCGGATCGGCACGTGGCTGCTCGGCCGGGACATCCGCCGCCGGATCGCCGGTTACGCCGCCGGCTGCACAGATCCAGAGGTGCTCGCGGCGGCCCGCCGCTCACTCACCGACGGCTGAGCCGGTCGCGTCCCAGGGTGCCTTTCCACGATCAGATGATGCTCTGCTGGAGCGACCGCCTGGATTCCGACCAGCGGCACATCACTTGATCATGGTGACGGCGGGTCAATGGGTACGGGTCGCGGCGAGGAAGGACCGCCAGGCGTCGGGGCGGAAGGTGAGCGTCGGGCCGGACCGGTCCTTGCTGTCCCGCACCAGCACGACCCCCGGCAGATTGTCCGCCACCTCGACACAGTTGCCACCTGAATCGGTCGAACGCGTCGACGTTCGCCAGTGAGGGTCGGCAGTGGTCATGGCGTCACCTTCAGTTTTCGGATCAGATCCAGGGATGCGCTCGTGGACAACGCTTCGCCGAGCAGGCTATCCCACTTGCGATCAACCAAGCCGATCAAGGCTGGATCGTCCATGACGTGTCCTCTGGCGGCATTCTCGAGGTAGAGCGCCCGGTCCCCATCCGGCAGTTCGGCCAACACGAAACCGCCACCGAGTCCGACATGCCCGCCCACGTCCAACGGGATGACATGCAGTCGCACAGACGGCAGGTCAGCAACGTCGAGCAGCCGGCCAAGTTGCGCCTCGAGCACCTGGGGCCCGCCTACCGGCCGGCGGACGGCCACCTCATCGAGCAGGAAGACGAGATGGGGCGGCTCGTCCCGCTGCAGGATTTGCTGCCGCTCCATGCGAACCGCGATCAGTTCGTCGACCATCGTCGGCGAATGTAGGCCGCCGGCCGAAATGACCGCCCGCGCATACGCCTCTGTCTGGAGCAGACCGGGCACCAGACATGCTTCGAAGGCGCGCAGGCGCACCGCCTGCTGCTCATAGCCGCGCCAAGGCGCAAACCACGAGGGTCCCCGCTCCCGGTCCGCAGCCTTCAAGAGTTCGGCGAGGAGGCCGCCGGTGCCGAGGGCCTGATCAGCGGCGACGGCGAACTCCATGGTCGGTCGGCGGCGGCCGGTCTCGATGGCGGCGACGGTGGACGGGCTCCATTTGATTAGCGCGGCCAGGCTCTCCTGCGAGACCTCGGCACCCGCCCGGGCCGCCTTCAACGCCCGGATCCACATGTCGACGTTCATCCTTACGTCTCCCGTAAGTACGCGGCTGCGTTGCGTAGTAAGCCCTGGCATCCTCCCCCGCCCGAGCCGAGTCCAGGGTGGAGAGTGCGCGGCCCGGCCGGTGGAGGCGACGACCCGGCGGCCGGTCCTGCGTCGGGCCGCCCCGGTCAATCCCCCGGTCGGGGTGGCCCCCGACCTGAAGGAGGCCACCGTGTTCAGACCGTTCCGGAGGAACGCCGCGCTGGGGTCGTACCGGATGAGGAGCCGGCCGGTGCCGACCGGCGTGCCGGGCGCGACGGTGCCGGACCCGGTCCCCGCCCGGTCCACGGTGCCACCAGCCTGGGCGACCTGGCCGACGGTGGCCCTGCCACGACCGGGCCGGGCCGGTTGGCTGACCCCGGCGCAGACCTGGCGGGCCAACGGCGGTCGCTGGTGACCACCATCCGCATTCCCGGCCGCTCCCCGCCGAGATCTTGGAAGGAAGCGGTCCCCGGAGGGGCCGAAAATCTCCAAGATCTCGCGCAACCAGCCCCACCCGGCGGGGCGGCGGTGAATCGGTACGTGCCGCACGTGGCGATGCGGCCGCTGTGGCGGTGCCGGGCGTGCGGTGCGCACTGGCCGTGCCAACCGGCACGGCTGGCGCTGCTGGTGGAGTATCGGCACGACCGCCCGGCTCTGCTGATCTACCTGGGGACGCTGATGGCCGAGGCGTCCGCCCATCTCGCGCAGCTCAACGGGCACGCACCGCCGACCGGGCTGCACGAGCGCTTCCTGGGTTGGGCGCGGGCCCGGGACGGCAGAATGTTCCACGTGAATCATGAGCCGGGTGCCGAGATCCACCACACCGACCCGTTCGCCGTACCGGTGGACCGGCGCTCT
This sequence comes from Micromonospora sp. WMMC415, assembly GCF_009707425.1. Classification (GTDB taxonomy): domain Bacteria; phylum Actinomycetota; class Actinomycetes; order Mycobacteriales; family Micromonosporaceae; genus Micromonospora. Next base: position 1,003,956 of record NZ_CP046104.1, on the reverse strand, counting down.
CCCGTACGCCGGTTGCGTGGCCGGCTGGCGGCGCCGGTGACACTGTGGACGGCGCCCGGGCCGGCGGGCCTGACGGTCTCCTCCACGCTGGTGGCGGAGGGCGAGCCGGACCGGCTGCTCGGCCTGATCGACCCGGAGGCCGACCTGTGGGCGGCGGTGGAGGAGGCGGGCCGCTTCGCGGTCGCGCCGTTGAATCCGTCGCACCGGCAGCTCGCGGACCGGTTCGCCGGGCTCTTCCCGTCCCCCGGCGGTCTGTTCGCCACCGGCACCTGGACGCAGACCGACTACGGCCCGGTGCCGTCGGACGCGGGCGGCTGGGTCGGTTGCCGGCTCGACGACGCCCGGGAGTACGGCTGGGGTCTGCTGGTGGACGCCACCATCGAGACGGTCGAGCTGGCGGAGGAGACGGACCCGCTGCTGCACTACCGGGGCCGGTACCGCGAGCTGACCTGACCAGGTCGCCGCCGCTCGGAGGTGACCACCGGCACCGCGGCCGGCCCCCGGCGCCGACCGGTCACCGGAGTGAGCCAGGTCACTCGGCGCAGCCATCGTGCCGTTCGGCGCAACCGTCGACCGACGCCGATCTCACGCTTCCCGGGTCGGGAGTGCGCTCCTTACCGTGCGCGAAACTCCCCGATGCCTGTGAAGGTGGTGATCCACAGATGTCCACGGACACACCCGCGTCCGCCCCCGCCGAGTCGGCGGCGGAACGCTATCTGGCCGTACAGCGGTCGGACGAGTTCGCCGGGTTGCGACGCGCGTTGCGCGGCTTCGTCTTCCCGATGACCGTCGCGTTCTTCCTGTGGTACGCGCTCTACGTGATCCTGTCCGCGTACGCGCGGGACTTCATGGGCACGAAGGTCGTCGGCAACATCAACGTCGCCCTGGTCTTCGGTCTGCTGCAGTTCGTCTCCACCTTCCTCATCGCCTGGCTCTACTCCCGGTACGCCGACCGGAAGATCGACCCGGTCGCCGACCGGATCCGCGCCGAGATCGGGGAGGTGACCCATGAACACGGTCCTCGCGGCTGAGGCGGGCGACACCACCGCCCGGAACCTCACCATCACGCTGTTCCTGATCTTCGTGGCGGTGACGCTGGCCATCACGATCTGGGCCAGCCGGCAGACCAAGACGGCCACCGACTTCTACGCGGGCGGCCGGTCCTTCTCCGGCTTCCAGAACGGCATGGCGATCGGCGGCGACTACATGTCGGCGGCGTCGTTCCTGGGCATCGCCGGCATCATCGCCCTGTACGGCTACGACGGCTTCCTCTACTCGATCGGCTTCCTGGTCGCCTGGCTGGTGGCGCTGCTGCTGGTGGCGGAGCTGCTGCGCAACTCCGGTCGCTACACGATGGCCGACGTGCTGGCCTTCCGGATGCGGCAGCGCCCGGTCCGCACGGCCGCGGCGGTCTCCACCATCACGGTCTCGATCTTCTACCTGCTGGCCCAGATGGTCGGCGCCGGCGCCCTGGTCGCCCTGCTGCTCGGCATCCGGCCGGGAACCACCTTCCTCGGCATGGACGCGGACGCCGCCAAGATCGCCACGATCATCATGGTCGGCGCCTTGATGATCATCTACGTGACGGTCGGTGGCATGAAGGGCACCACGTACGTGCAGATCGTCAAGGCGTTCCTGCTGATGGGCGGCGCGCTGATCATGACCGTGCTGGTGCTCGCCAAGTTCAACTTCAACCTGTCGGAGTTGCTGGGCCAGGCGGCCGAGTCGTCCGGCAAGGGCAGCGCCTTCCTGGAACCCGGGCTGCGCTACGGCGTCGAGGTGGCTGGAAACTCGACGCAGACCTTCTACAACAAGATCGACCTGCTGTCGCTCGGCATCGCGCTGGTGCTCGGCACGGCCGGCCTGCCGCACATCCTGATCCGCTTCTACACGGTGCCGACGGCGAAGGCGGCCCGCAAGAGCGTGCTCTGGGCGATCGGCATCATCGGCACCTTCTACCTGCTCACCCTGGCGCTCGGCTTCGGCGCCGCGGCGCTGGTGGGCGGCGAGGCGATCACCGCGCAGGACCGGGCCGGCAACACGGCCGCGCCACAACTGGCCGAGGCGCTCGGCGTCGACTTCCTCGGCGGTGATCTCGGCGGGGCCACCCTGCTCGCGGTCATCGCGGCGGTCGCCTTCGCCACCATCCTCGCCGTGGTGGCCGGACTGACCCTCGCCTCCTCGTCCAGCCTGGCGCACGACTTCTACGCCAACGTCATCAAGGACGGGACGGCGTCCGAGCGGCAGGAGGTGACGGTCGCGCGGATCTCCGCGCTGGTGATCGGCGCGATCTCGATCGTGCTGTCGATCTTCGCGCAGAACCTGAACGTCGCCTTCCTGGTGGCGCTGGCCTTCGCGGTGGCGGCATCGGGCAACCTGCCGGCGATCCTCTACAGCCTGTTCTGGAAGCGGTTCAACACCTCCGGCGCGGTGTGGGCGATCTACGGCGGCCTGTTCGCCGCGGTCTTCCTGGTGTTCTTCTCCCCGGTGGTCTCCGGGGCGCCGACCGCGATGTTCCCCGAGCAGGACTGGCAGTGGTTCCCGCTGTCGAACCCGGGCATCCTCTCCATCCCGTTCGGCTTCCTGTGCGGATGGCTCGGCACGGTGCTCTCCAAGGAGCGCGACGAGGACAAGTACGCCGAACTCGAGGTGCGCTCGCTCACCGGGGCGGGCGCGCACTGACCACCCCGGGTGGGCCGTGCGACGAGCGCCGGCCTGCTCGGTGCGTGATAAGAAGGGCCCCCTGTACAACGCGAGGCGTTAACAGGGGGCCCTTCCTTGTCGGGTCACCTGCCGGGCCGGTCGGTAGGCTGACCGGCATGAAGGTCGTGCAGCGCTTCGGGTCCGGTCACCGCATCCTCGTCACCGGCGGCGCCGGCTTCGTGCCGTCGCACGTGGTCGACGTCCTGATCGGCCGGGGCTGCACGGTGGTCGCGGTCGACAACTTCGTCACCGGGTCGAAGGAGAACGTCGCCCATCTGGCCGACACGCCGACCTTCACGCTGGTCGAGGCCGACATCTCGGACGGTCTGCCGACCCACCACCCCGCGTTCGCCGAGCGGTTCGACGCGATCCTGCACATGGCCTCGCCGGCCAGCCCCACCGACTTCGAGAAGCTGCCGGTGGAGATCCTGCGGGTCGGCTCGGTCGCCACCCTGCACCTGCTCGAGCGGGCGGTCGCCGACGGCGCGCGCTTCCTGATGGCGTCCACCTCCGAGGCGTACGGCGACCCGAAGGAGCACCCGCAGCGCGAGACGTACTGGGGCAACGTCAACCCGATCGGCGTCCGCAGCGTCTACGACGAGTCGAAGCGGTTCGCCGAGGCCGCCACCATGGCGTACCACCGCAGCCGGGGGCTGGACGTCGCGATCGTCCGGATCTTCAACACGTACGGGCCGCGGATGCGTCCGGACGACGGGCGGGCGATCCCGACCTTCATCTCCCAGGCGCTGCGCGGCGAGCCGATCACCGTGCACGGCACCGGCAACCAGACGCGCTCGATCTGCTACGTCGACGACCTGGTGCGGGGCATCCTGCTGCTGCTCGACTCGACGGAGACCGGGCCGATCAACTGCGGCACCGAGCACGAGATGAGCATGCGACAACTGGCCGAGACGATCGTGTCACTCTGCGGCAGCAGCTCCGAGGTGACCTACATCACCCGCGCCGCCGACGATCCGGAGATGCGTCGCCCCGATCTCACGCTCGCCCGGCAACTGCTCGGATACGAGCCGCGGGTCGCGCCCGAGGAGGGTCTGCGGCGCACGATCGCGTACTTCCGCGAGCGGCTGGGGTAACCAGCCGGCGACGGGCGGTGGCGACGCCGGCTCCGCTTCAGGGCGACACTGGCCGGACGTACGTACCCTGAGTTACATGTCAGCGACCACGCCCGCCGGTTTCCCGCTTCCGCACACCGGGGGTGTCCACCGGCTTCACCGCAGTGCCGGGCGCGCCCCGGTGCCGGGCTCCGGCCCGGCTGGACGCGCCCGGTCGACCGAGACGCAGTGGTATCCCTCGTACCACGACGAACCGTCGGGGGGTGGCCCCCGTGGCCCCGTCGGCCCCGGTGGACCCGGCGACTTCGGCGGTGGCGACGACGGTTCGGGCCGCCCCCGGCGCCGTGACCCCCGCCCGCGCTGGGGCCGGATCGGTCTGGTGGCCGGCATCGCGGTGCTGGTGCTCGCGCTGCTCGGCGGCACCGGCGCCTGGTTCTACGCCCGTGGCCTCAACGAGGACCTGGGGCGCACCGACCCGTTCTCGCAGATCACCGGCGGCCGGCCGGCCAAGGCGGTCGACGGCGCGCTGAACATCCTGATGGTCGGCAGCGACTCGCGGGACCCGGACGCCCCGGTCAACGAGGCCAGCAAGTGGCGCGCGGACACGATCATCGTGATGCACATCCCGAGCAACCACCAGCAGGCCTACCTGGTGTCGATCCCGCGTGACCTGTACGTGCCGATCCCGGAGAGCGCCAACGCGGACTGCGGCTCGGGTCGGCGCGGGAAGATCAACGCGGCGTTCGCGTTCGGCGGCCTGCCCCTGGCCGTACGCACCGTGGAGTGCTTCACCGACGTCCGGCTCGACCACGTGATGGCGATCGACTTCGCCGGTTTCAAGCAGGTCACCGACGCGCTCGGCGGCGTCGACCTGACCGTGGAGAAGACGGTCACCTCGATCCACAAGCCGTACCGGACGTTCACCAAGGGCGTCAACCACATGGACGGCGCGGAGGCGCTGGACTGGATCCGGCAGCGCAAGCAGTTCCCGAACGGCGACTTCGACCGGATGCGGCACCAGCAGGAGTTCCTCCGCGCGCTGATGGACAAGGCCGCGAGCACCGGGACGCTCTCCAACCCCGTCAAGCTGAACAACTTCCTGAAGGCGGTTACCGCCGCGGTCACCGTCGACGAGGGCTTCTCCCTGGTCGACATGGCGGTGCAGTTCCGCAACCTGCGCGGGGAGAACCTGACGTTCGTGACCAGCCCGCACAACGGCAGCCAGACGATCAACGGCGAGTCGGTGGTGGTCTCGGACCGGGAGAAGGCGCTCTCCATGTACCAGGCGATGGCCAGGGACACCATGACGGACTGGGTCAAGGCGAACCAGAAGAGCGACGGCGGCAACTGACCGCGCCACCCGCCGCATCGACGGCGGTCGTCACCGGTCGGCGGCTGAGCATCCCTGATGCCGGGTGCCAGCCGTCGACCGGTCGTTTCCGACCCCTCCGTTCGGTCGATTTATCCATCGGGCGGTCTGGATAACGGCATTTGACCGTGGGGTGAACTCGCCAGGACGGGAAAGCGTCCGTACAGTGATCCCGCCCCCGATCACGAACTGGAGCACGCATGCCGGTTCAGACCAGCGGTCGCCCGCCGTCGCTGGATGCCCCCCACGCGTCGGCCCGGATGTCCGCAACCATTCCGGCGCAGCCCGGGAAGGGTCGTCCGCCCACCACCCCCGCCAGCCGCAAGCGTCGCCGCAAGGACCCGCTGTGGGCGCGCATCACCCTGATCTTCGGTGCCGTCCTGATGCTGACCAGCGGTGTCGCGATCGTCGGCGGCAAGGTGATGATCGCCCAGGCCACCGGCAACATCGACCAGCGCAACCTGCTCGGCGACGCCGGCAAGTCGGGCGCGGAGGGCGGCGCGAACCTCGACGGCCCGATCGACATGCTGCTGCTCGGGGTGGACGCACGGCAGTCGTGGGCACCCGACGACGTGCGGGCGGACAGCATCATCGTGCTGCACATCCCGGCGACCCACGACCAGGCGTACCTGATCTCGATTCCCCGCGACACCGAGGTGCGGATCCCGGCCTTCTCGAAGAGCGGGTTCCACGGCGGGGTGGACAAGATCAACGCGGCGTTCCAGGCCGGCGCCCGCAACGGCGGCGGCTGGGAGGGCGGCGCGCAGCTGACCGCTCAGACGATCAAGCAGATGACCGGCATCAGCTTCGACGGTGCCGCGATCATCAACTTCGGCGGTTTCAAGCGCATCATCGACACTCTGGGCTCGGTCCGCATCTGTGTCAGCCAGGAGGTCAAGTCGCACCACATGGTGTACGTCGACGGCAAGCCGATGTGGAACGCGGAGGCGAAGAAGACCGGCAAGCCGATGACCCCGGTGGTGCACAAGAAGGGCTGCAAGGAGATGGAGGGCTGGGCGGCGCTGGACTACTCCCGCCAGCGGTACGGCCTCAAGAACGCCGACTACGACCGGCAGCAGAACCAGCAGCAACTGATCAAGGCGATGGCCAAGAAGGCGACCCAGAACGGCACGCTGAGCAGCCCAACCAAGATCAGCAAGCTGATCGACGCGGCCGGCGACGCGTTCGTGCTGGACACCGGCGGCGTACCGGTCATCGACTTCATCTTCACCATGCGCGGGGTCACCGGCAGCGACCTGACGATGCTGCGGACGAACGGCGGCACCTTCAACGGCAACGGCAACAACCGCGAGTCGCTCAGCGAGCAGACGCTGGAGATGTTCCGGGCCGTCAAGGAGGACCGGCTGGCCGACTTCGTGGTCGCCAACCCGGAGGTGCTCTCCACCCGGAAGTGACCGGGGGGTTTCACCGAACCGGCCCGGTGGGGGCGCTCCGGACCGTAGCCTGACGTGAAGAGAATTCGCGTGCGGGTGGCGGGGAGGAACCACGTCCAGGTCGGGGGATGGACGGGAGCGGGCCGGCGCGGGCGTCCGGTCCGGACCGCCCCGCCGGCCCCGACTCCTGCTCCGCGCCGGCCTCGCCCTGGCACTGCTGGCCGGGCTCACCGTGGTCGGCCTCCGGGTGATCGCCGAACGGTACGACCGGGCCGTGGTCAAGGAGCAGTTGCTCGACGAGAGCGCCCGCCGGAAACGCACCGACCTGGACGGAACCCTCAACTACCTCCTCGTCGGCACCGACCGGTGGCGGAGCGGCAGCGCCGCCGACCGGCGGTCGGACACCATCCTCATCGTCCACGTGCCCGCCGGCGGGCGGGAGGCGTACCTGGTCTCGGTACCCCGGGACCTGCTGGTCGCCATCCCCGCCACCGCCGGCTACGGCGGCGGGCAGGACAAAATCAATTCCGCGTACGAGCACGGCGGCGGCGGACTGCCGGGCACCAGACTGCTCTCCGCGACATTGGCCCGCCTGACCGGGCTCCGGTTCGACGGCGCCGCCCTGATCGACTTCTCCGGCTTCCGCCGGGTCATCGACCTCCTCGGCGGCGTCCGCATGTGCGTCGACACCGAGGTCCGGTCGATCCACACCGGCCGGGTCTTCCCGCCCGGGTGCCAGCAGATGGACGGCGGCACCGCCCTGGACTTCGTCCGCCAGCGGTACGGCCTCCCGAACGGCGACTACGACCGGCAGACCCACCAGCAGCAACTGCTGCGGGCCGTCCTGGACCGGACCGGCGAGACCGCGCTGCGGACCAACCCGGTGAAGCTCGACCAGGTCATCCGCGCCGTGGGTGACTCCCTGACCGTGGACACCAACGGCGTACCCCTGGAGGACCTCGTGATCGCGCTGCGCGACCTGCCGGCCGACGCCCTGCGCGGGCTCCAGGTGCCGTCCCGGCCGCAGACCGTCGGCCAGGTGTCGTACGTGGTGCTGGACGACGGCGGCGCCGGCCTCTTCGAGGCGGTCCAGAGCACCCGGGTGCCGGAGTGGGCCCGCGCCAACCCGCGCTGGGTGACGCAGTTGTGACGGGCCACCAAGACCCTAAGCTTGGTAACCGTGTTCGGACCCCGCGTACCCACCGTGACCATCCCCGAGATCACCGACGACACGTACCTGCTCGACGTCCGGGAGGACGACGAGTGGGCCGCCGGCCACGCCCCCGGCGCCCACCACCTGCCGATGATGGAACTGCCGTCCCGGCTGACGGAGGTGCCCACCGACCGGGACGTCGCGATCATCTGCCGCTCCGGCGGACGATCCGCCCAGGTCGTCGCATACCTCATGCGCAACGGCTGGGACCAGGTCCGCAACGTCGAGGGCGGGATGGGCGAGTGGGCCATGGCCGGGCGTCCCGTGGTCGGCGAGGACGGGCAGCCGGGCCGGGTCCTGTAGCGGAGAGCAACGCATGGACCGACCCCTGGTCTTCGCGCACCGCGGCTCGTCGTACGACCTTCCGGAGCACACCCTCGCCGCGTACCTGCGCGCGCTCGACGAGGGTGCCGACGGGCTGGAGTGCGACGTCCGGCTGACCCGCGACGGTCACCTCGTCTGCGTCCACGACCGTCGCCTGGACCGCACCAGCAACGGGCGGGGCCTGGTGAGCGCCCGCACCCTCGCCGAGTTGGAGGCACTGGACTTCGGGTCCTGGCACCCGGGCTGCGTACCGGCCGACGGCGACGAGGTGCTCGACGAGTCGCACACCCGGCTGCTCACCCTGGAACGGCTGCTGGACGCGGTCCTCGCCGCCAACCGGCCGGTCCGGCTGCTGGTGGAGACGAAGCACCCCTCCCGGTACGGCCGGGACGTCGAACGGCGGCTCGTCGCGCTGCTGCGCCGGTACGGGCTGACCGAACCCCGGCCCGAGCACCCGGTCAAGGTGACGGTGATGTCGTTCTCGCTGCTGGCGGTCCGCCGGATCCGCGAACTGGCCCCCGCGCTGCCCACCGTGCTGCTGCTGGAGATGTTGCCCCGCCGGGTGCGGCCGGGCCGGCTGCCGTTCGGAACCCGGATCGCCGGACCCGGCGTGGCGCTGGTGCGGGCCCGCCCGGACCTGGTGCCGGCACTGCGCGCGGCCGGCAACCAGGTGTACGTCTGGACCGTCAACGACCCCGCCGACCTGGACCTGGTTCTGGCCGCCGGGGTGGACGGCATCATCACCGACCGCCCGACCCAAGCCCTGGCCCGCGTGCAAGGAAGGGCCCCCTCTTAACGCCTGCGGTAGTAGAAGGGCCCCTTCTTAACGCTCTACGCCGGCCGGACGGGGGTGTCCGGAGATCCGCGCGGCGGGGCACACTCGGGGCATGCCGGAGCGTACGGACCTTCCCGCTCTGATCGCCGGGCACACGGTGGTCATCGAGATGATCAACTCTGGGGACGCCGGCCTTCCGGTCCTCACCCAACTGCTCCGGGTCACCCAGTCCGCGCTGGGCGCGGCCGGTGTGGCGTTCGTCGAGTTCGCACCCACCGGCGGCCGGATCATCGCCGCCACCGGCGCCGTCGACTGGACCATCGGCCGACCCGTTCCGGCCGACGACCCGGACATCGCCTGCCTGCTCTCCGGGCCCCGCGTCCGGCAGATCCGGGTGGACCGGCTCACCGGCAGGCTCGGCGCCGAACTGGCCGACCGGGGCCTGCACCGGATGGTCGCGTCCCGCGCCGAGATCGGCGGGCTCACCGTGGGGAGCCTGCACGCCCTCTACCCCTCCGACGGCGACGGCCCGGGCACCGACCAGCACGCGGTCGTCACTTACGTCGCCTCCTGCATCGCCCACATGTACGGCGACCAGAGCGGCCTGCCGGTGCACGGCGACGGCCCGGTGGTGGCCGCCATGGCCGACGGGCTGGCCGTGGTCGACCGCGACGGTCACGTCCGGCTCTGGAACCCGGCCGCCGCCCAGGTGACCGGCCGTCCCGCCGCCGACGCGCTCAACCAGCCGCTGCCGTTCCCCCTCCCCCCGCCCGGACAGGTGCTCGACCACCGGCTGCCGGACGGCCGCTGGCTGCGGGTCACCTCGGGCGAGCTGCCCGGCCCCGGCACGCTGCGGGTGGTCACCTTCCGCGACACCACCGACCAGCAGCGCCGTGACAACGACCGGGACCTCTTCGTGGCGGTCACCAGCCACGAGCTGCGGACCCCGGTCACCGTCATCAAGGGGTACGCGGACACCCTCAACGACCACTGGGAGTCGCTGGGCGACGCGGACCGGCGGATGGCCGCCCGCGTGATCGGCCAGCGCGCCAACGAGCTGGCCCGCCTCGTCGACCGCTTGCTCTCCTCGGCGACCGAGGCGGGCCCGGGTGAGGAGCCGTCGGCCCCGTACGACCTCAACGACGCCCTGTGCACGGCGGTGGCCGACCTTCCGGCGGAGCTGCGCCACCGCATCACGCTGGACCTGCCGGCGGGGCTACCCAAGGTGCTCGGCCACCGGGCGAGCCTGGCGACGGTGCTGACCGAGCTGTGCACGAACGCCGGCAAGTACTCGCCACCGGGCACCCCGATCGGCATCAGCGCCGGGGCCGACGGGCAGACCGTCTCCTTCCGGGTCTGCGACCAGGGCATCGGCGTCCGCCCCGAGCACGTGGAGCGCGCGTTCGACCGGTTCTGGCAGGGCGAGTCCGGTGACCGCCGCCGCTTTCCCGGCGCGGGGCTCGGCCTCTATCTGGTCCGCCGGATCGTTGAACAACAGAATGGATGGGTATCCCTTCGACCGAAGGCCGGTGGCGGTACGGTCGCAGAGGTGCGGCTGCCCCGCGGGTGACCGGCGGTGGCGGGGGGTGTGGAGGGGCGACGGTGTCGACGCAAGGTGCCGAACGGGCGTGGTGCGTGGTGGTGCCCCACCACGCGACGGGTGCGCGGCAGGCGCGGCACCGGCTCGCCGACGAGCTGACCGAGGTCGTGAGCCGGACCCTGCTCGCGGACCTCGTGGCGGTCCTCGCGGAGCTGGTGGGCAACGCCGTACGCCACGCCGACCCGCTTCCGGGCGGGGTGATCCGGGTGGCCTGGCGACTCCGCGACACGCCCGCCGGCCCCCGCGTCCACCTGCGGGTGACCGACGGCGGTGCGACCGCCGGGCCGCGGATGCGAACAGCCGACCCGGACGCGATCGACGGCCGGGGCCTGCACATCGTGTCGGGCCTGTCGAGCCGCTGGGGCGTCGACCGGGACGGGCTCGGCCAGACCGTCTGGGCGGAGTTCGAGCCGGCCGGGTCCGTCCGGCCCGACCTGGTGGTCGCCGGGCCGGGGCTCTGACCGCCGCTGATGCGGGTCCTCCCCACGCCGGCCCGCGCCGGCCTCTAGGCTGTCGATCCGTGAGCAAGCGTCGAAAGAGCCAGCGGGCCGCGGACACCACCGGTAAGCGCGAGAAGGTACGGGACGTCTTCGTGCCCCGCCCCTTCGCGGGGCTGGCCGACGAGCCGGAGTGGATCGCGCTGCGCGAGCTGGTGCCGGCCGCCTCCGCGCCGCTGCGGCTCACGCCGGACCTCGTCGAGGAGTACGGCGACCGCGAGGTCCTGCTGGCCACCGTGCTGCCGATGGCGGCACCGGCGATGACCAAGCCGGACGGGCGGGTCTTCATCGGTCTCCAGCGGCACCAGCAGTCCGGCGACGTCTCGCGGGACCTGGCCGAGGCGCTGCTCTGCGCACTGCGTACCGAGCCCGGTGGCCAGGTCACCGTGCCGCCGCTGCCCGGCCCCGGCCCCCGGCTCCAGGACCTGCTGGTCGACGGGCCGCTGGAGATCACCCTGCACGACGGCTTCGGGTTCTGGCTCGACCCGGGTGCGGCGGACGACCCGACCGTGCAGGCGTCGCTGGAGCGGGCCAACGCCGCCATCTACCCCACCGTCCGGCTGACCGCGGCGCGGGCCGCGTACTGGTGCCAGGTGCCGGAGAAGGCGCACGTGCGGTGGGTGCTGCCCGACGACGAGGACGCCGCGCTGGACGCGCTGGCGCGACTCAGCGCGGCCGGCGCCCTGACGCTCGGCGAGCAGACGAAGTTCGCCGGCATGTTCCGGGCGCACGGTCGCCTGGTACCGGTGTGGGACCTGCCCGAGGACACCCCGGCCGGCGAGTGGGAACAGCCGGTGGCGGACTTCGCCAAGCGCTACGCCGAGGCTCTGGCGGAGCCTACCCCCTTGGACGCCGCGGCCCGGCGCGCCCGCCACGGCCTGCTCGGCCGCCAGCTCACCCTCCGCTGAGGCCGGCTGCCGCCCTGCGGGGCCGTTAAGAAGGGGCCCTTCCTCTACCGGAGGCGTTAATAAGGGGCCCTTCCTTACCCGCGCAGCGGGTCGCGGACGAGTGGGCAGGACATGCACCGGGGGCCACCGCGGCCGGAGCCCAGCTCGGAGCCGGCGATCGGGATGACCTCGATGCCGGCCCGTTCCAGCTGGGCGTTGGTCTCCGTGTTGCGCTCGTAGCCGACGCAGAGCCGCGGCGCGAGGGCGAGGGTGTTGTTGCCGTCGTCCCACTGCTCGCGCTCGGCGGTGACCGGGTCGAGACCTGTGTCGATGACCCGGAGCTGGGCCAGGTCCATAGCGTCGGCGGCGGCCCGCAGGAACGGCGCCGGGCCGTCCACCCGCGGGTCCTCGCCGTCGGCGCCGGCGACGACGGTGTACGCGGACAGCGTGCTGGCGATGTTCGGGTACATCAGCACGGCGTCGACGTCGACCATCGTGCAGACGGTGTCGAGGTGCATCGTGGCGCGCTCCTGCGCGATCGGCACGACCAGGATGGTGTGCGCCAGCCGGGCGGCGAAGACCTGGCGCGCGAGACGCTCCGCGCCCGCCGGTGTGGTGCGCTCACCCACGCCGACCGCCAGCACGCCGGGGGCGAGCAGGAGCACGTCGCCGCCCTCCAGGTGCTCCAGCTCCGGGTGGTACACGAACTCGCTGCCGGCGAAGCGGGGATGGTGCCGGTAGATCGCGTCGGTCAGCGTGGTCTCCCGCCTGCGGGCCGTCATGGCCAGGCTGGTGACCGCGACCCGGTCACCGATCCAGACCGACGAGTCCCGGGTGAAGAGCAGGTTCGGCAGCGGGTCGATGACGAAGTCGTGCCGGTCCATCAGGGTGTAGACGAGGCCGCCGGGGCGGTCCCGGCTGATCCGCAGTTCCTCGTGCGCCAGGCCGGCGATGAACACGTCGGCCAGCGCCGCCGGGTCGAGGTACGCGAGGTGGTCGGCGACCCGGGCGCGCAGCGAGTCGCCGAGCCGGGGGGAGCGCAGCACCAGGTCGGTCAGCTCGGCGCGCGCGTCGGCGACGGCGAGCGTCTCCGCCAGCAGGTCGGCGAGGTAGAGCACCTCGACCCCCCGCTCGCGCAGCGCGGCGGCGAACGCGTCGTGCTCCTCCTGCGCGCGGCCCACCCAGGGGATGGCGTCGAAGAGGAGGGAGTCGTTGTTGCGGGGGGTGAGCCGGGCGAGTTCGGGCCCCGGCCGGTGCAGCATGACCGTGCCCAGCCGACCGACCTCGCTGTCCACGTAGTGGGTCACCATCGAAGCGTAGGGCCTGGGTCGGCGTCCCGCCGTCCGTCGCAGCGACTCGGACCGGGGGGCCGGTGCCGACGTCCCCGGCACCGGTCGTGGGAGGGGTTTGGCGGCATCCGGCAAAAGAACTGTGCGTGAATACGGCATTCATCCACAGTCACTCCGGCGCTCCAACTTGCCGACCGGGGGGACTGACAACGTAGGGTAGTGAGGACATAACTTCGAGGGACCTTTTGCCGGAGGTCGCGATGACTGTCTTCCCCGCTCGACGAGCCGTACCGTCGCCCCGGGCACTGCCGCCCGTCGCGGTGCCGCACCCCCGGACGGAACCCCAGGGCGTTCTCAGCCCGGCCCGTCCGTCCCCGTTGGAGTGGGCCCGCCGCCTGCGGGCGGAGCGCGGGGCCCGGCGGCTGGAGGCGGCCGGCGCGCGGGCGCTGGGCCAGCTCGACCACCTCGGCCCCGCCTGGCACGTCATCGAGTGGCCCCGCACCGACGCGACGGACCTGCTGCGGGACCAGGCGGGTGACGACCGCGCCGGCTTCCTCGCCATCGGGCCGAGCGGCCTTTACGCGGTCACCATCGCCGACCATGGCCGGGCCCGCGTGCTGGTGGCCGGCGACGTCGTGCAGATCAACGGCAAGCGCCCGCCGTACGTGGCCGAGGCCCGTCGCGACGCCAAGCGGGCGAGCAAGGCCCTCTCCGATGCGGTGGGCCTGCCGATCCCGGTGACGCCGGTGCTGACCTTCGTCGGCTCCGGCGTCATCAGCGTCTACGGCCTTCCGAAGGACTGCCTGATGGCGACCCACCGGGAGCTGGACCGGCTGCTCGTCGCCGCCGGCAACCGGATCAGCCCGGCCACCGCGGAGAAGCTTTCGCGGGTCGCTCAGCATCCGGCCACCTGGCTCAACGGCACCTACCGGCCGGCCGCCGACTACCGGTGGTACGAGGAGGGCCGAACGGCCGCTGACAAGCCGGTCGGCCGGCGGTAACGTCAGCCGCGACGCCACGCGACCCGGGTCCGGACGGCACCCGCCGGTCGCGCCGTCGCCGGCCGCCCGGTCAGGGCGTGGACCAGCACCCGGCGGCCCGGTGACCCCGACGCGGTCAGCGGCCGGCTCCCGGACCAGCTAGCGTGGACAGACCGTCGGTGTACATAGGAGGCTCGGTGGCCCACGTCGAACTTTCGCTCTCGGAAGTGTTCGTGCCGGCGGCAGGGACATCGACAGAGCAGGGGTCCGACAACGTTGGGCAGTGGTCCTCGACGGTCTGCCGGGCGGACGAGCCGTGCCTGCTGATCGACGCCGACACCCGGGTGATCGCCGTCTCCGCGTCCGGGTGCGAGCTGCTCTGCCTGGGCGCTCCGCAGGACGTGATCGGGCGGCCGTTGCTCGACGGTGGTCTGCGCCTGCTCGACTTCACCGCCAACCGGGGCGAGCTGACCGAGCCGGAGATCGACAAGATTCCGCCGCTGCTCGCCCTCACCTCGGGCCGCCTGGCCCGCGGGCTGCTCCGGGTCCAGGGGGCGTCACCGGACGCGCCCGACGCCACCGTCGACGCGATCTCCACCCCGGTCCTCACCGACGGGGTGGTCGCCGGCTCGCTCACCTTCTTCTCCGAGGTCTGACCTGCGGCGGCATGTGGCGTTCGCCGCACGCGGCGAAGGTGGGGTACGCGCTCGCCGAGGCCGTAAGGTGCCCTCATGCTGGATATCGCTCTGCTGCCGGGTGAGTACGCCGTCTGCCGCCTCGCGGCCGGCTCCGCCCTGCCGCCCGCCCTGGCCGGCGGTCTGAGCGACGGCGCTGTCGTCACGGTGAGCTGGACCGCCGACGGGGTCTCGGTGATCTGCCCAGCCGACCGGGCGCCCGAGCAGGCCGTCGTGGAGACCGCCTGGCGCTGCCTGCGGGTGGCGGGTCCGCTCGACCTGGCCGTCTCCGGCACCCTGGCCGCGCTGGTCGACCCGCTGGCGGAGGCCCGGGTCAGCGTGGTCGCGTTCTCCACCTACGACACCGACTACCTGCTGGTCCCCGCGGTACGCCTCGACGAGGCCGTCACGGCCCTGGACCGGGCCGGGCACCGCGTGCTCACCAGATCGTGACGCGGCGTCACGGCGGGCACCGGCGCGGCGCGGCCGGGCTGTGACGCCGGGACGGTCCCGGCTTCACCCGGCCGCCGGATGCTCCTACGATGGGCACGCTCGCCCCCCACCACAACGGTCAGCGTCGATGTCCTGAGGATCGGTCCGTGCCGCCCACCCCGCCCCGCCGTGCCACCGCCCGTCCCCGCGCCGTGGTCGCCCTCCTGGCCGTGCTGCTGACGGCCGGCTGCGGCGCCCCGCCCGAACTGCGGCAGCCCTCACCCACCCGGGCGGCCCGGACCGCCACGCCGGGTCCGACCGGCACGGCCACGGCGGTCCCGAGCCCGCCGGTGACCGGGCTCCCCGGACTGCCGGGCACCACGACGACACCCTCCTCGGGCCTGGTCGCCGTCGCCTGCCCCGCCGGCCCGTCCGGTCAGCGGGTCACCGACCTGGTACGCGGGCGCGACGTGCTGCCCGGCAACGCCCGTGTCCAGGTGAAGACCGGGCCGCTCTGCGCCGACGAGTGGCACTACACCGTCCTCGACGTGGCGGGCTACGAGCCGCTCCAAGTGGTCACCCGCGGCCCGGGCGGCGCACCACGCCTGGTCACCGCCGGGACCGACGTGTGCACCGTGGAGGTGCGGGTCGCCGCCCCGGTCGGCATCCGCACCCTGGCCTGCGACGCCGGCACGGTCCCCGGCTTCGGTGCGTAGGCTGTCGCCATGCCGGGAACACCGCCGACCCGCTTCGTCTACCTCGGGCCCGAGGGCACCTTCGCCGAGCAGGCGCTGCGTACCATCCCCGCCGCCGAGCGGGCCAACCGTACGCCCGCCCGCAGTGTCGGTGAGGCGCTGGAGGGCGTACGGGCCGGGGACGCGGACGCGGCGCTGGTGCCGCTGGAGAACTCGATCGGCGGCGCGGTCGGCGTGACCCTCGACGAGCTCGCCGAGGGGGATCCGCTGGTGATCACCCGCGAGGTGATCCTGCCGGTGGAGTTCGTGCTCGGCGCCCGCCCCGGCACCTCGCTGCCGGCGGTACGCAGCGTCGCCGCCCACCCGCAGGCGTCCACCCAGTGTCGGAACTGGCTGCGCGCGCACCTGCCGGACGCCGTGGTGGTGGACGTCCTCTCCAACGGCGCGGCGGCGGCCGGCGCCGCGGCCGGCGAGTACGACGCGGCGATCTGCGCCCCGATCGGCGCCACCCGGCACCGGCTCGAGGTGCTGGCCGACAAGATCGCCGACCACCCGGACGCCGTGACCCGGTTCGCGCTGGTGTCCCGGCCGGGCCCGCCCCCGCCGCCGACCGGGGACGACGTGACCTCGCTGGCCGTCTACATCGCCCACGACCGGGTGGGCGCACTGCTGTCCGTGCTGATGGAGCTGGCCGTCCGGGGAGTCAACCTGACGCGGATCGAGTCCCGCCCGACCGGTGAGGCGCTCGGCCGGTACGTCTTCTTCCTCGACTGCACCGGGCACGTGGCCGACGTACGGCTCGGCGAGGCGTTGCAGGGGCTGCGCCGGGTGTGCGCCGACGTCCGCTTCCTCGGGTCGTACCCCCGGCACCGCTGGACCGCCGCGGCGGGCGAGCGGCCGGTCCCCGCGCCGGCGGGCCTCTCCGACGCCGACTACGCCGACGCCGCCGCCTGGCTGGCCCGGCTGCGCAGGGGCGACCTGACCTGACCGCCTGCACCCGGGGCGCACCGCGCTCGCGGCGCGCCCCGGACACGCGTCAGCTCAGCAGGCCGCCGAGGAGGCCGCCCTGCTGCTCCTGCGCGCCGCTGCCCATGACCGGCGGCTCCTCGGAGGGCTGGACGACCACGAAGCCCTGCCCGGCGAAGCTCATGGTGAACGCCTCACCGGTGCGCCGGCCGAGCAGCGTGCCCAGGCCGAGCTGCTCGGCGCGGTGGTAGCCGGTCTGGAGGTTGGCGGACCAGCAGACCGCCGCCTGCGGGTCGACGTAGGTGGGGGCGTCGACGTTGAGGACGACGGGAGTGCCCTTGGTCGTGATGGCGATCCGGCCGTGACCGGAGAAGACGCAGTTGAACAGGCCCGACGACGACGCCATGCCGGCGCCGCCGACCATGCGGATGTCGTACTGAAGGGTGGCGTCGAAGGCGAGCACGCTCGAACCGTTGATCGAGAGGGCGTCGCCCGGCTCCAGCTCGATGATGTGCACGTCCTTGGCGAAGTCCGCCAGGAAGACGTCACCCTGACCGGTGACCTTCATCAGCGGGACGCCCTCGCCGGTGAGCTTCTGCTTGAGGAACTTGCCGAGCCCGCCCGAGCCGAGTGCCTGGAACTGCACGTTCCCCTGGTAGGCCACCATCGAGCCGACCCGGGCCATCGCCTCACCGTTGAGTTCGATCTTGAGCATCTTGGAGTTCTGCAGCCGCATACCCGGCTGGGCGGACTCCTTCTCCAGGTTCTCCGAGGAGAAGAGTTCGCTGCGCATGGACGTGCCTCCTACAGTTCGCGGTGCCTTGGCCCCGACGGTAGGTCAGCAGCGCAACGGGCGGCCATCGGCTGACCGGAGGCCCGGAGGCTGTCCCGACAGCCGCCGGGGCCTAGCCCCACCCCAACTCGTGCAGGCGGTGGTCGTCGATGCCGAAGTGGTGGGCGATCTCGTGGACCACGGTGATCGCGACCTCGTCCACCACGTCGTGCTCGCTGTCGCAGATACGCAGGATCGGGTTGCGGTAGATGAGGATGCGGTCCGGCAGCACGCCCGAGTAGTCCCAGCCCCGCTCGGTCAGGGCGTGCCCCTCGTAGAGGCCGAGCAGGTTCTCACCCGGGGGCGGGTCGTCCTCCACCAGGATGACCACGTTGCTCATCAGGGCGAGCAGTTCCTCCGGGACCTCGTCGAGGGCTTCGCCGACCAGTTCCTCGAACCGCTCCCGGCTCATCTCCACCGCCACACCCCCATTCTGCCCACCGATCGGCACCCGCAAGATCCCCGGCGTTCCCCGGAACGGTTCCGCCCACCTCCACGGGAGGAGGCCCATCCGTCCCCGGATGGTCACTCCTTCCGTGAAAGTGCGGCGAGCCGGGCGGCCCGGGGAGCCCGGGCGTTGCGGGCGCCCGGATGTCAGGAGGTGAGGCGGGCGTTCAGGGTGATCTGGGCGCCCGGCGAGAGCAGGCGCGAGATCGGGCAGTTCTCCTTGGCGGCCTCGGCGAGCTTGGCGAACTGCGCCTCGTCCATGCCGGGCGCCTGACCGACCGTCTCCAGGTCGATCCGGGTGACGGTCATGCCCGCGTCGGTCTTGTCGAAGTGCACCTTGGCGCTGGTCTCCACCGAGGTGCCGGTCGCGCCGGCGTCGGCGAGCTGCTTGGAGAGGGCCATCGAGAAGCAGCTGGCGTGCGCGGCGCCGATCAGCTCCTCCGGGTTGGTGCCCTCGCCCTCCTCGAAGCGCGACTTGAAGGAGTAGTTCCCCTCCAGGCCGCCCTTGCCGGTGCGGAGGGTGCCGGACCCCTCGGTGAGGTTGCCCTGCCAACGTGCGGAAGCGGTACGGATAGGCATGCACCCGACGCTAGTCGAAAGCGGACGCCGGGGCGACCGACCCGCGCACCCGCCACTCGCGCTACCGCCCGCCGGACGCTGGCTGTGTCATGATTCCGCTCGGAGGCGGTCGGGAAACCGTGCGGCCTCTCGAATCCCCTCGGGGCCGGTCCGGTCCGCCTTCGGGCCGGCACCGACGGAACGGGCGTCAGCGCGGAAGGATGTCCCCCGATGTCCCAGGACCTCCCCATCCCCCGGCAGGAAGACCGGTCCGACGACGGCCCCGCCGTCGTGGAGTGGGGTGGGTCCGATCCGCGGCCACCCGGCCGGGCCGGGCAGTTCCTCGCCGGCCTCGGGGCGGCCGCCGGTCTCGCCTCGCTGATCGGGGAGTGGGTGATGCTGACCATGCCCAACGCCGGGCCCGACGGCGGTGGGCTCCGCCTCCCCGAGGGGGTCTCCAACGTCGGCGGGTTCGGCGGCGCGTACCTGGCCGGTCTGCTCGCGCTGGTGGTGGCGGTCGCGCTCGCGTTGCGGGGCACCGAGGCGGCCCGCCCGAACGCCCGCATCGCCGGCCTGGTGCTGGCCGGGGCGCTGCTCGCCGTGCTGACCGCCGCGGCCATCACGATCGGCGACGCCGACCTGCGGGCCATCTACTACGGCGGCCAGGACGGATTCGCCATCGAGTACGGACGCGGGCTGGTCGCCGCGTTCCTCGCCTGTGCGTTGCTGGGGGCGGCGCTCCTGCCCACCCCGTCCGCCGCCGCGCCCGCCGCCGAGACGGAGAGCGGTGTGTCGATCCCGCCGGCCCGGCGGCGTCGCTCCCGGCGGGGCGACCCCGGTGAGGCCCTGCCGCCCCCGGCCGACCTCACCGTCGGGCCCGCCATGCCGTTCACCCGCCCGGAACCGCCGGGCTGAGTCGGGCGGCGGGGGCCGGGCGGGCCGTCCGCGACGTGCCCTGGGCAGCCTGCGACCCGTCGGCGGCAGCCCGACGCGATCACCACAGGTCAGTCGTTCCCCGTTGGCACCGGATTCGTCTGATCGCCATGGTTGCGACCGCTTCCGCGAGGTACGGTTGCTGCCCGCCGTCACGCCGGGTCACACGACCGGAACGGCTGGCCGCGACGGCGGCGGGCGAAGGAGGAACGATGACCCGCCCGGGCCTGCCCAAGCTGATCGCCACCGATCTGGACGGGACGCTCGTCCGCAGCGACGAGACCGTCTCCGCGTACACCCATGAGGTGCTCGACCGGGTACGGGCCGCCGGCATCCCGGTGGTCGGCGCGACCGGTCGCGGCCCCCGGCTCACCGAGCTGACCCGCAACGACATCCGTGCCGCGGACTTCCTGGTGATGGCCGGCGGCGGGCGGGTGGTCGACCAGAGCGATCCGGGCGGGCCGGTCGTGCTGCGCGACGAGCGCCTCCCCGGCGCCGTCCTGGCCGGCCTGCTGGCCGACCTGGAGGCCGAGGTCGGCCCGCTCACCGTGATGGTGGAGGCGTCGGACGAGCACGACGCGCCGCTCTGGGGCGACTACCACCCGAGCTGGCCGTACCAGGACCGGTTCGAGGCCCGCACCCGCACCGAGTGCCTCTCCGCAGACGTGATCAAGGCGTTCGCCCGTACCGCCGACCACCACGTCGACGAACTGCTCGACGTGGCGCGGCGGATCGTCCCACCGGAGGTCGCCACGCTCACCCAGGCCGGGCTCGGCTTCGTCGAGATCTGCCCGCCCAGGGTCGACAAGGCGACCGGGCTCACGGTGGTGGCGGAGCGGCTCGGCGTCGACCCGGCGGAGGTGCTGGTCTTCGGCGACCAGCCCAACGACCTGCCGATGTTCGCCTGGGCCGGTTGGGCCCGGGTGGCGGTCGCCAACGCCCACCCCGCGGTCCGCGCGGCGGCCGACGAGACGACCCTGCGCAACGACGACGACGGGGTGGCGGTGTACCTCGATCGACTACTCTCCCGCTGATGGGAGAGCCACCCCGCCTCGTCGCCACGGACATCGACGGGACGCTGCTGCGCGACGACCGGACGCTGAGTCCGCAGACCGCCGCCGTCCTGGCCCGGATCTCCGCGCGCGGCACGCCGGTCGTGCTGGTCACCGGCCGTCCCATCCGCTGGCTCAAGCTGGTGTACGACCAGCTCGCCGAGCCGCTGGCGGCGATCTGCGCCAACGGCGCGGTGGTCTACGACCCGGTGGCGGACGAGGTGCTGCGGGCCGACCCGCTCGCCCCGGAACTCCTCGCCGAGGTGGCCCGGCGGCTGCGCGCCGAGGTGCCCGAGGTGACCTTCGCGGTGGAGATCGTCGACAGCCGGGAGATGCGGCACGAGACGCACTACCCGCTGCGGTGGGACGCCGACCACGCGGCGATCCGAGCCGTCGAGACTCCGGAGGAGCTGCTCGCCGCCCCGGCGGTGAAGCTGCTCGCCCGCGCCGGCGAGCAGGACCCGGACGCGTTCGCCGCGCTGGTCGCCCGGGCGCTGGTCGGGCTGGCCGAGGCCACGCACTCGTCGTACTCGGGGCTGGTCGAGATCTCGGCGGCCGGCGTGACCAAGGCGGCCGGCCTGGCCTGGTACTGCTCGCGGCACGGGATCGACGCCGCCGACGTGCTGGCCTTCGGGGACATGCCCAACGACGTGCCGATGCTCACCTGGGCCGGTCGGGGAGTCGCGGTCGCCAACGCGCACCGTTCGGTCCTGGAGATCGCCGACGACGTCACAACGGCGAACACCGCCGACGGTGTCGCCGCGTACCTGGAGAAGGTCTTCGGGCTGGACTGAGCGGCCGGCCGGCCGCTCGGTCACCGGTTCACCGGCCGAGCCCGGCTGCGCCGACGTGCCTCACGGACCGAGCCCTAGAGGTACTGGCCGGTGCCGTGCCCCTCGCCGCCCTGCGGCTGGCCCAGGCCGGGCATCCCGGGGACCATTCCGCCCGGCCCGCTGGGCAGCGCGGGCCGGCCGGAGCGCATCTGCTCCAGCTGGACCCGGGCCGCCATCTGCTGGGCCACCAGGGCCGCCTGGATGCCGTGGAAGAGCCCCTCCAGCCAGCCGACGAGCTGCGCGTGCGCGATCCGCAGCTCGCCCTCGCTGGGTGCCTTCTCCTCGGTGAAGGGCAGCGAGATGCGCTCCAGTTCCTCCCGCAGCTCGGGGGCGAGCCCTTCCTTGAGCTCGACGATCGACCGCTCGTGGATCTCCCGCATGCGGTGCCGGCTCGCGTCGTCCAGCGGCGCGGCCTTGACCTCCTCCAGCAGCTGTTTGATCATGCTGCCGATCCGCATCACCTTGGCCGGCTGCTCGACCAGGCGGGACGGGTCCTCTCCCGGCCCCTCGTCGGTCTGCACCGTGCCGACCGGCCGGCCGTCGGGCCCGACCACCACCACGGTGCCGGAGCGACCGGGGCCGTCCTGATCCGGCTCGTCGTTCTGTCCAACGGAGTGCGCTTCGGTCATGGGGTCCATCTTTACCCAGTCGCCCGCCGGGATGCGCCCCGGGAGCCGCTGTCGACGACGATCGGGTGCCGGTGGCGCGCTACCGTCGCGGGCATGCCCAGCGACCCGCGAGCCGTGCTCACCCGCCCCGCGCCGGCGCCGGACGTCACCGTCGCGTACGGCGACCACCCGGACCAGATCGCGGACCTGCGCCGGCCGGCCGGCAGCGGACCGGCCCTGCCGTTGGTGGTCGTCGTGCACGGGGGTTTCTGGCGGGCGGAGTACGACCGGGGGCACACCGGTCCGCTCGCCAGCGCGCTCGCCGCGCTCGGCTACCCGGTCGCCCAGGTGGAGTACCGCCGGACCGGACAACCCGGCGGCGGCTGGCCGGCAACCCTCGCCGACGTCCTGACCGCGGTGACCCAGCTGCCGCGGTTGGCTGCCGAGGCGCTGCCCGGCCGGGTGGCTGCGGGCGCGCCGATCCTGGTCGGCCACTCGGCCGGTGGCCACCTCGCCCTCTTCGTGGCGGCGGTCGCGCCGGTGGAGGTCGGCGCGGTGCTGGCCCTCGCGCCGGTGGCGGACCTGGCCGAGGCGTACCGGCTGGACCTGGACTCCGGTGCGGTCGCCGCGCTGCTCGGCGGTGGCCCGGCCGACGTACCGGACCGGTACGCCGCTTGTGATCCACGATCGTTGGTGCCTATCCGAACACGGAGCGTGATCATCCACGGTGCACTCGACCGCCAGGTGCCGGTCGGCATGAGCCGGGAGTTCGCGGCTGCGGCACAGGCCGCCGGAAGTGACGTACGCCTCGTTGAGCTGCCCGATTGCGAGCACTTCGGCCTGATCGACCCCGAGTCCGCGGCCTGGCCCGAGGTTGCCGCTGCGTTGCGGTCATTGCATGAAGATCACTAGGCATTGACGGAGCGTCGCGGAGCAGGTAGAACGCCGGAGGGGCGAGACCCGCCCCTGCACCCCTTCGGAAGGAACTCGGTGTCGCAGATGAACCGCAGGCGGGCCCTACAACTGCTGGCCGCGCTCGGTACGACCGGACTCGTCGGCGGATGCGGCACCGACGACAGCGGGGCCGATTCCACCCCGACGCTGAGCCCGATCAAGATCGGCCTGGTGGCGCCCCAGACCGGCGACCTCAAGGTCATCGGCACCGAGATCATCAACGGTTTCCAGCTCTTCCTCGACCTCAACCAGGCGCAGCTTGGCGGCCATCCGACGGAACTGCTGACCGCGGAGGAGGGCGGCAAGCCGGAGAGCGGCAAGGCCGCCGTCGAGGGCCTGCTGAAGCAGGGTGTGCTGGCGCTCACCGGGGTGGCCAGCTCGGCCGTCATGCTCGGCATCCGGGACACGGTGGAGCAGGCGCGGGTGCCGCTCGTCGGGTCCAACGCCTCGCCGACCAGCCTCCAGAGCGTCGTCTACATCTGGCGGACGTCGTACGTGCTGGACGAGGCCGGTCGTGCGCTCGGCAGCTACCTGCGGACGCGGCTTCCGGCGTCGGCGAAGCTGGCCATCGTCATGCCGAAGGGCCTCGCCAGCGAGGACGTGCTGCGCGGCTTCCGGCAGGAGTTCGGTGAGTCCGACCCCCGGATCGAGGACCCGGTGACCTGGACGACGGACGCCGTCGCGGAACGGGCCGACTACGCCACGGACATCGATCGGGCGCTCGACGCCGAGCCCACCGCGATGTTCTGCTTCTTCAACGGCGAGGCGGCGGTCAAGTTCATCAAGCAGTTGCGCGACGCCGGGTTCCGGGGCACTGTCTACGCCCCCGGCTTCCTCACCGAGGGCAAGGTGCTGGAGAGCTTCGAGAACACGCCGGGGGACGCGCTGGGCATCCAGACCGCCCTGAACTACTCCGCCGACATCAACAACGCGGCGAACCGACTCTTCGCCTCGGCGTACCGCAAGAAGCACGGCAGCTCGCCGACCACGTACGCCATGGCGTCCTACGACGCGGCGCAGGTGCTCGACCAGGCGATCCGGATCGCCGGCGACTCACCCACCCCGCAGCAGGTGAACCTCGCGCTCGGCCGGGTCGGCCAGATCGACAGCCCGCGTGGCGTGTGGCAGTTCAACCAGCCGCGTACGCCGCAGCAGAAGTGGTACCTGCGCGAGGTCCAGATGGACGGCCAGGTGCTGTCGAACGTCCTCATCACCGAACTGGCCACCCTGGGCTGAACCGACGGCCTCCGGGCCGGAACCGACGCGAAAGGGCCGGCCTCCCCTGGCGGGGGAGGCCGGCCCTTCGTGCTCCGCGCCGGGGCGCCTCTCGACGTCCCGTCGCCAGCCGCGGCCAGGGTCTGTCGAAGTCCCTGGCCGGCCTGCGGGTCGTGACGAAGGTCCTAGTGGCGTAGCTCGGCGATGCAGCACTTCACGCTGCCGCCGCCCTTCTTCAGCTCGGCCAGCTCGACCGGCACCGGCTGGTAGCCGGCGGCCTTCAGCTTCCCGGCGAGCCGGGTGGCCTCGCTGTTGAGCACCACGTTGCGGCCGTCGCTGACCAGGTTCAGGCCGAACGCGAGCGCGTCCTCGTCGTCGGCGACGACCGCGTCCGGGAAGAGCTGGGCGAGCACCTTCTGGCTGGCCACCGAGAAGGCGCCCGGGTAGTAGACGATGTTGGTGTCGTCGATCGACGCGAGCGCCACGTCGAGGTGGTAGAAGCGGGGGTCGACCAGCCGCAGCGAGACCACCGGCCGACCGAGCGCCTCCTGGGCCTCGGCATGGGCGGCCGGGTCGGTCCGGAAGCCGTACCCGGCGAGGATCAGGCCGCCGTGCGCCTCCGGCAGGTACGCGAAGTCGCCCTCGCCCTCGTTGGTCACGGTCGGCGCGATGAACCGCCAGCCCTGCGCCTCGTAGAAGGCACGGTGGGCGGCCGCCTCGGCGGCCCGCTGCTCGTGCTTGAACTGGGCGCCGTAGACGGTGCCGTCGACGACGAAGGTGCCGTTGGCCGCGAACACCATGTCGGGCAGGCCCGGCTCGGGGGTGAGCTGGTGCACCTCATGGCCGAGACCGACCAGCGTCTCGCGCAGCCGGTCCCACTGCTTGACCGCCAACTCCGCGTCGACCGCGGTGGTCACGTCCATCCACGGGTTGATCGCGTACTCGACCGCGAAGTGCTCGGGCGAGCACATGAGATATGTCCGCTTTCGCGGCACTCGCTGCTGGTTCACGGTGACCAAGGGTAGGTACCGTGGAACATCGGTAACAGCCACAACCATTGCTTCCCGGAGGCGGAACGTTGCAGATAGACGCGGTTGACCAGCGAATCATTGCGCTGCTCGTCGCCGACGCCCGTGCCTCGTACGCCGACATCGGGCAACGGGTCTCACTCTCCGCTCCGGCGGTCAAGCGACGGGTCGATCGGCTCCGCTCGGCCGGGGTCATCCGGGGATTCACGGCCGTCGTCGACCCGGCCGCCGTGGGGTGGACGACCGAGGCGTTCGTCGAGCTGTTCTGCGCCGGCCGGACCACCCCGGCGCAGATCGGAGTGGCCGCCCGACGGCACCCCGAGGTGGTCGGCGCGTACACCGTCTCCGGCGAGGCGGACGCCCTCGTCCACCTGCGCGCCGCCGACATCGCCCACCTGGAGGCGGCGCTGGAACGGCTGCGCGCCGAGTCCTTCGTGACCTCCACCCGCAGCACCATCGTGCTCTCCCGGCTGGTGGAGTCGCCCGGCGTGGGCCCGTCGGCCGGCTGAACCGGCCCCGGGGGTGATTGGAAGGGCCCCTTCCTCTACCGGAGGCGTTGAAAAGGGGCCCTTCCTTACCGGGAACCGGGCGGGGGCCGGCGGCGTCGGAGTGGGCATGACACCGGCACGGCCGACCGTCGCGGCGGGCACGCTGCTCGCCCTCACCCTGCTCGCGGGGAGCAGCGTGCTGCCCGCCACCACACCCGCGCACACCCCCCGGTCGGCGCCCACCGGACCGGGCACCCCGCTCCGGCTGGTCTCGTTCGACTCCTGCGCCGACGCGCTCGCCGACCTGCGCGCCGCGGCCGCCGCGCACGTCGGCCCGTGGGGCTTCGCCGACGACGGGACGGCGTGGCCGGGCCGCCGCACGCTCGACATGCAGCCCGCAGCCGCCGGTGCGGCGGAACGGGCCGGCGCCGCGGCGGAACAGGCCGGCGCCAAGGCGTACTCCGGCACCAACGTCCAGGAACGGGGCGTCGACGAGCCGGACCTGGTCAAGACCGACGGTCGGCGGATCGTCACGATCACCGGCGGCGTCCTCCGGGTCGTCGACCCCGCCACCCGGCGGATCACCGGTCGGCTCGACCTCGCCGGCGACGGTGACGCCGACCTCCGCTGGGCGCAGCACGACCTGTTCCTGCACGGGGACCGCGCCCTGGTGCTCACCGACTCCGCGATGTCCCCCGCCGGGCCGGCGATCCGGGTACCCGAGGGACGGCCCGCCGAGAAGCCCTTCGCACCCACCCGGCTGCCCGGCACCCGGCTGGTGCTGGTCGACCTGGCCGGCGCTCCCCGCGTGCTCGGGACGTACCGGATCGACGGCGGCACCGTCGACGCCCGGCAGACCGCTGCCACCGCCCGGGTCGTGGTCCGCTCCGGCGCCCGGGTCGCGTTCCCGTACCTGCCCGCCAGCGACGAGGCGGTCCGGACCACGGCCAACCGGGCCGCCGTCGCCGCCGCCGGGATCGACGCGTGGCTCCCGGCGTACGAGTGGACGGCCGGGGCGGAACGGCGGACCGGGCGGGTCGGCTGCGACCGGCTCAGCCGGCCGGCCACCGCCACCGGCTCGTCGGTGCTGACCGTGCTCAGCTTCGACCTCACGGCCGACCGGCTCGCCGACGGTGACCCGGTCAGCGTGGCCGCCGACGCGGACACCGTCTACGGCACCGGCGGCAGCCTCTACCTGGCCGCGCAGCGGGTGGTCGGCGGCGAGCCGGTCCCGGGCCGGTGGCTGCGGCCGACCGGTCCCTTCGTCACCGACATCTACCAGTTCGACACCGGATCCCCCGGGCGCCCACGCTACGTCGCCGCCGGCACCGTGCCGGGCTGGCTCGTCAACCAGTACGCGCTGTCGGAGTGGGAGGGCCACCTGCGGGTGGCCACCACCACCGGCACCGGCGAGCGCACCTCGGAGTCCGGCGTGCACGTGCTGCGCCGGACGGCCGACGCCCTGGTGCCGGTCGGCGCGGTAACCGGGCTCGGCCGGGGCGAACGGATCTACTCGGTGCGCTACCTCGGCGGCACGGCGTACGTGGTGACCTTCCGGCGCACCGACCCGCTCTACGCCCTCGACCTCACCGACCACGCCGCCCCGAAGGTCACCGGCGAGCTGAAGATCACCGGGTACTCGGAGTACCTGCACCCCGTCGCGGACGGCCGGCTGCTCGGGGTCGGGCAGGAGGCCGACCGGAACGGCCGGGTGAAGGGCGTCCAGGTCTCCCTCTTCGACGTCCGGGATCCCGCCCGGCCGGCCCGGCTGGACCGCTGGCACCGGCCCGGCGGCTGGTCCAGGGCCGAGCACGACCCGCACGCCTTCCTGTACGAACCGGGAACCGGGCTGCTGGCCGTCCCGGTCGACCAGGGCGTACGCCTGTTCCGGGTCGCCGGCGACACGATCACCGAGCAGGGTGCCGTGACCCACCCGGCGGCTGCCGTCACCCGGTCACTGGTCGTCGACGGCGTGCTGTGGACCGTGTCGGACGCGGGCCTGCGGGCCAGCGACCCCGGCACCGCACGGAGCCTCGCCTGGCTCCCCTCGACCTGACCCTTCCTCCCCCGGTGGGTGGGGCCCGGTCGTTCGGGGTTCCGGGCCTCACCCATCGTCAGGTCCCCGGCCGGCGCCGCGGCGTCACAGGTACATGCCGGTGCGGTGTTCGCCCGGTTCGCGCTTCACCGGCTTGTCCCCCTCGCCGAAGAAGCGCTTTCCGCCGAACTCTCCGTGCAGCCGGTCGTCCAGCTCGTCCGCGAGGCCGGTCATCACCTGCACCGCGAGCATGAGGTGGGTGGCCTGGAAGTTGCGGCCGAACACCGGGATGGACGCCCAGACCGTGTCGTCGGCGCAGTAGAGCCGGCCGATCGGCATCCGGTTGGTCAGCTCGGACAGCTTCACGTACAGCCGCTCGGTCGGCTCGACCTCGGTGAGCACCGGGGAGAAGACGTCGACCAGCGGCGGATTGTCCCGGACCCGGACGAACACCATCGCCGAGCCGGCCCGGATGTTGATGTCCCCGTCCGAGTCGACCTGGAGCCGGTCGGAATCCGACTTGAGCATCGTCGAGACGACCGTACGGACCCGCTCGGCCAGCCCGAGCACGTCGTCCTTGACCGGCTGCGCGGCGTTCAGCGCCTCGTCGAGGTCCGCCTCGACGTCGCGGTCCACGCCGAACTCGCTGCGCGCGGTGCCGAGCGGCGCGCCCTCGAGCGGCTCCCCGTCGGCGTCGTGGATCAGGTACACGAGGAAGGCCGGGTGCGGGGCGCCGTAGACGTCACGCAGCGTGCGGGAGAACAGCGCCGCGAGCTGGGTCGCCTCGGCGGCGGTGCCGTCCAGGCCGAACTGCTCGCCGGAACCCTCGACGACACCGGGCGGTGACCAACCGAGCGCCACCATGTCCGCCACGGCCGCGCGGTCCAGCCGGTACCCCGCGGGCAGGCCGGCGTTGCCGACCGCCCTGGCGGCGAGCGTCCCGTCGGGGCCCACGTCGATGCCGATGGAGTAGACGGCGTCGCCGGTGCCGGAGGCGGTCGGGTCGAGCGTCAGGTCGACGTGCGCTCCGGCCGGCAGCGAGCCCAGTCGCTCGGCGAGCGCCCGGGCGAACTCCCGCCAGGCCTGCGTCACCTTCGCCCGCAGGTCGGCCGTGGTCGGCTCGTCGAGCAGGATCGACTCGTGGTGCTCCGGCAGGCCGCCGGCCGGCGTCGGGGGGTGGTCCGCCGTCATGATCGCCTCCGTCCGTTCAAGGTCACCCTACCCACGGACCGGGTGGTGCGAATCAGGGCCGACCGGGATCGGACAGCCGGGACGCCCGTCAGGCCGGGTGGTCGCCGGGGCCTTCGGCGCCCAGTTCGACGGGCCAGTTGGCGGCCAGGTCGCGGAGCCGGGCCGCGGCGCCGGCCGGGTCCGCGCCAGCGCCGACCGCGAGCCCCAGGAGGTACGCGGTGACCGGTGCGCCCGGGCGCAGAACCTGGTGGGCCACGTCCTTCGCGAGGTCGAGCACGGTCGGGACGGGCACCTTAGCGGGGTCGAGGCCGAGTTCCGCGCAGGCCGCCGTGACCCACTCGTCCATCACCGTCATCGTGCCCACTCCTCCGCCCGGCGTACGTCCTCGTCAGTGTCGCAGTCGAACCACGGCGGCGGGCCCTCCCCGCGCCACGGCACCTCCTGGACGGTCAGCCCGTGCAGCAGCGCCCGTAGCGGCGCCCCGGCCAGGCCGGCTGTCGACGTACGCCCCGGTGCCCGGCCGGCTGTCGAGGTACGCCCCGGTGCCCGGCCGGCGGCGAGCCGGTCCACCGCGCTGCGCAGCGCGGCGGCCCGCCACACGCCGCACAGGGTCTGCCGCCGCCCCGCCTCGTCGACGAAGCACACGCCGTCTGACCCGCTGTCGAGGTGGCGCAGCAGGTTGCCGATCGCGGTGCGGGTGAGCAGCGGCAGGTCGGCGGCGAGCAGGGCGACCACGGTCGCGTCCCCGGGGAGCAGGGCCAGCCCGGCCGCGGTCGCGGCGACCGGCCCGCCGCCGGGCGGCTCCTCCCGGGTGACCAGCACGCCATCCGGCACCGCCGCCGCCGGGCCCACCAGGATGCGCGGGGCTGCGTCGGCGACCGCGGCCAGCACCCGGTCCCGCATGGGCCGGCCGCCGACCGGCCGGGCCGGCTTGTCCACGCCGCCCATCCGCCGGGCGGCACCGCCGGCCAGCACCACCGCCGCGTACGCGCTCACCCGGCCACCGTAGCCGCCGGCGCTGCCGTCGGGTGCCGGCGGCAGTGCGGTCTCCGGCGTTCCGTACGCCATGCCGGCGGCATCGCGGTGTCCCGCGTCCCGGATGCCGCCATGCCGGCGGCATCGGGTGGATCGACCCGCTCCCGGAGATCGAGTGGATCACCCCGGCCGCCGGAGGCAGGATGGCGGAATGGGACGGGCGACTGACCGGCGCGGCGTACTGCGCATCGACCTCGACGCGGCGGAGGGGCGCACCTCGGTCCGCCGCCGGGACACCCTCGCCGTGGAGGAGCCGCTGGAGATCCGGGTCGGCCCGGCGGGTCCCGGGCGGCGGCGACCGCTGGCGGTCACCATGCGTACGCCCGGGGACGACCTGGACCTGGCGGTCGGCTTCCTGCTCACCGAGGGGCTGATCCGGTCGGCCGACGACGTGCACACCGCCCAGCTCTGCGCCGGTGCGGAGACACCCAACACGTACAACGTGGTGGACGTCGTGCTCGCGCCCGGCGTGCCGGAGCCGGCCACCGACCCGGCCCGCAACTTCTACACCACCAGTTCCTGCGGGGTCTGCGGGAAGGCGAGCATCGACGCGGTGCGTACCCGGTCGCTCTTCGCGGTGGCCGACGACGCGCTGCGGGTGCCGGCGGCGGTCCTGGTCGACCTGCCGGAGCGGCTGCGCGCGGCGCAGCACGCCTTCGACCGGACCGGCGGCCTGCACGCTGCCGGGCTGTTCACGGCGGACGGCGAGCTCGTCGTGCTGCGCGAGGACGTGGGCCGGCACAACGCCGTGGACAAGGTGGTCGGCTGGGCGGTCCGCGAGCGGCGCCTGCCGCTGGCCGGTCACCTGCTGCTGGTCAGCGGACGGGCCAGCTTCGAGCTGACGCAGAAGGCGTGGATGGCGGGCGTACCGCTGCTCGCGGCGGTGTCGGCGCCGAGCACGCTCGCCGCCGACCTGGCCGCCGAGGCGGGCATCACCCTGGTCGGCTTCCTGCGCGGCCGCTCCATGAACGTCTACGCCAACCCGCAGCGCGTGGTGCACTGAGCTCAGCACCTGACGGCCGGCAGGAGGAGGTGAACAGCCGTGCCGACACTGGCCTGGATCATCGTGGCCGGCACGGCGATGACCCTCCTGGCGCTGAGCGGAAGCCTGACCCTCGTCCTGCCCGAACGGATCTTCGAGCGGATCGTGCTACCGCTGGTCGCGTTGGCCGCCGGCTCGTTGCTGGGCGGCGCGCTCTTCCACCTGCTGCCGCAGTCGGTCGCGAGGCTCGGCAACGACCTCGCCGTCTACACGTGGCTGGCCGCCGGGCTGCTGGCCTTCCTGGTTCTGGAGCAGTTCCTCCACTGGCATCACTGCCACCGCCCGCCTGGGGCACACCGGCCGGTCGGATACCTGATCCTGATCGCCGACGCCCTGCACAACCTCATCGGTGGGCTCGCCATCGGCGCCGCCTTCGTCACCGACGTCCGGCTCGGCATCGTCACCTGGCTGATCGCGGCGGCACACGAGATACCGCAGGAGATGGGCGATTTCGGCATCCTGGTGCACAGCGGCTGGAGCCGGCGACGAGCCCTGGTCTGGAACCTGATCTCCGCCTCGGCGGTGCTGGTCGGCGCGGTCGCCGCGTACGGGCTCGCCGGGCGTCTCGACGTGGCGGTGCTGGTGCCGTTCGCCGCCGGGAACTTCATCTACATCGCGCTGGCGGACCTGGTCCCCGAACTCACCACGAGACCGGCCGCCCACGACAAGACCATCCACACCATCGGCTTCTTCACCGGGCTCGCGCTGCTGTGGGGGGTCGCTCTGGCCGCCTGAGATCCTCACCGCTCGAAGAGGCCCAGACGGGCGGCGGCGTCGCGGGCGATGAGGAAACCGGCGATGCCGAGGACCCAGCCCAGGGTGCTGCCCGACGTCCGCGTGATCCAGCCGTTGAGACGTGCCAGCAGCGGCTCGATCCAGGTCGGCCAGGCCACCCGGGCCGCCAGCAGCAGCACCGCCGGCAGCACCATCACCAGGCAGTACGCGGCGAGCACCCCCGCCACGGCCGGCCCGCCGAGCCCGGACGTGGCGAGCAGGCCGAGCGCACCGAGGTACGGCAGCATGGTCGCCACCTCGGCGAGCGCGGCGAGCAGGGCCAGCCCGATCAGCCAGCGCACCGACGCGTCACCGGCGGTCGCCCGGTCACGCCACCGCAGGACCGCACCGCCGCCGCCCGTCCTGCGCTTCCCGCCGTACCGGAAGCTGAGCAGGAACAGGCCCACTCCGAGCACGAGCTGCCCCCACAGCACCGGCCGGGTGTCCAGGGCGCCGTCGAGCAGGTCGGCCAGGCTGCTGCCGCCCCAGAACAGCAACAGGCCCACCCCGAGGTAGAAGCCGGCGATCGTCCCGAGGTAGGTCAGGATCCGCCGTACGCTGACCGGCCCGGGAGCCAGCAGCAGCCACACCGGGATGAACAGCGTGCCGATGCTGGTGCTGTCGATCAGCGCCAGGCCGGCGAGGGAGAGCAGCAGGCCGGCGCTCACCGGCGGTCACTTCCGATTCCGATCACCGACCAATCGTCCGTTGCCGGAGCGCCGCTGCACTCGCCCTGGGGCACGAACAGCGCGTACATCCTTCGACGGACCCGGTGCAAGGAAAGGTCCCCTTTCAACGCCTGCGGTAGATGAAGGGCCCCCCGCCAACAGTGCCGGGCCATGGTCCGCCACGGGCCGCCGAGCAGGCGTGAGGACCACCAAGAGGTACGCGGCACCGACCGCGACGAGCGTCGGCGTAGTGCCGACGTGCTCGCTGGCGACGCCCGCGCTAACGGCACCGAGCGGAATGGCCTCCCAGGTGCCGCACCGATGCCTCCGTAACCGGGTGGGGTGGGCAATCGCCCGCATGGCGCGCGGATCGGTCATGTGCGAACGCGCGCCCAGGAGATGAAGCGATCGTTGAGGTCGATGGGCGAGGTAGTGCCGTCGAGCGCGGCCAGGTCGTCCCCCGCCTCCGCCTGGAGGGTGGCCAGGTAGATCAGCAGGGCCGGACGGTCGGTCCGGTACTCCCCGAGCAGGCGGAGCTTGGCCGGGGAACAGGGCCAGGCGATGCCGCAGGCCGCACAGCGCCACGTCGGCCGCGTCGGCAGGTGCGCCCGGACGCGGCTCACCGCGGGACCACTCGGACCCGGTCCACACGCACGGAGGCGTAGCGCTCGCGGACCGCGACAGAGCCGTCCTCGCGGACCTCCCGCCCGCGCAGCTCGGCCCACTCGTGCCCCTCGATCACGGTACGGCCGAGCACCTCGGAGATGTGCAGGACCAGCGGTCCGGTGCCGAACCGGTACGAGTCCTCCGGCACCCGGATCGTGCTGCCGACCACGAGACTCACGGAAACCTCCCAGGTGGACGATCGACGTGGCCCCATCCTGTCGATCGCGGCCGGACGGCTACACAGCGTTGCGATATGGTTACCGGAAATCCTGGACGTCCTCGGTGGAGGCGGCATGAACCACGTCCTCATCGCGGCGATGGCCGAGGCGGGCGAGACGGCGGAGTCCCTCGCAGGCCAGGTCGGCGTCGACCCGAAGACCGCACAACGGTGGGTGAACCCGGGACGCATCCCGCAACCCCGCCACCGGTCCCGTGTCGCCGCCCTGCTCGGCCGTGACGTAGGGGACCTCTGGCCGGACGTCCTCAAACGCCGCGAACCGGTGTGGTTCCGGCCGTGGGCCGACATCGAGCGTGAGTCCGTAGCGCTTCGGGCCTACCAGCTGTCCTGGGTGCCCGGCCTGTTGCAGACGGAGGCGTACGCACGCGCGACCCTGGCCGACGAGCCACTAGCGGCCGAAGAGCTGGACGCCCTGGTCGCCGCCCGACTGTCGCGTCAAGCGATCCTGCGCCGCACTCGGCCGCCTCTGCTGATCGCGGTGATCGACGAAGCCGTGCTCCGCCGGTCGGCCTACGGCGACCGTGACCTGATGCGCGAGCAGTGTGCCTACCTCGCCGAGTGCGCCGGCCTTCCGTCGGTCCACGTCCACGTCGTTCCGGCCGACGTCGGCATGTACCCGGGACTCGGCGGACCTTTCACGATCGCCGAACTGGCCAAGGGCGGGCGGGTCGCCCACGTCGACAGCCAGGCCCAGGCACAGATCATCGAGCAGCCCTCGGAAATTGCTACGCTGGATCGACGTTGGGAAATCATCCGGGGACAGGCACTTCCCAGGGGACGATCGCGGGGACTGCTCAAGGAAGCGGCGGAAGCATGGACGTGACCGGCGCCCGGTGGCGCAAGAGCACCAGGAGCGGCAACAACGGCGGCGACTGTGTCGAGGTCGCCGCCAACCTGCCCGGGGTCGTCCTCGTCCGCGACAGCAAGGACCGTGACGGCGACACCCTCAACTTCACGCCGACCGCCTGGCACGCCTTCGTGACCGGAGTCGCCGCCCGCGCAGGTAGCGGAAGTTAGCGGGGGCCACGTCGACCCCGCTTCCGACGGCGCACCACGCCGGGCAGCCGTACCGCCGGCCAGCCGTCCAGGTGTGCCGGCGGCACGCCGCGCCGGAGCAGGTCGTCCAGGAGCAGGGCGAGCGAGTACCCGGGGTGCAGGGTGAGCACGCGTTCCAGTGCCACCGCCGCCAACGACCCGTGTCCCGCCCGCCAAGCGGCGAAGGTGAGCAGCGAGCCGGGCGCGGCGATGAACTCCGGCTCCGCCCGGCGCAGCACGTCGGTCCAGAGCGCGATGTCGGCGTCCCGCCCGTCGGTGCGTTCCCAGGCGTGGTCGCGGACGGCCACGTCGGTCAGGAGCACGCTCAGCCAGGCCACCTCGTCGTCGTCCAGCCGCTCACCGTTGCGGTGCCTTCGACCGGCGACACGGATCGCCGCCCGCCCGGCCGCGCGCACCGTACGGCCGCCGAGCACGTCGGCTCCGGGTGCCGAGTCGAGCAGGTCGGCGAGCCGCCGCCCGGCCCGTTCGGTGGCTTGCCGCAGGGCGACACGCTCCGGACCGTCGACGGGTGCCACCTGCGCTGCGAGGGCGGCGCGGTCGGGCAGCGCGACCTGACCGGCGAAGACGGCGGCGGCGGTGACCTCGCTCGACCCGGTGTCGTAGGGGGTGCCGTCGGGCGGGCAGCACTCCGGCTCGTCGCAGAGGTACGACCAGTACCGGCCGTCGGTGACCCGCAGCGCGTCGAGGACGGGGATTCCGGCATCGGCGAGCGCCGCGCGGACCGCGTCGACGGCGGGGGTGACCCGGGACGCCGAGCCGTAGCCGAGGACCGTGGCGCGGTCGGCGACCTGCCGGGCCACCACCGCGGCCAGATGCCGGGCCGCCTCATCCGCCGACCGGGACGGCCCGGTCACGTGCCCGACCGCCCCATCCACCGACCGGGACGGCTCGGCCACGTGTCGGACCGGCTCACCAGCCGGCCTGGACGGCTCGGTCCGGCCCCCGGCCGGACCGGCGGGTGCCGGCAGGTCCGACCGGGCGGCGAAGGTGACCCGCTTGCCGTGCATGGCCACCACGACCACGCTGTCGGCCGGATGGAACCCGAGCAGGTAGGGCACGGCGGCGATCAGGTCGCCGGGGGACCGGAGGGACAGCCGAGGAACATCGGTCGAGTTCATGCACGGCAGCCTGCACCGCCCGACCACCCCTCGTCCGCCCCTGTGGACGACACGCGGGTCATCCACAGCTACGCACGGTAATGCCGCAGCTCAGGCCGCATCCGCACCAACCGCGCAAGCACCACAAGGAAAGACCTTGGAAGGAAACGGCCCCCGGAGGGGCCGAAATCTTCCAAGATCCCCAGGAAGCCCCGCCGATCGGCGCGGGAGCGGCACCGCCCACCCGCTACCGTTCCGAGGCATGGATCTGGCGTACCTGCGGGCGCACCCGGAGCACCTGCCGACCTTCCTGACCCACCAGAGGATCCGGGAGACGCCGGTCTCCGGGGGCGACAGCTGTGCCGCCTCCCGCCTCACCCTCGACGACGGGCACTCGGTGTTCGCCAAG
Source organism: Micromonospora sp. WMMC415 (assembly GCF_009707425.1). GTDB lineage: Bacteria > Actinomycetota > Actinomycetes > Mycobacteriales > Micromonosporaceae > Micromonospora. Next base: position 967,926 of record NZ_CP046104.1, on the reverse strand, counting down.
ACCTGGCCGGAGCACGCCGCCCGGCCACGGCCGGACCACTTCTTCGCCACCGAGGCGGCCGGGCTGCGCTGGCTGCGGGAGACAGGCACGGTCGCCGTACCCGAGGTGATCGTGGCGCTGCCCGACCTGTTGGCACTGGAGTGGGTCGACCCGGGCGAGCCGACCCCGGAGGCGGCGGAGCGGTTCGGCCGGGAGCTGGCCGAGCTGCACCGGGCCGGCGCGCCCGCCTTCGGCGCCGGGTGGCCGGGCTTCATCGGTGCGCTGCCGGCGGACAACAGCCCCGACGCGGGCCCCTGGTCGCGCTGGTTCGCCGAGCGCCGGCTGGTGCCGTACCTGCGGATGTCGATCGACAACGGCGCGCTCGGCCCGGCGGAGCAGGCCCTGGTGGAGCAGGTCGCGGCCCGGATCGCACAGCTGGGCGGGGACGAGCCGCCGGCCCGCGTGCACGGCGACCTGTGGCCGGGCAACGTGCTCTGGGGCGCGGACGACCGGGCGTGGCTGGTCGATCCCGCGGCGCACGGCGGCCACCGGGAGACCGACCTCGCCCAGCTGGCGCTCTTCGGCGGCGCACCCCACCTGGACCGGATCCTCGCCGCCTACCAGGAGGCGTGGCCGCTGGCCGACGGCTGGCGGGAGCGCGTCCCGGTGCACCAACTCCATCTGATGCTGGTGCACGCAGCGCTGTTCGGCTCGGCGTACCGGGATGCGGTCGCCCACACCGCCCGGTCCGCCCTGAACGGGTCCGACCGCGCTACCGTCGACGGGTGAGCGTCGCCCCGCCGACCGTCGGCGTCCTCGTCGACCGGTACGGCCGCGTCGCCCGGGACCTGCGGGTCTCCCTGACCGACAAGTGCAACCTGCGCTGCACGTACTGCATGCCGGCCGAAGGGCTGCCCTGGCTCGCCGGGCCGCAGTTACTCGACGACGACGAGGTGATCCGGCTGATCCGGGTCGCGGTGACCCGCCTCGGGGTGACCGAGGTGCGGTTCACCGGCGGCGAGCCGCTGATCCGCCCGGGGCTGGTGGGCATCGTCACGGCGGTGGCGGCGATGGCCCCCCGCCCGCGCATCTCGCTCACCACCAACGGGATCGGGCTCGACCGGCTGGCGCCGACCCTGCGCGCCGCCGGCCTGGACCGGGTGAATGTCTCGCTGGACACGCTGGACCGGGAACGCTTCACCCGGCTGACCCGACGGGACCGGCTCGACGCGGTGCTGGCCGGGCTGGCCGGCGCGGCGGCGGCCGGGCTCACCCCGGTCAAGGTCAACGCGGTGCTGATGCGGGGTGTCAACGACGACGAGGCTCCGGCGCTGCTCCGGTTCGCCCTCGACCACGGCTACGAGCTGCGGTTCATCGAGCAGATGCCACTCGACGCCCAGCACGGCTGGGACCGGGCGAGCATGGTCACCGCCGACGAGATCCTGGCCGGGCTGCGGTCCGCGTACGCCCTGAGCGCTGACCCGGCCGCGCGCGGCGCGGCGCCGGCCGAGACCTGGCTGGTCGACGGCGGCCCGGCGCGCGTCGGGGTGATCGCCAGCGTCACCCGGCCCTTCTGCGGCGACTGCGACCGCACCCGCCTCACCGCCGACGGGCAGGTCCGCAACTGCCTCTTCGCCACCGAGGAGTCCGACCTGCGCGGGGCGCTGCGCGCCGGCGCGGACGACGACGAGCTGGCCCGGCGCTGGCGCGCCGCCATGTGGGGGAAGCGGGCCGGTCACGGCATCGACGACCCGACCTTCCTGCAACCGACCCGGCCGATGTCGGCGATCGGAGGTTGACGTGCCCGACCCCCGTCCCGCACACGACGCGCCCGACCGGGCTGCCGCCAGCACGCTCACCGTCCGTTTCTTCGCCGGGGCGCGGGCCGCCGCCGGCCGGGCCGAGGAGACCGCCTCCGCCGGTGGCTCGCTCGATGATCTCCTCAGCGAGCTCGCGGACCGGCACGGCGAACGGCTCGCCACCGTGCTGCGCGCGGCGAGTTTCCTGGTCGACGGCGTGACCTGTCATGATCGTCGGGCACCGCTGCCGGCGGGGGCCACGATCGACGTCCTACCGCCCTTCGCGGGCGGCTGAGGGAGGCTCAACCTTGTTGGCGGTTCTCGGGTTCGTCGCCACCCTGGCGCTGATCACCGGTCTGATCCACCTCTACCTGTGGAAGCGGCTGGTGCGCGACACCACCACGGCGGGTCGCTGGCGGCGGATCGGCTCGATCACGGTGCTGGTGCTCGCGCTGCTCGTACCCGCCACCATGGTGGGCACCCGCGCCGGCGCGTACTGGCTCGCCTGGCCCGGTTACGTCTGGCTCGCGGTCATGTTCTACCTGCTGGTCCTGCTGGCGGCGCTGGAGATCCCGATGCTGGTGGCCCGGCTGGTGCTGCGCCGCCGGGTCGCGACCGCGGAACCCACGGCCGCCGCCCCCGAGCCCGCCCTGGTGGGGGCCGCCGGCCCGGCCGACCCGCCGGCCGCCGCAGCGGTCGGGCAGCCGGACCACGACCCCACCCGGCGGCTGCTGCTCGCGCGTGGGGCGGCCATCTTCGCCGGGCTCACCGCCACCGGTCTGACCGGGTACGGCGTCCGCACCGCCCTCGGCCCGCCGCAGCTGGACCGGGTGCGGATCCCCCTGGCGAAGCTCCCCCGGAGCATGGACGGCCTGCGCATCGCCACGGTCTCCGACATCCACCTCGGCCCGCTGCGCGGGCGTGCGCACACCGAGCGGATCGTCGCCGCCATCAACCGGCTGGACGCCGACATCGTCGCGGTCGTCGGCGACCTGGTCGACGGCACGGTCGCCGAGATGGGTGAGGCGGCGGCGCCGCTGCGCGGCCTGCGCTCCCGGTACGGCAGCTACTTCGTCACCGGCAACCACGAGTACTACTCCGGAGTCGAGGAGTGGGTGCGGGAGGTGGACCGCCTCGGCCTGCGGGTCCTGCAGAACCGCCGGGTGGAGATCGCGGCCCGGGGCGGCGCGCTCGACCTGGCCGGGGTCAACGACGCCGAGGCCGAGGGCACCGGGCTCGCCGGGCCGCCGGACTACGCCGCCGCGCTCGGCGACCGCGACCCGAGCCGGCCGGTGGTGCTCCTCGCGCACCAGCCGGTGGCGGCGTTCGAGGCCGCGAAGTACGGCGTCGACCTGCAACTGTCCGGCCACACGCACGGCGGCCAGATCGTGCCCTTCAACTACCTCGTCAAGCTCCAGCAGCCGGTGGTCTCCGGCCTCGGCGAGGTCGACGGCACGAAGGTCTACGTCACCAACGGCGCCGGGTTCTGGGGTCCCCCGGTCCGCGTCGGCGCCGAACCGCAGATCACCCTCGTCGAGCTGCGCTCGGCATAGCGCAGCTCACCCCCGAGCGTGGCGGCGGGCGTACGGTGTGGGCGGCGTGGCAGGATGCGGCGTGCCTCCGATCAGCGCCGCACCCCCCGGTGGCCTCCCGCCCTTCGTCGCGGACCTGCACATCCACTCGAAGTACTCGCGCGCGTGCAGCCGTGACCTCACCCTGCCGAACCTCGGCTGGTGGGCCCGGCGCAAGGGCGTCGCCGTGCTCGGCACCGGTGACTTCACGCACCCCGCCTGGTACGACCACCTCCGCGAGACCCTGCACCCGGCCGAGCCGGGCCTGCACCGGCTGAGCCCGGAGGCCGAGCGGGACATCGCGCGCCGGCTGCCGCCGCGGCTCGCCAGCGAGGCGGAGACCGACCCGGTCCGGTTCATGCTCAGCGTGGAGATCTCCACGATCTACAAGCGCGACGACCGGACGCGCAAGGTGCACCACCTGATCTACCTGCCCGACCTGGACGCGGTGGCCCGCTTCAACACCGCGCTCGGGCGGATCGGGAACCTCGGGTCGGACGGCCGTCCGATCCTCGGTCTCGACTCCCGAGACCTGCTGGAGATCACCCTGGAGGCGAGCCCGGACGGGTACCTGGTGCCGGCGCACATCTGGACGCCGTGGTTCTCCGCGCTCGGCTCCAAGTCCGGCTTCGACGCCATCGCCGACTGCTACGCCGACCTGGCCGAGCACATCTTCGCGGTGGAAACCGGTCTCTCCTCCGACCCGGGGATGAACTGGCGGGTCGGCAGCCTCGACCGCTACCAGCTGGTGTCGAACTCCGACGCGCACTCCCCGCCGGCGCTGGCCCGGGAGGCCACGGTGTTCACCTCCGACCGGGACTACTTCGCCATCCGCGAGGCGCTGCGGACCGGCGACGGGCTGGCCGGGACGATCGAGTTCTTCCCGGAAGAGGGGAAGTACCACGCGGACGGTCACCGGCTCTGCGGCGTCAACTGGGCGCCGGAGCGGACCCGGGCGGCCGGCGGGCGCTGCCCGGAGTGCGGCAAGCCGCTGACCGTCGGCGTCCTCAGCCGGGTCGAGGAGCTGGCCGACCGGCCCGAGGGGCACCGGCCGGCCCACGCCCGCGACGTCACCCACCTGGTGCCGCTGGCCGAGATCCTCGGCGAGATCAACAAGGTGGGCCCCCGGTCGAAGAGGGTCGAGGGCAAGCTCAACGAGCTGGTCGCCGCGCTCGGCCCGGAGCTGGAGATCCTCACCCATACGCCGCTGGACGAGATCGGCCGGGTCGGCGGCGACCTGCTCGCCGAGGGGATCGGCCGGCTGCGCCGCGGCGAGGTCCGCCGGGTGCCGGGCTACGACGGCGAGTACGGCGTCATCACCCTCTTCGACCCGGCCGAGCTGGGCGGCGGCGGTGGGCCGGCCACCCAGGAGACGCTGTTCGACGTACCCGTGCCGGCGCAGCGCCGGCCGGTGGAGCCGGCGCCGAAGCCGAAGGCCAAGCGCCCGGCGGCGAAGCCGGAGCCGAAGCGGGCGGCGCCGCCCCCGCCTCCGATCGCGCCGCCGCCCTCACCGCACGAGCCGTTCGAGCCGATGCTGTCCGGGATGGAGGAGGTCGGTACGGGCCTGCTCGACCGGCTGGACGCGATGCAGCGGGTCGCCGCCTCCGCGCCGGGCGGGCCGCTGCTGATCGTCGCCGGCCCGGGCACCGGCAAGACCCGCACCCTGACCCACCGGATCGCGTACCTGTGCGCGGAGCTGAACGTCTTCCCGGAGCACTGCCTGGCGATCACGTTCACCCGGCGGGCCGCCGAGGAGCTGCGGCACCGCCTGGACGGGCTGCTCGGGCCGGTCGCCGAGGACGTCACCGTCGGCACGTTCCACTCGGTGGGCCTCCAGATCCTGCGGGAGAACGCCGGGGCCGCCGGGCTGCCGGCGGACTTCCGGATCGCCGACGACGCGGACCGGGCGGCGGCCCGGGTGGAGGCCGGCGACGACCGGGACAGCTACCTCGCACTGCTGCGCAAGCAGGACCTGGTCGACCTGGACGAGCTGCTCACGCTCCCGCTGGCGCTGCTGCGGGCCGACCGGAAGCTGGTGCAGGCGTACCGGGACCGGTGGCGGTGGATCTTCGTCGACGAGTACCAGGACGTCGACGAGGTGCAGTACGAGCTGCTGCGGCTGCTCAGCCCCGCCGACGGCAACCTCTGCGCGATCGGCGACCCGGACCAGGCGATCTACTCCTTCCGGGGCGCCGACGTCGGGTACTTCCTGCGCTTCTCGCAGGACTTCACCGACGCCCGGCTGGTCCGGCTCAACCGCAACTACCGCTCGTCGGCCCCGATCCTGGCCGCCGCGGTGCAGGCGATCGCACCGTCGTCGCTGGTCCGGGGCCGCCGGCTGGACCCGGCGCGGCTCGACCCGGAGGCCCCGCTGGTCGGCCGGTACGCCGCCACGTCCGTCGCCGACGAGGCCGACTTCGTCGTCCGTACGGTCGACGAGCTGGTCGGCGGGCTCTCGCACCGCTCGCTCGACTCGGGACGGATCGACGGGCGGACGACCACGCTGTCGTTCTCCGACATCGCCGTGCTCTACCGCACCGACTCGCAGGCGGCGCCGATCGTGGACGCGCTGACCCGGGCGAACATCCCGGTGCAGAAGCGCTCGCACGACCGGCTGCGCGACCGGCCCGGGGTGGCCGCCATCGCCCGCGAGCTGCGGCACGCCAACGGCCTCGGCGGTGGCCTGCCGGCCCGGGTGCGCCTCGCCGGCCAGCTGGTCGCCGAGCGCTTCGCCACGCCCACCCTCGACGGGTCGGGCACGGTCCGGCCGGACGACGTGCGGGTGGCGGTCGACCTGCTCACCCCGCTGGCCCGGCGCTGCGGCGACGACCTGGAGCTGTTCCTGTCCCAGCTCGCCACCGGCGCGGAGGTGGACGCCCTCGACCCGCGCGCCGAGGCGGTCACGCTGCTCACTCTGCACGCCGCCAAGGGGCTGGAGTTCCCGGTGGTCTTCCTGGTCGGCGCCGAGGACGGGCTGCTGCCGCTGCGCTGGCCCGGATCGGAGCCGGACGACGACGCGGTGGCCGAGGAGCGGCGGCTCTTCTTCGTCGGCCTGACCCGGGCGCAGGACCGCCTCTACGTCAGCCACGCCGCCCGCCGGATCCGGCAGGGCACCGAGCGCGACTGTCGCCCGTCCCCGTTCCTGGACACCATCGACCCCGGCCTGTTCGAACGCCTCGGCGAAACGGAACCCCGCCGCCCCAAGGACCGCCAGCTCCGCCTGATCTGAAAGGAAGGGCCCCTTGTTAACGCCTGGCGTTGTACAAGGGTCCCTTCCTAACACCGATCGCTCAGCGGCGGGCCGGGCGTTCCGTCGTGACCACCAACGCGACGCCCGCGACGATCACGGCGCCGCCCAGCAGTACCTGCGGCGTGACCGGTTCCGCCACGAGCAGCGCGCCGAGCGCCACCGCGACCACCGGGTTGACGTACGCGTACGTGCTGACCAGCGAGATCGGGGCGTGGTGAAGCAGCCACACGTACGCGGTGAAGGCCACCAGCGAGCCGAACACCATCAGGTACGCCAGCGCCCACCACGACCGGGCGGTGACCGCGCCCGCATCGAAGCCGCGCAGCTCTCCGCGCCCCACCGCGAGAAGTGCGAGCACCGCCGCCCCGGCGAACATCTCGTACACCGTGGCGACGAACGGGTCGGCCGGCATCGGCAGCCGGCCGGACAGGAACGAGCCGACGGACCAGCTCGTCGCCCCCGCGACCACGGTCAACGCGCCGACCAGCGGCACCGCCCCCACTCCGCCGGTCGGCAGCACCAGCAGGACGAGGCCGGCGAAGCCCAGCGTCACCCCACCGAGCGTGGCGAGTCCCGGCCGGTCGCCGGTGGCGGAGCGCAGCAGCACCACCAGCAGCGGCACGGTGGCCACGAGCAGCGCGGCGATCCCGGACGGCACCGCCACGCCCGGCGGCCCGGACTCGGCGAGCACCACGAGCCCGTTGCCGCCGGCCAGCAGGAGCACGCCGACCAGCGCGGCGGAGCGGAGCTGACGCCGGTCGACCCGCAGGGCGCCGGGGCCGCGGCGCAGCCGCAGCACGACCGCGAGGACCAGGCCGGCGGCCGCGAACCGGAGCGCCGCCGAGGCCAGGGGTGGCAGCGACTCCACGGCGATCCGGATGCCCAGGTAGGTCGAGCCCCAGAGGACGTACACCAGCAGCAGTGCCGTCCAGACGAGCGCGGGGGCGATGCCGGGCCCGCCGGAGACGGCGGCCGGGCCGGTGGTCGGTGTCGCACTTGGCGGAGGTGAGCTCATCGCACCGCCACGCTACGGTGGCGGGGATGTCGGCGTCCCAGCGAGGTGGCCGGCCTCACCACTCGTGCAGGAGGGGCGCATGGCGAACTACGGACCACCGGACGGCACCGCCGGGGAGCCGTGGCGGGGCCGACGCGCCGGGGACGCGTACGGGCCGCCGGAGCGCGGGTGGCGGGACGCGTACCCGCCGGGCCCGAACCCCGGCAGCTACCCCCCGGGGTACGACCGCCCGCCGCGCCCCGACGACCCACCGCACGCCGGGTACGGCTCACCGCAGGGGTACGGCACCGAGCCGTACCGGCCGGCGTACTCGCCCTGGTCCGCGCCCGCGGACGGGCGGCCCGTGCACTCGGGCGACCCCGGCGGCCACGGCGGTGATCCGGCACCCCCCTCCCGGCCGTCCCGCCGCAAGGGCCCGCTGATCGCGGTGCTCGCCGCCGTCCTGCTGCTGGTGCTCGGCGGCGGGGCGACCGTCCTCTACCTGCTCGGCCAGGGCGAGCCCACGCCACCGGCGGCGTCTCCGACGGCTGCGGCCGCCCCCGGATCGGCCGGGCCGAGCGACCAGGCGAGCCCGGCGCCGAGCGTCGCGGCCCCCGAGTCCTCGGCCGACCCGCGTTTCGTGAAGGTCGGTCAGTGCGTCCGCAACGACGGACCGGCCGGCGGGAAGCCCAAGCTGCTGATCAGCGAGTGCGCCGCGAAGACGTACGAGGTGCTGCACCGCGTCGACGGCCCCACCACCGGTGAGAAGGACGCCGCGGCGAAGTGCGCGAAGGTCGACAACTACACCAACTGGTACTTCTTCGACAGCGAACTGGACACCCTCGACTTCGTGCTCTGCTTGAAGCAGCGCTGAGCCACCGCACCCTGGGGTAGTGATGACCACGTACGGATCAGCCGGCCCGCCGGACGACGAGACCCAGCGCCAGCCCGGCCCGCCGGAGGGGGCGCCGCAGCCCGCCGGCACGCCGGAACCACCGACCGTTCCCGGGTGGGACGCACCCCCGTCCGACGCCGACCCGACCGTTGCGCAATGGGCCAGGCCGCCAGCCGGCGACGAGCCCACCGTCCGGCAGACCGGCGACGACCCGACGGTCCACCAGCCGCCGCCGTCCGGCTCGGGATTCCCGCCGCCGCCGTCCGGTGCCGGCTACCCGCCGCCGCCAACCTCCGGCTCGGGCTACCCGCCGCCGCCAACCTCCGGCTCGGGCTACCCGCCGCCGACGGCCTCCGGGTTCCCGCCGCCCGGGCCGTACCCGCCGGCCGGTCCGACGCCCGGTGCGTTCCCCTCCGCCGGTTCCCCGACCGGCCCGGTCCCGCCGGGCACCGTGCCCGCCGCGGGCGGGCCGTGGGGCGCGCCCGGTGGGTATCCGATGCCCCCGGCACCCGCGAAGCAGCGCGGCGGTCGGATCGCGCTGATCATCGGGCTGGTCGTGCTGCTCCTGCTCTGCCCCTGTCTCGGCCTCGCCGGCTGGGCGGTCTGGCAGGTGGCCGACAACGAGACCTCTGTCGCGCCCCCCGCGCCGACCGCTCCGGTCGACCCGACGCGGGATCCGCTGCCGACCAGCGCGCCGACGCCCACCGACGACGAGGGCGACGACTTCGCCAAGGGCGACTGCGTGGTCAACGACGGCACCGACGACGACGCCGAGCTGCGCAAGGTGCCGTGCGGCCCGAACACGTACGAGGTGCTGCTGCGCATCCCCGCCACGACCGACGGGGACCGCTGCGAGATCCTGGCGCCGCAGGCCACCGCCCTACGTCCACGACAACTCGGTGAACCTGCTCGACTACGTGCTCTGCCTGAAGCAGCGCTGATCGCTGAAACTAGGGCTGTCTAGCGTGGACGCTAGACAGCCCTAGTTTTGTGTCGAGACCCGCAGCGACGGCACTGACCCCCGACACGCCGGTAGTCCCATCTACGGATGTCTAGCCTCGCCGCTAGACGGCCCGATACTCTCCGATGCGTGGATCCGGTCCGCAACCCGTACGCCCCGGGCGCCGGCCAGCGCCCGCCCGAGCTGGCTGGGCGGGGGCGCGAGCTGGACGTCTTCGACATCGTGCTGGAACGCATCGCCCGTGGCCGACCCGAACGCAGCCTGATGCTCACCGGGCTGCGCGGAGTGGGCAAGACGGTACTGCTCAACACACTGCGCTCGCAGGCGATCAACGGGCTCTGGGGCAGCGGCAAGATCGAGGCGCGGCCCGACCAGTCGTTGCGCCGCCCGATCGCCGCCGCGCTGCACATGGCGGTCCGGGAGCTGGCACCCCGGCACCGCGCCCCGGACCGGATCGACGCGTTCCTCGGCGTCCTCAAGGCATTCGCGCAGCGCTCGGCCCCGACCGGGCGCGGTGGCGCGGGCCCGAAGCTACGCGACCGCTGGCAACCCGGCATCGACGTGCCCGCCGCCACCGGCCGGGCCGACTCCGGCGACATCGAGATCGACCTGGTCGAGCTGCTCTCCGACGCCGCCGCGATCGCCGAGGACGTCGGCACCGGCATCGCGATCTTCATCGACGAGATGCAGGACCTCGGCCCGGAGGACGTGTCCGCGCTCTGCGCCGCGTGCCACGAGCTGTCCCAGCTCGGCTCACCGCTGATCGTGGTCGGCGCGGGCCTGCCGCACCTGCCGGCCGTGCTCAGCGCCGCCAAGTCGTACTCGGAGCGGCTCTTCCGCTACCAGCGCATCGACCGGCTGGACCGGATCGCCGCCGATCAGGCACTGTGCGCGCCGGCCGAGCGCGAGGAGGTCGAGTACGAGCAGAAGGCACTCGACCTGCTCTACGAGAAGTCCGGCGGCTACCCGTACTTCGTCCAGGCGTACGGGAAGGCGACCTGGGACCACGCGCCCCGCTCGCCGATCACCGCCGCCGACGTGCGGGTGGCGGCCCCCGAGGCGGAAGCGGAGCTGGCGGTCGGCTTCTTCGGCTCCCGGTTCGAGCGGGCCACCCCCGCCGAACGCGAGTACATGCGCGCCATGGCGACACTGTCCCTGGTCGAGGGCGAGACCGACGGCGGCGGTCGGGACGACATGGACGCCGCCGTGCCGACGGCCGAGATCGCCCGGGCCCTGGGCCGCAAGCCCGCGAGTCTCTCCCCGGCTCGGGACGCCCTGATCAAGAAGGGCCTGATCTACTCCGGCGAGCGCGGCACGGTCGCCTTCACCGTCCCTCACTTCGGCCGCTACCTGCGTACCCAACCGGCGTGAGCGCGGCAGGCGGGCCGGGTCCCCGCCGGCAGCGGGCGGGATCGTTCAGACCTTGGCCCACGGGGGCGGGAAGAGCACCTCGCCCCGCGGTGGCGGGCCCTCCCCGCTGGCGGCGGGCGGCAGCTCCAGCGCCTGCCACGGCTCGCCGAGGCCGGACCAGGGGCTGGTGAGGCCCATCTGGTCGGCACGGTCGAAGCCGAACCGCCGGTAGTACGCGGGGTCGCCGAGCACCACCACCAGGCGCTCGCCCAGCTCGGTGGCCGCGTCGAGGGCGGCCTGCACCACCGCCGTGCCCAGCCCGATCCGCTGCCGGTGCGGGGCGACCGCCACCGGGCCGAGGGCCAGCGCCGGCGCGTCGCCCTGATCGGAGCGCACCCGGACCCGGGTGAGCAGGGCGTAGCCGACGATCTCGCCCCCGTACTCGGCGACCATGGCCAGCTCCGGCTGCCAGGCGTCGCTGGCACGCAGCTCGTCGACGAGACCCACCTCGGGCGGCGTGCTCACGTCCGGACGGGCGAAGGCGGCGGCCAGCACGCGCCGGACCGCGCCGGTGTCGGCCGGGTCCTCCGGGCGGAGCCGCAGTGTCGTCACGCGGGGGAGGTTACCCGTCGCCAGGGGTCCATCCGCGACGGTCGCTGGAATCGGCGTGGCGGACACGTCAATGTCGACCGATCCGGATCGGCCGTTGCCGGGGTAGGGGTGGGCGTGACGGGGTATGACTGACCCATGAAACCCGTACGCTCCCTCGCCCGTGCCATGCTGAGCGGCATCTTCGTGGTCAGTGGGGCCCGCAACTTCGCCAACCCGGGCCGGCTCGTCGCCGCCGCCCAGCCGGTGACCGAACGGGTGACCCCGCTGCTGGAGCGGGCCCACCCCCGCATTCCCACCGACACCGAGACGCTGGTCCGGGCCAACGCGGTGGTGCAGCTCGGCGCCGGCCTGATGCTCGCCACGGGGAAGTTCACCCGACCGGCGGCGCTCGTACTGGCGGGTACCCTCGTCCCGGTCACGATCGCCGGTCATCCCTTCTGGAACAACGACGACCCGGCGGCGAAGGTCAACAACCAGATCCACTTCCTCAAGAACCTCGGCCTCTTCGGCGGCCTGCTGCTCGCCGCCGCCGACACCGAAGGGAAGCCCGGTCTGCGGTGGCGCACCGGCCACCGGATCGGCCACTCGCGACGTTCGGTGCAGCGAGCTGTCCGTACCGCCCGCCGAGAGGCCCGAATCGCCGTACGATCAGCAGCGACGGCTCGACGCCTCCCCGGCTGACCTGCGTCGATCCTCCCCTCCGTCGACCTCCACCCCCGGTCAACGCCAGAAGTCTGGCGAACCACCCGCTAGGCGTTAACGCGGTGGAAATGTCAAAAACTTGTGTGGGATCGGACACGGTCGGATAACGCGGGAGGCACTGACGTGAGGGGTCGTTCTAGGCTCCGTACCGGACCTGGACGGTTAGGACGACCTTGGTACGGGGGTGGCCACGCCATGCCGACGACCGTCGGTGGACGTGTGGACCGCCTCGCCCCAGTCCGTCGCGTTACGCGTGGGATCGATCGCAGGACAGTCGTACGGACCGGCATCGTGGCCGCCGTCGCCTACGCCGCATGGCTTGCCATCGGCGCGTTCGGGCGGCCGTACAACTTCTTCGACATGAAGATCTACCACGGCGCGGTGGTGTGGTGGGCGAGCGGCCACGAGCTGTACGGGTTCATCTCGCCCGGCACGACCCTCGGGTTCACGTACCCGCCGTTCGCGGGGCTCGTCATGCTTCCGATGGCACACCTTCCGGTGGAACTGGCCGGTCTGGTCAACGCCGCGGCGAGCATCGCCGCGCTGGCCGTGGTCCTGGCCGGGCTGCTGCGCCCGATCGTCGACCGGCTGGGCTGGCCGCTGTGGTACACGGTGGCGATCGCCACGCCGTGCGCCGTGGCCCTCGAACCGGCCCGTGAGACCCTCGGCTACGGCCAGGTCAACCTGCTCCTCTTCGCGCTGGTCATGGCCGACCTGATCGGTCTGCGCTGGCGCGCCCGCCGGGGCACGCACGTCGCCCCCACGGACGGCCTGCTGCTGCGCTTCGTCTACAGCGGCGCCTGGGCCGGCGTCGGCATCGGCCTCGCCACCGCGGTGAAGCTGACCCCGGCCCTCTTCATCGGCTACCTGATGATCACGCGCCAGTGGCGCGCGGCGACGACGGCCGTCGCCACGGTGGCGGCCGTGACGGTGGGCTCGTTCGCCGTCGTCGGTCCGGAGTCGCGGGCCTACTTCGGCGGGGTGCTCTGGCAGACCGAGCGGGTCGGCGCCGCCGACATGACGCCCAACCAGTCGCTGGCCGGCCTGCTCGCCCGGCTGTACGACTCGATCGAGACGCCGGGCCTGCTCTGGTTCGCGTTCGCGATCCTGATGCTGGCCCTCGGCCTGTCCCGGGCGGTCAACGCGCGCGCGGACGGCGACGAGCTGACGGCGTTCACGCTGGTCGGGCTCACCACCAACGTGATCAGCCCGATCTCCTGGACGCACCACCTGGTCTGGGTGATCCCGGCGGTCATCGTGCTGGCCGACGCCGCGCTCCGCCGCCGCGACGCGAGCCGGGGTCTCGCCGCCCGGGCCGGGCTGGGCGGGCTACCCGGGGTGAACGGCCTCCGCTCCCCGATCTGGTACCCGACGTTGACCGGGTTCCGGCACGGAGTCGCCGCCGTGGTCCTCTACCTGCTCTTCCTGGTCTCGCCGATCTGGCCGTACGAACACCAACTCCCCGAGGTCTCCCACTACCAGGACGGTCTCTTCGGCGCCCTGATGGAGAACTCGCTGGCGTTGGCGCTGATCGTGCTGGTGGCCGCGCTGCCGTGGCGGCCCGGCGCGGAGCCGGCCTTCTACGGCGATCGGGCCGGCCGCCCCGGCGCGGTGACCAACCGCCGCTGACGGCCGCGCCTATTGCGCGTCACCGGTCGCCCGGGACGGGAGGCGCGGTTCGGGCACACCGTGCCGGGACGAGCAGGCCGGTCGGCCGTCAGGGGCAGTTCACCCACTCCTCGGTGCCGTCGGCGAACACCTGCCGCTTCCAGATCGGCAGGCGCGCCTTCACCTCGTCGACGAGACGGGCGCAGGCGGCGAACGCGGCGGCCCGGTGTGCCGTGCTGACCGCCGCCACCAGCGCCACGTCACCGATCTCCAGCGGGCCGATCCGGTGCGACACCGCCACCGCGTACACGTCGGGGTCGGCGGCGACCTCGGCGGCGACCTCCCGCAGCACCCGCTCGGCACTGGGGTGACCCTCGTACTCGAGGCTGGTCACGGCGCGCCCGTGGTCGTGGTCGCGGACCACGCCCTGGAACGACACGACCGCACCGGCCCGGCGGTCGGCGACCGCCGCCTCGTGCGCGGCGAGATCGAGCGGGCGTTCGGTCACCTCGCCGAACGCGGCGGTGGGCGCGGTCACCACGCACGCTCCCCGGGCAGCAGCGGCAGTGGCACGACGGGTACCCGGTCTCCCGGCTCCCCGGACGTCCCCGGACGGATCACTGCGAACCCGTCGGCACCGGCCAGCCCCCGCAACATCGCCGACCCGACGTGCCGGACCGGGTGGGCGGTGCCGGCGGTGCGGTCCAGCCGCACCAGCGCGAGGTGGGTGTAGCCGCCCCGACCCGGGATCGGCTCGGCGAGCGTCGCGGACGGCAGCGCCGGCATCGGACGGCCGGCGAGGCCGGCGAGCAGCGGGGCGACCAGCGACACCAGCGCGACGATCGCGGACTGCGGGTTGCCGGGCAGCCCGGCGACGAACCGCACCCGACCGTCGGCGCCGACGAGCCGGGCCACCAGCATCGGGAAACCGGGACGCACCGCGACGGTGTTGACGACGTAGTCGGCGCCCAGCGCCTCCAGCGCGGGGTGCAGGTGGTCGACCGGGCCGTGCATCGTGCCACCCGTGGTGCAGACCAGGTCGGCGTTGGCCAGCGCGCCCCGCAGCGCGCCCACGTGTGCCGGCAGTGTGTCCGCGACCGGCCCCACCACGTCGGAGGGGCGCACGACGCAGCCGTAGCGGCGCAGCCACGCCGGCACCGACGGCCCCAGCGCATCCCGGACCCGGCCGGCCCCGGGGGGACCCACCGTCAGCAGCTCGTCACCGAAGACCAGCAGCGCCGCGCGGGGCTGCCGGCGGACCCGCAGGGTGTCGTGCCCGCAGGAGGCGGCCAGACCGATCACCGCCGGGTCCGCGGGGGTGCCGGCGGGGAGGAGCTCCTCCCCGTCGTACGCCTCCTCGCCGGGCTCGCGCCACTCCGGCGCCGGCCGCGGGGTGCCGGCCACCCGCCCGTCCGGCGTACGGCTCGACTCCTCGACCCGCAGCACGGCCGTGGTGCCCTCCGGGACCATCGCCCCGGTCGCGATCTCGACGGTTGTCCCGTCCTCGGCCAGCGGCGCCGGGGTGCTGCCGGCCAGGACCCGCCCGACCACCCGCCACGGGCCGGCACCGCGCACCGCCCAGCCGTCCACGCTGGAGGTGGGGAACGCCGGCAGCGCCGTGCGGGTGGTCAGCGGCTCGGCCAGGGTGTGCCCGTCGATCTCGGCGAGCGGCCGGCTGACCGTGGGCAGCGCGGCGGCCAGGCCCACGGCGTACACCCGGGAGCGCGCCTCCTCCCAGCTCGCCGGTGGGGGCGCGGCGACCCGGTCGGCGGCCGATGCGGTATCCGTGCTCACCGGACGAGCGTATCGGGGCGTGCCCGCCACCGCCGGTCCAGTGGGTCGAGCGCCCACCCAGCGGTCGCCGGGAGACGATGCGGCGGTCACGGCCGGCCGGGGAGCCGGTGGCCAGGTCAGTGGTCGCCGCCGCGGATCTGGTCGACGGCGTGGGCGAGGATCGGGCCGAGCACGGCGAGCCCGTCGCGGGCGCCGCCGGTCGAGCCCGGCAGGTTGACCACCAGCATGCGGCCCAGCACGCCCGCCACCCCCCGCGACAGCACCGCGGTGGGCACCCGGTCCCGGCTGTACGCGCGGATCGCCTCCGCGATGCCCGGGATCTCGTGGTCGAGCAGGGCCCGGGTCACCTCGGGAGTGCGGTCCGACGGGTTGATGCCGGTGCCGCCGCTGGTCACGACGACGTCCACCCCGTCGGCGGCGGCGGCGCGCAGCGCCGCACCGACCGGATCGCCGTCCGGCACCACGACCGGCTCGTCCACCTGGCAGCCCAGTTCGCGGAGGCCGGCGGCGAGCAGGGGGCCGCTGGTGTCCGCGTACACCCCGGCGGAGGCGCGGTTGGAGGCCACGACCACCCGGGCCCGGATCACGGCCGGTCCTCCGGGCGGACCCACTCGCCGGTCTTGCCGCCCTCCTTGCGGAGCACGCGCACGGCGTCCACGGAGGCCGCCGGGTCGACCGCCTTCACCATGTCCACCAGGGCCAGGCCGGCGACCGCGACGGCGGTGAGCGCCTCCATCTCGACGCCGGTACGGTCCGCCGTGCGGGCCGTCGCGGTGATCTCGACCGTGTCCTCGGTGAGGGTCAGGTCGACGGTGACGCCGTGCAGGGCGATGGGGTGGCAGAGCGGAATCAGGTCGGGGGTGCGCTTCGCGCCCATGATGCCGGCCAGCCGGCCGACGGCGAGCGCGTCGCCCTTCGGCAGCCCGTCCCGGCGCAGCAGGTCGACGACCTCGGTCGTGGTGCGGAGCCGGCCGGCGGCGACGGCGAGCCGCCCGGTGACCGGCTTGGCGGAGACGTCGACCATGCGGGCCGCGCCGGCGGCGTCGACGTGGGTGAGCTGCCCGGAATCCGTCACGCCGGCGAGCCTATCGGCTGGGGACGACCAGTCCCGCCGGTGTGTCCGGTGCGTGTGCCGCAGGGACGCCCGGCCGTGGAGGCCGGGGCCGGGCGTCGCCCGGTCGACCCGCCGTCGAGGTCGCTGGGGGATGACCCCGACGGCGGGCGCTCCGGCGATCCAGGTTCTGCCAACAGTCAGAACCTCCCCCGTCGCCGACCCGACAGAGGCTAGCGGTGCCCGCGATAAGAAATCGATAAGCCCTGTATCAGCAGGTCAGCGGGTTGCGCCGGCTCGGGAGCTCGGCTAGACGGCGTTCGACCTCGAACCGCTCCGGCACGCCCATCCGCCGGAAGATCGCCAAGGCCCGCTCCCAATACCGGCGCGCCTCGGCCGCGTCCTCCGCCAGGGCCTGCTCGGCGAGACCCGCCAACGCGCGCCCCTGCTCGTACGGGTGCGCGATGCGGGTCGCGATGCGGAGCGCCGCTCGGTGCAGGTCCACGGGCCGCTCCGTCCGCCCTGCCTGGGCCAGGGTCAACGCCAGGTCGTTGAGAACCGCGGCCTCCACGTGCCGTTCGCCGGAGTCCACAGCCAGCTTGGCGGCGAGTTCGTGCTGCTCGACCGCCTCATCGAGATGTCCCAGGTGTCGCAGCGCTACTCCGATGTCGTTGCGCACCTCTGGCTCCGCGTACCGGTGGCCGGTCCGGTCGCGCAAGGCCAACGCGGCGGACATCAGCCGGATCCCCTCGACATGCCGACCCATCCTGCTCTTGACCGAACCGATGTGGCCGAGGGCGTTGAGGATGTGGAAGTAGTTCCTGTTCTGTCGAGCGTGAAAGAGGTGGGTGCGATGCATCCGCAGCGCCTCGTCGTAGCGGCCCAGAGCCGTCAGCGCGAGGCCGATGTTCGGCAGGAAGCTCGGGACCTCGTCGCTTTCGAGGTAGCGGCGGGTACGTAGGCCGCGGTAGCCCACCTCGACGGCCTCGGCCAGGTCCCCGCGTATCCAGTACACGGCGACCATGTTTGCTCGGTAGCGGTCGATGCTCGGGCGATCGCCGAGCTCCTCGGCGATCTCCACCGCGGCGGCGAGGTGCTCGAGACAGGACCCGTACTCGGACATCCGTAAATGGGCGGAGGCCAGGTAGTTGTGCATCATCGCCGTCGCCCGCTTGTCGCCGAGTACCCGGGCGGCCGCCAGACCGTGGGCGTGCGTGGTGATGATGTCGTCGAAATAGGCGCGGATGTAGAGGAACCGCCACAGGACCCGGGCCAGGCGCCAGGTCTGCCCGTAAAGGCCGCGTCGGCGGGCCGTCGCGACGAGCGACACGAGGTTGCTGCGCTCCGCCTCCAGCCATTCCGTGGTGGGGGCGTCCGGCACCTGTACGAGGTCGGGCCTACGCGGTGTGTCCAGGGCAACCTGACGCCGGAGAAACTTGGGCTCCACGGTCAATGCCGCACGGAGTGTTGTGTGCAGCACGAAATCGAGCAGATCCGACAGTGCGCGGTCACGTTCCTGGCCCGTGTCGTCGCGTTGCGACAGCTCCTGGGAATACTGGCGGATGAGGTCGTGCATCCGGTACCGCCGGGCTGCGATCTCCTCCACCAGGTGGAGGTCGACCAGTTCGTCCAGCGCGAGTTCCGTGATGTCGGCGGGCAGGCCGGCCAGCGCTGCTGCCATCGGCAGGCTCAGGTCGCCGCCCGGATGCTGACTGAGTAGCCGGAACAAACGTTTCGCGGACGGCTCCAGAAGCTCGTACGACGTGGCGAACGCCCCGGCGACCGACCGGTCCTTCGCCGCCAGGTGCCCGAGTCGACCGGCGCTGTCCTGCAGAAGCTGCGCCAGGTGCGACACCCGCCACGCCGGACGGTTTGCGAGCCGGGACCCCGCGAGCCGGATGGCCAGCGGGAGGTGCCCACACTGGCGGACGACGGTTGCCGCAGCCTCGGCCTGCCCCGCCATTCGTGCCGCGCCGGCGGTCGCTTCGAGGAGGGCCAGTCCTTCCTCGGTGCTCAGTACTGGCAGTGAGTGCGGGGGGCCGGCGTCTAGGCCGAAGAGTCGGCGACGAGACGTGACGATCACCAGGGTTCCGGGAGTCACCGGCAGGAGAGGTGCGACCTGGTCGGCGCTGGCGGCGTTGTCGAGGACCACGATGCTGCGCCGGCCGGCGAGCTCACGACGCCAGAGCTCGACACGCAGGTCCCGGTCGGACGGTATTCGACCGGCTGGCACGCCGAGCTGCCGAAGGAGGACCCCCATTGCGGCGGTGGCGTCGATCGCACCCGAACCTTCGTGTCCCCGCAGGTCGATGAAGAGGGCGGCGTCCGGGTAGCGCGGTGCGAGCAGCCGGGCCGCATGCACGGCGGTCGTGGTCTTCCCGCTGCCGGCCATACCGTCGATGACATGCACCGGGGACATCTGCTTCTCGATTCGGCTGGTCTCGGCCAGCAGCCGATTGACCGTCTCGCCGCGCCCGATGAACTGCGGCACGGGCCGCGGCAGCCAGTTGGGCGACGCGTCCACCCGCTCTCCGCTCACCCCACCGACCGGGTTCACCGGGCCTGGTACACCGATGGCCGGTGGAACCCGTCGGCCAGCTGCGGGCGGGTCGCGAAGAAGTTCGCGCACCCGCTGGAGTTCCGCGCCGGGCACGACACCCAGCTGCTCCTCGAGCACGGTCCGGGCGGCCTCGTACGCGTCGAGCGCCGCCGCCCGATCACCGCGAAGGTGCAGCGCCCGGACGAGCAGCGCGTGGGTCGATTCGCGTAGCGGATCACGCACCAGGACCTCGCGCAACGCGGGCACGGCCTGCTCGTGTCGCTGCAACTCGATCCACAGCTGCGCGAGAAGTTCCGTGGCGCGCAGCCGCTGCTCCTCCGCAGCAGCCACGCGCGCGGAGAGAATCGGTCCGAGGGGAACTCCGGCGAGCATCCGGCTCCGCCATCGGCGGACCGCCCGGGCCAGGAGGTTCGCGGCGGACTCCCGGTCGTGCCGGCCGATCAGGGCCTGGGCCTCCTCGCATTCGGCAGTGAACCGAATGAGATCCAGCTCGCACCGCCCGAGGTGCAAGCGGTACGCATCCCCCTTCCGGACGATGAGCGCACCGGCGGAGTCGAGTCCCTGGAGGGTTCGGCGGAGGTTGGCGGCATAGGTGCGAACGTTCGGTACGGCGGATCGGGGTGGCTGCGCACCCCACACCTCATCGACCAGTTCGTCAATCGTCACCAGATGTTCGGGTGCGGTTACCAGCATCGCCAGGACCGTCTGTTGCTTCGGTGTTCCGAGGTGGACGTCGCCCGACGAGACTCGCACCGACAGCCCGCCGAGAACGTGAATCTCCAAGAGCCTCAACTCCGCGTGCCGACATTCATGACGTCATGTTCCGAAGTTTAGTTACCGCGAAAACATGATTGAAATGTCCTGCTTGGTAGTGATTGCCGCACCGATTGGCAGCACCGCCCGACCGCTAACACCTCAGTCCGAACCATTGATGAAAAGGCGAGGCGAGGCCGTCACACTGCTAACGAGGCCTTACCGGATCTCCCCTGTGGCACTCATAGGGCACCCCCACATCTTGAGCATCGGGTTAGCGGGCAGGGACGGATCGTAGCGATCTGTCATCGTATTGGCTTATTTTGCATATAAAGACATTTATCGGCCGAAAGGTGGCGCTAAGCCGCTTAAGCTGACCTCCGCACAGCAATCACTACCGCTGGGGGTCGAAATGAACTCGCACGAATGGGGCTGAGCCACCTACTTCATGTGGCGGAATCACAGTAGTCTTGCGGAGCGTAAGCCCTCTCAGTGTCGACGCGAGGACGTTGGGTGGCTCCACAAGCTCGACGGACCGGGACCGATCGGCGGCTACGGCTGCTAGTCGGTCTCGTCGTCGTGCTTGCGAGCGCAGCCGCGCTGGTCTCGGTAGCCTCCCTCGTCCGCAACCCGGTACGGGACACAGCGGTCGTCGGCGCGGCACTGACATTCCTCGTGGCGCTCGGGTTCACCGTCAAGGTCCGCATACGGATCCGCGCGACACAGCACTACATCGCCTGGACCGAGACAGCGATCATGATCGGCCTCGCTCTCGCTCCGACCTCGCTCGTCGTGGTGGCGACGGGGATCGGCGTCGCGGTCGGCACGGCCCTGACCCGGATCCCACCCTTCAAGGCGCTGTTCGGGGTCGGAAAGAACATGGTCGTGGCGGCTGCAGCCGGCGCGGTCCTGCACGGCACCGCCAGTTACCTCGGTGGCGACGGCCTGTACTCCGTGATCGCGCCCCTGGCCATCGCCTACCTGGCAGCCGTGGTGATCGACGAGCTGATCACGCTGCCAGTTATCGCCATGGCCACCGGCACATCACTCGGCTCGCTCTTCCGCCAGGACTGGGACCTCCGTCTGACCGATGCCTTGGCACGGCTCCTGGTCGTCGTGGGCACGGTCCTGACGCTCCGGATGGACAACCGCCTCCTGCTCGCCGTGCCGCCGCTGGTCCTCAGCCTGCACCTGCTCTACTCCAATCGGGTCAAGGCTCGCACCGAGCAGCAGGCGTGGCAGCGACTCGCCCGCACCACCGACGCGCTCAACGTCGTCAACCTCGACCAGGTCCTCACCACCGCCGTCACCCAGGCCACCGAGCTGTTCAGCGCCGACGAGGTCGAGATCGAGCTGCGCGAGGGCGACCGCACGGTACGCGGCGCGGCCGGCACGATCACCTACGACGGGCCGGCCGCCGAGCCGACGACGGTCGACGGCACGGTGCTGACCACCCCGCTGGAGGGCCACGACCGGGCCACCGGCGTCGGGCTGCTGCGGCTCCGGTTCCGCGGGCCGGTGCAGCTCTCCGAACGCGAGCAGTACACGCTGCGCACCTTCGCGTCCGCGCTGTGCACGGCGGTGCGCAACGCGCAGGCGTACGCCGAGCTGGCCCGGGTCGCCGACGAGCACGCGTACGCGGCCACGCACGACGCGCTGACCGGGCTGGCGAACCGCCGGCACCTGCTCGACCAGGGCACCGAGCACCTCAGCGGCCGGCACGCCGAAGGGGTGACCGCCCTCGTCCTGATCGACCTGAACCACTTCAAGGAGGTCAACGACACCCTCGGGCACGCCGCCGGGGACCAGGTGCTCGTGCAGGTCGCCGAACGCCTGAGCGGTGCCGCCCAGCCCACCGACCTGGTGGCGAGGCTGGGCGGCGACGAGTTCGCCGTACTCCTGCGCGGGCTGCCGGCCCCGGCGGTGGCCGCGCACCGCGCCGAGGCCCTGCTCACCACGTTGCACGAGCCGTTCGACCTCGACGGCATGCGGATCAGCGTCGAGGCGAGCGGCGGCATCGCCGCCGCTCCCGCCACCGGCGGCATGGCCGAGCTGCTGCGCCGCGCGGACGTCGCGATGTACCAGGCGAAACGGGCCGGCCAGCGCATCTCCACGTACGCCCCGAACCGGGACACCGCCGACGTCGCCCGGCTCACCCTCGGCGGGGACCTGCCGCGCGCCGTGGCGGACCAGGAGTTCACCGTCAACTTCCAGCCGATCGTCGACCTCGGCACCGGCGCGGTGACCGGCGCGGAGGCGCTGGCCCGGTGGCACCACCCGACCCACGGCATGATCGACCCGCTGCGTTTCCTCGAGGCCGTGGAGCGCTCCGGCCTGCTGCCCGCGTTCGCCGAGGCGATCCTCGACCAGGCGCTCGTCGCCGCGGGCACCTGGCGGGACGCCGGGTTCGACGTGCCGGTCGCGGTCAACGTGTCACCCCGCAGCCTCCTCGACGCCCGCTTCCCCGGCTCGGTGCTGGCCCGCCTACGCGCCCACGACCTGCCCCCCGACCGCCTGGTTCTGGAACTCACCGAGACGCTCACCCTCAGCCAGCTCGACGTCGTCGACCGGGTGCTCAGCCGGCTCCGCGACGAAGGCGTCCGGCTGGCCCTCGACGACTTCGGCACCGGGTACTCGTCCCTCTCGCTGCTCTCCCGCATCCCGGTGCACGAGCTGAAGATCGACCGCAGCTTCGTCACCGAGATGGAGAGCTCCGTCGAAGCCGCCGCCGTCATCCGCTCCACTCTGGATCTGGGGCGCAGCCTCGACCTCACCGTGGTCGCCGAGGGCGTGGAGAACGAACCGCAGCGCCGCGCCCTGTGGGAGCTGGGCTGCACGGGTGGCCAGGGCCACCTCTTCGCCCGGCCGATGCCCGCCGGCACGCTGCTGGCCGCCCTGCGGCGCGGCTCCGGCGGCCGCCCCGGCCTGCTGGCGCCGCCGCTCCACGACGCCGGTGCGGTCGTACGCCTGCCCGCCAGTCGCCGATCCACGGCCCGCGGCCGCAACCAGCCGGCCTGACCCACCGGCCGCCGGGTCTGCCAGACTGGCCCGCGTGACCGTCGCCGCCCCGACCGTCCGCCGCCGCGGCTGGCGCGTCCTCGACACCGCCAGCGGCGGCCTCGCCCTCGACCTGACCCTGTACGCCGCTTCGGCGGCGTTCGCCGCGGTCACCGCACTGACCTCCACGCTGCTCCCGCACCGGGCCTGGGGCGCGGTCGCCGCCGCCGGGTACCTGCTCGCCAGCCTCGCCGTCACCGCTCAGCTCCTGATCCGCCGCCGCCACCCCGCCTCGCCGCTGACCGGCCTCTCCGCCCGCTGGGCGGTCACCGCGTTCGCCTGGGCCACCACCGCCCTGCTCCCGGCGATCCTGCAGAGCACCGAACGGGCCGGTGGACGTACCGACCGGGCACAGGAGGAGGTGATCGTCGTCGAGGAATCCGGGCACCGCCTGGTCGACACCGGCACCCCCTACCTCGGGCACGACGCGATCGCCGCACTACCCCCCGGTGAACAGCTGCTCGGCTACACCCCGTACCAGCCGGGCATGGCCCTCTTCGGCCTGCCACGGGCCGCCGTCGACGCCACCTGGACCGACGCCCGGGTGTGGTTCGCGCTCGCCACCGCCGCGGCGCTCGCGCTCGCCGTGCGTACCCTCCGGCGGAGCGGCGTCCCCGGCGCGCCGGGCGGACGGGACGCGGCGCTGCTGCGTGCCGTCCAGGCCGCCACCGTGCTGCCCGTCTGCGCGCTCACCCTCGCCACCGGCGGTGACGACCTTCCCGTCCTCGCGCTCTGCCTGCTCGCGCTCGCGTTCGCCGCCGCCGGCCGGCCGGGTCGAGCCGGCGTGGCCGTCGGCCTGGCCGGCGCGCTCAAACTCTTCGCGTGGCCCGTCGCCCTGGTCCTGATCATCTGGGGAACGACCCGGCGCGCCGGGGGGCGGGTGGCCGCCGGCGCCGTCGGCCTGCCGGTCGCCGCGCTCCTGCCCGTGCTGCTCGTCGACCGCGACGCGCTGGTGGAGAACGTGCTCCGCTTCCCACTCGGCCACGGTCTGGTCACGAGCCCCGCCCAGTCACCCTTCCCCGGCCACCTCGTCGCCACCGCACTGCCGGCCGGCCGCGCGTT